>CAYXNH010000094.1:0-10712 GCA_964466135.1 uncultured Ardenticatenaceae bacterium | reverse complement strand
TACGGCATTCTCCAATACAGGGATCGCGCTTTCGCCGTCGATTACACCGGCGATCTGGAGGCCGATCTGCTCGACCTGCTGGACGACATGCGGGCCACCCGCGAAGAGAACGATCCCGAGCCTGACCACAACGAGCCCCGGCGCTGTGTCGCCTGTGGCGTGCGCGCGGCCTGCGACCGTCGTTTGGCCTGAAGCGCCACCATTGCGGAACGGCCGCCTCGAGCTTACGGCGGCCGATCCGCCCCATGCCCCTCCGCCTTTTTCCCTGTATAATACCCTGATGAATTATTGATGATGGCCCGACCGCGGCTCGGCCATCATGCGCGGAGGTTCAATTGTCGAAGCAAATCCAGCGGCTAACCGGCATGCATGACGTCTTGTCCGATGACCGTCATTATTGGGATATGGTAATCGCCACGGCCGGGAATGTGGCCCGACGCCATGGTTTTCAGCGGATCGATACGCCGATCATCGAGGCCACGGAGTTGTTCTCTCGCGGCGTGGGCGAAGGCTCCGATTTCTTCGTCCAGAAGGAGATGTACACGATCGACGAGGCCGACGGTTCCAGCATCACCCTGCGGCCGGAGTTCACCGCCGGTCTTGTGCGCGCCTACATCCAGAACGGCATGGCCTCCTGGCCGCAACCGGTGAAACTCTACACCATCGGCCCCGGCTTTCGGCGCGAGCGGCCCCAGGCCGGCCGCCTGCGCCAGCATAGCCAGTTTGACTGCGAGATCATGGGTGAGGATGACCCCGCGGCCGACGTCGAGGTCATGATGGTGGCGATGAATCTCCTTCGCGAGCTGGGCTTCAAGGGGTTGACTTTCCAGGTCAACAGCACCGGCTGCCGGGTCTGCAAGCCGGGCTATATCAAAAAGCTGGTGGCATATCTGGAGAACCATCTCGGCCGGCTGTCCGATATCGACAAGACACGCCTGGCCAAAAACCCCCTTCGCGTGCTGGACAGCAAGGCGCCAGGGATGGACGAGCTTCTGGCAGACGCGCCGCATATCATCGATCATCTGTGTGATGATTGCCGCGAGCATTTCGCTGACGTGCGCGCCCTGTTGGAAGCACTGGGGCAATCGTATACGATCAATTTTCGGCTGGTGCGGGGCATCGACTACTATACCAAGACCGTTTTTGAGGTGTGGCAGGAAGGCATTGGGGCGCAGGCGGCTTTATTAGGCGGCGGCCGTTATGATGGTTTGGCCGAGGATATCGGCGGGCCGTCCACGCCAAGCGTCGGCTTTGGCGCCGGTATCGAGCGCGTCATCCTGGGCATGAGAGAGCAGGGGATAGAGCTGCCACCGCTCGCGCCGTTGCCGGTGCTGGTGGCGCACTTTGGCGGCGCCACGAAGCCGGCGGCGGTGAAGCTGGCTTTCGAGTTGCGTCAGGCCGGCATCGGCACGCGGCTGGCCTTCTCCCGTCGTGGTCGCAGCATGAAAAGCCAGATGCGCGAGGCCAATCACCATGGGGCCCGTTACGTGCTGATCGTCGGCGACGATGAGCTGGCCCGGAGCGAGGTGACGGTGAAGCCGCTGATCGAAGGCGAGGAACAGATGCGCGTGTCGATGGGGCAAGTGACCGCATGGCTGGAAGCGCGGCTATAGGGAATAGACGGACATCGATGGGCGGCCGTCGATGGCTCGTAGAGCAAACGAACTCCCTCCAATGAACCCCGTTGGTATCATCATACAACCACGGATTCCCGAATCCGCGCCGCTGGCCGAAAAAGTGCGCGATTGGCTGGTGGCACGCGACATCGACGTGTGGATGGCCGCGCCCGAAGACGACGAGGATATTGACGGGCGGCTGGCGAGCACGTCGTTGATTGTCGTGCTGGGCGGCGACGGTTCAACGTTGCGCGCGGCCCGCTGGACGGTTCCCTACGGCGTGCCCATCTTCGTCATCAACGTCGGCCGCGTGGGCTTTCTAAGCGAGGCGACGCCGGACGATTGGCCGGAGAAGCTGGAGCGGGTTCTGAATGGGCAGTTCTGGATCGAGAGGCGCCTGATGCTTCATGCCGAATTATGGCGTGACGGGCAGTTGGTAGCGCCGTTTTCGGCGCTCAATGAGGTGGTCATCGGCCGCGGGGCACAGGCGCGCGTGATTCACCTGCATCTGCGGGTGGATGGCGATCTGGTGACGACCTACATCGCCGACGCCCTGATCGTGTCCACGCCAACCGGCTCGACGGCTTATTCCATGGCTGCCGGCGGGCCGCTCATGCCGCCGCAGTTGCAGAACCTGGTCATCGTGCCCGTGGCCGCGCACCTGAGCCTGAACCGCTCGCTGGTGTTGCATGAAAACGCGCGGATCGCCATACAGGTTGAAATGGGGCACGAAGCGTTCCTGACGGCCGACGGCCAGAAGAGCACGCCGGTGATGGATGGCGATGAGGTGGTCATCACCAGGGACGAGCGCACGTGCAGCTTCGCCCGGGTGGAAAGCCCCGGCTACTTCTATCGTCGCCTGATGGGCCGGTTGGGGTTCAGTTGGCCGCATTTGAATATCGGGCCGGCTCGCGACAGTCGCACCTAAACATGATACACAGGACCAGAGCCTGATATCGACGAACTTTGATGAGGACCAATCCGTGAATCGGCGATATCGTTGGGAAGAATTGAATGGCATTTAACGATCCGAGAATCCGTACTCTGCTAACGCAAGCCAATCGCAACGCGGAAAATGGCAAGAACGCCGCGGCCGAATCGATCTACCGGCAGATTCTGGCCGAGGCCCCTGATACGGCCGATGCCTGGCTGGGGCTGGCCGGAGTGGTGGCCGACCCGACCGAGAAGCGCGCGGCCTATGAGCGCTCGCTGGAGCTGGCCCCCGACTCCCTGATGGCAATCGCCGGGCTGGCGATTCTCGACGGCCGCCCCATCCCGCCCGAGGTGGAAGCCGCGCTCGCCGCGGCCGAACTGGAAAAGCAGCCGCCTCAGCCCGAACCGCCGACTTTCGTGGAGGCAGTCGAAGAATCGGCTGGCCTGCATGAGGATGATGCGGCGTATCAGCTGACATGCTATCGCCATCCTGACCGGGCCACGTCCTTGCGCTGCTACAATTGCGAGCGGCCGATCTGCATCAGCTGCGCCAACAAGACGCCGGTCGGCTATATCTGCCCCGAATGCCGGCGCGAGGCCGAAGATGCCTTCTTCAACAGCCGGCCGCTCGATTACCTGATCGCCGTGATGGTGTCACTGCCTATCAGCCTGCTGGCGGGATACCTCCTCGTAAACTTTTTCCGAGGCGGCTTCCTGTTTTTCATTCTGATCTTTTTCTTTGGCGGGGCGATCGGCAGTTTTATCGGGCGCATCACCAAGCGGGCCATCGGTGGGCGGCGTGGCCGTTATTTGCCGGGTCTGGTGGTGGCGATGATGATCCTGGGCGTGGCTATCCCCGCCTTGCCGCTGATCCTGGCTGCTTTGACGGGAAATATCGGCGGGTTGTTGTCGCTTCTGGGGCCGGGCATCTATCTTTTCATCGCCGGCGGTGCGGCCTATTGGCAAATGCGCTAATATCGGAAATGCCATGCTTTCGGAATTGTACATCCGCAATTTCGCCATTATCGAAGACCTGCGTCTCCATCTCGATCCCGGTTTCAACGTTCTGACCGGCGAGACGGGGGCCGGTAAATCCATCATCCTCGATGCCGTCATGCTGGTGTTGGGCGGCCGGGCTGATACCACGGCCGTGCGCGCCGGCAGTGATGAGGCCTATGTCGAAGCTACCTTCCGGCTTGATTCGACATTGCGCGAAATATTGCATCCCATTCTGGAGGCCGAAGGGCTGGACGAGCCGGACGGATCATCCGGCGACGACGGCGAATACATCGTGCTGGCCCGCGAAGCCCGCGCCAACGGCCGCAACATCTGCCGGGTGAACGGCCGCGCGGTTAGCCTCTCGATCCTGCGGCAGGTGGCCGACCCGCTCATCGATATTCATGGCCAGGGGGAGCATCTGTCCTTGCTGAAGCCGCGCGCACATCTGCCGCTGCTCGACGCTTTTGGCGGTCTCGAGGCCCAACGGCGCGAGCTGGCGGCCGAAGTTCAGGGCCTCCACATTATCCGGCGCGAACTGGCCGAGTTAAACCGCAGCCGTCGCGACATGGCTCAGCGTCTGGAGATGCTGCGTTTCAAGGTCGAGGAGATCTCGGCCGCCGCATTGCGACCCGACGAGGAAGATACCTTGCGCATTGAGCGCGTTAGGCTGGCCAACGCCGAGCAGTTGGGCCGCTTCGCCGGGGAGGCCGTCGATTTGTTGTTGGCCGCCGACGAGGAGCGGCCGTCTGTCGTCGACTTGCTGGGCCGCGTGGAGCACGCCATGGCTCAATTGGCCAAGCTCGACGAAACCCGGCAGGAGTCTCTGGCCGCTTTGCAGGGATTGAATTTCCAACTCAGTGAGACGGCCGCGGAACTGCGCGATTACCTCGATTCCCTGGAGTATGACCAGCAGAGGCTCAATGGCGTTGAGGCGCGGCTGGAGCTTGTCAGCGATCTCAAGCGCAAGTATGGCGAAACAGGGATCGCCGGTCTATTGGCGGCCGCGGAACGGGCAGAGGCGGAGATGAAGACGCTGGAAAACAGCGAGGTGCGCACGGCCGAACTCGAATCCGAGCAGGAGACTTACCTGCGGAAGATCGGCCGGATGGCGGCATCCCTGTCGGAAAAGCGACGGGCGGCAGCCAGGCAACTGTCGGCAGCCGTCGAATTGCACCTGGCCGACCTCAAGATGGAAGGCGCGCTATTCGGCGTCGAATTCCAGACCCAACCCGACACCAATGGCTGCTATGTGACCATCGGCGGCGACGAGCAACGGCTTGCGTTTGACCAGACCGGCATTGATCAGGCGGAGTTTCTCATCTCGGCCAACCCCGGAGAGCCGCTCAAGCCGATGGCACGGGTGGCCAGTGGTGGCGAGACGGCGCGTCTGATGCTGGCCCTGAAGACGGCGCTGGCTCAGGTCGACCGCGCTCCAACGTTGATCTTCGACGAGATCGACCAGGGCATCGGCGGCCGCGTGGGCGATATCGTCGGCCGAAAGTTATGGAGCCTGGCGGCCGAGGCCAATCATCAGGTCGTGGTCGTCACCCATTTGCCGCAGCTGGCGGGCTATGGTGACGCCCATTTCCACGTGAGCAAGGCTGTGGCTGATGGTCGCACGACGACCCATGTGGCCAGTCTGGACCGAAGCGGCCGCGTCCGCGAGTTGGCCGCTATGCTGGGCACGCAGGGCGACACGGCGATCAGCGGCGCGGAATCCATCCTGCGGCATGTTGAGCAGGTCAAGGCCGCCTTGCCGGTGGAAGAATATTAAGTTATGTCAACTCAACGCGTGCGCACGCTTTTCACCGTCATTCAGGTGATCGCCGACTTTCTGCTGATCGGGATCGCTTTTGTGCTGGCTTATCAATTGCGCGTGTCCTATGAATGGCCCGATCCGCTGGCGAATCAGTTGCCGTTAATTGACCATCTGCCCATGTTTCTGGCGCAGGCTTTCAGCATCGTGGGTGTATTGTTCCTCAACCGGCAATATTACGTGCCGCGAGCCGTTTCACGCATCGACCAGACCCTCTACGTCTTTATCAGCGTCTCTATAGGCATCCTGCTGGCCGTCGCTCTGACGACCATCTTCTTGCGCACCAATCGGGCCATCGCCGATTATCCGCGCACGATGCTCGTCTATAACTGGATTTTGACCGTCATCCTGTTGATCCTCGGCCGCCTCGTCGTCAATGGGGTGCGCAAGTGGTTGCAGGACCGTGGCATCGGCAAGGACCGGGTTATCCTCGTCGGCACGGGCGACACCGCGCGGATGATCCTGCAACGCATCGTCTGGTCGCCCGACCTGGGCTACGATCTGGTGGGCATCATCAACGACAACGGCGACGAGAGCGAGATCCTTGGCGTGCCGGTTCTCGGCCGCCCGGAAGATCTGCCGGACCTTATCACCCAATATCGGCTGGATGAGGTTATCGTGGCCATCCCCGAAAAGGGGCATCGCGAGACGCTGCACGTCATCTCCTATTGCGAGCGCGGCCGCGTCACTATCAAGGTATTCCCCGACCTGTTCCAGTACATCACCACAACCGCGGGCATCGAAGACCTGGGCGGGCTGCCGCTGCTGTCGGTGCGCGATTACGCTTTGCGCGGATACCTGCTGACGATGAAGCGGCTGATCGATTTTCTGGGATCGGCCGTCGGACTGGTCGCACTCTCCCCGCTGATGTTCCTGACGGCGCTGGCGATCAAAGTGGAGTCGCCCGGTCCGGTTTTCTTTGTTCAGCCGCGCATGGGTCTGGACGGCCGCGAGTTTATGATGATCAAGTTTCGCTCCATGCGCACCGATGCCGAGAAAGACGGCCCGGGCTGGACGGTGAAAAACGATCCCCGGCAGACCCGACTGGGCACGTTGTTGCGCCGTCTGGAAGTTGACGAGTTGCCCAATCTCATCAACGTGTTGCTGGGCGAGATGAGCCTGGTCGGCCCACGACCGGAGCAAGCCTATTACGTGGAGCAGTTCCGCCAATATGTGCCGCGCTACATGGACCGCCATCGCGAGAAGGGGGGCATGACCGGCTGGGCGCAAGTCAACGGCTTGCGCGGCGACAGTTCCATCAACGAGCGCACCAAATACGATTTGTGGTACTCGGAGAATTGGTCCATTCTTCTCGATACCAAAATCCTCTTGCGCACCCTTTGGCAAATCGTTTCGCCCCGGAAAAAGGACGAGCCTCGCCACTGATTTTCGCCCTTCGCCGAACTGAATCTAACGCGGTTCTAATTGACCCCAAACCGCCGGCATGTTATGATCAATCCGGCGTATTTGGCACTCGTTATACATGAGTGCTAATCACGCAATGAAGAATCAGGCAGGGTGAGAAGGCCGGGTATAGTCATGTTGAGGACTAGTCACCCGGTCGATGATTGCATTGTGGACGAGATTGAATTTCAGACGCTGACGGAACGTCAGGAACGAGTGTTGGCGATGGTTGTTCGCCATTATATTGAGACGGGACGGCCGGTCGGCTCCAAAACGCTGGTCGGCGATTTCGGTCTCGATTATAGCTCGGCCACGGTGCGCAACGATTTCGTCGCTCTGGGGGAGATGGGCTATCTCGCCCAGCTTCACACGTCGGCCGGCCGAATTCCCACCGAACGTGGCTATCGCTACTTCGTCCAGAAGCTGCTGGGCGAGTTTCATTTGCCGCTGCATGAGCGACAGATGATTCGCCACCAGTTCCATCAGGCGCGTCTGGAGCTGGACCAATGGATGCGCCTGTCGGCCGCCATTTTGGCCCGCACATCCGGCAGCGCCAGCTTCGTCACCGCCCCACAGGCCCGCGCCAATCGTTTCAAGCACATGCAGCTGATCGCTACCCAAGGCCGACTGGTCCTCATGGTCATCGTGCTGTACGGTGGAGAGGTGAAGCAGCAGATGCTCACGTTGGCCGAGCCGCTACCCCAGGTTCGTTTGAGCGCGGCGGCCGAGCGACTCAACGCGCTGTTTCCTGAAATGGATTCCGATGAAATCGCCGCGCGCGTATCGGGCAGCTTTCTGGACACGCTGGAAAGCGAAATCGCCAGGCTGGTTGTTGACGCGCTGCATCGGGCCGACCACCGGCCGATCAGCGATATCTATCGCGACGGTCTGGTGAATATTCTCGATGACGAGGGCACGCGCCACGCCGTGCGGCTGCTGGAAGAGCGCACATTGCTGGCTTCGGTGCTGTCGGAGACGAAGGCCCAGCGGGGCGACGGGGTCCAGGTAGTTATCGGCGGGGACGGCCGTTGGGAGGAACTCAAGGATTGCACCATGATTCTCTCCCGCTATGGCGTCACCGAGAGCTTTTCCGGCACGCTGGCCGTCGTCGGCCCCACGCGCATGCCTTACGATCGCAATGTCGCCGCCGTGCGCTACGTCGCCGATCTGATGAGCGGTTTTGTATATGAATACTTTGTACAGGATTTGAACCCGGTTGCGCGGCATGATACCCGCGGCAATACCCTGGATCAAATCGAGGTAGATGAGAGTGACAGTTACCAACGATGAACAAGTATGGGGTGATCCGGCCCAGGCCGGCGCGGTCGTAGACGCCGTGGCGGAGGGTGCTCCCGAGACTGAACCTAACCTGGAAGAAGAACTGGCGGCCGCGCAGGCTGAGGCCGCGCGTAATCTGGACGGCTGGCAACGCACACAAGCTGAATTCGCCAACGCGCGCAAGCGATTCGATCGCCAGCGCGGCGAGACTTACGTGAACGCCACGGCCGAAACCGTCGCCAAGCTTTTGCCGTTACTCGACGATTTCGAGCGCGCTCTGGACTCCGTGCCCGGAGAGGACAAGAATGATCCCTGGGTCGCGGGCGTGGCTTTGGTCTATCGCAAGATGCTCTCCGTGCTGGAAGAGATGAACGTGCAGGTCATCCCGGCCGTTGGTGAGCCGTTTGACCCCAACCTGCACGAAGCGCTATCACAAGAGCCGTCGGATGATCATGACAGCGGCATCATCGTCAGTGAATTAAGACGCGGCTATCGACTGGGCGATCGGGTGATTCGACCTTCGCTCGTCACCGTCGCTCCCTAAGAAGCAATTAGTATTGAAAGAGGTCTGAATCAATGGCAACGATAATCGGTATTGACTTGGGCACAACGAACTCCGTTGTCGCCGTGATGGAGGGTGGAGAACCCGTCGTTATTCCCAGTTCGGAAGGCAGCCGGCTGTTTCCGTCTGTTGTGGCCGTGAACCCCAAAACGGGCGAGCGCCTGGTGGGCCAGGTGGCCAAGCGGCAGGCGGTCATCAATCCGCAGAATACGATCTATTCGGTCAAGCGGTTCATGGGGCGAAAATTTGACGATCCTGAAGTGCAACGCGCCCTGACCTACGTACCCTATGAGGTGAAGCAGGCGTCCAATGGCGACGTTCGCGTGGTCATGAACGGCCGCGAGTATTCACCCCCGGAAGTATCGGCCATGATCTTGCAGAAGATCAAGACCGACGCCGAAGCCTATCTGGGCCAGACCGTCACTCAGGCGGTCATCACCGTGCCGGCTTACTTCAATGACAGCCAGCGCCAGGCCACCAAGGACGCGGGCAAGATCGCCGGTCTGGAAGTGATGCGCATCGTCAATGAGCCGACCGCTTCCTCATTGGCCTACGGGTTGGGCAGCAAGAAGGACGAGATCATCGCCGTCTATGATTTGGGCGGCGGCACGTTTGACATCTCCATCCTCGAGGTGGGCGATGGCGTCTTCGAGGTGAAATCGACCAATGGCGACACCTTTCTGGGTGGCGACGATTTCGACCAGCGCATCATCGACTGGGCGGCCGGTCAATTCAAGATGGAAGAGGGCATCGACCTGCGCAACGACAAGCAAGCCCTGCAGCGTCTGCGCGAGGCGGCCGAAAAGGCCAAGGTCGAGCTTTCCACGACCATGCAATCCGAGTTGAACCTGCCCTTTATCACTGCCGATGCCGCCGGACCCAAGCACATGAACCTGACGCTGACCCGCGCCAAGCTGGAGCAGCTGACCGAGGACCTGGTGCAGCGGTCGATTGAGCCGTGCCGCAAGGCGTTGAAAGACGCCGGTCTGGCGGTGGGCGATATCACCGAAGTCATCCTGGTTGGTGGTATGACCCGTATGCCCGCGATCCAGGAGGCCGTGCGCAAGTTCTTCAACAGGGACCCCCACAAGGGCGTCAATCCCGATGAGGTCGTGGCGCTGGGCGCGGCCATTCAGGCTGGCGTGTTGGGCGGCGAGGTGAAGGAAGTGGTCTTGCTCGATGTGACCCCGCTGACGCTGGGCATTGAGACGCTGGGTGGCATCGCCACGCCGCTGATTGAGCGCAATACCACCATCCCGACCAAGAAGAGCCAGATCTTCTCGACCGCGGGTGACAGCCAGACACAGGTGGAGATCCATGTTGTGCAAGGCGAGCGGCCGATGGCGGGCGACAACAAGAGCCTGGGGCGCTTTATCCTCGACGGGTTGCCACCCGCGCCGCGAGGCGTGCCGCAGATCGAAGTGTCGTTTGACATCGACGCCAACGGCATCCTGAACGTCAGCGCGCGCGACAAGGCCACCAACCGGCAACAGGCGATGCAGATCATCCCGTCCAGCGGCCTGGCCAAGGACGAGATCGACCGCATGATGCGCGACGCCGAAAGCCATGCCGCCGAAGATGTCCGGCGCAAGGAAGAGATCGAGGCCCGCAACGTGGCTGATTCGACGGTTTACGGGGCGGAGAAGTTTCTGGCCGATAATAGCGACAAGATCCCCGAATCGAACAAGGCGGACGTGCAGGCCCGGATCGATGAGGTGAAGACGGCCCTCGGCAATAACGACCCGGCTGCCATGCAGCAGGCTGCCCAGCGACTGGAGCAGGCCTTGCAGCAAGCGGGTTCGGCCATGTACCAGGCCGGGGCAACCGGTCCCCAGGATAATGGTTCTTCCGACGGTGGGCCGTCCGGCAATGGCGGCGCCGACGAGGATGTTGTCGAGGGCGAATTTAGCGACGCCAATTAATGATTAACAAATTGGATCAGGCCGCGAGCGCCAATCGCTCGTGGCCTGATCCGGTGTGAACTATGGCATCAAAGCGCGATTACTACGAAGTCCTGGGTGTCTCCCGGACCGTGACCAAAGAGGAACTGAAGAAGCAGTATCGCGGTCTGGCCCGCCAGTATCACCCTGACGTCAACAACGAG
>CAYXNH010000093.1:0-10763 GCA_964466135.1 uncultured Ardenticatenaceae bacterium | reverse complement strand
CGCGGTAGCGGAAATGCCGTCAAAAGTCAAACTGCCGGAGGAGCCGAAAGCCGTGCCGGTTATGGTTACCGTTGTTTCGGCGTTGCCGGAGTTGGGATTGACGGTGAGAATTTGGGGATGAAGCTCAAAAGAAAGATTATCGTTGCTGGAACCTTGCGGATTCACCACCTGGGCGGAATGACCGCCCGCCGCTAATGCCGGAATGGCGGCGATAATGGCGCCGGCCATGATCATGTTCCATTCCTGAATCTGGCTTCCCGACAGGTTACGCAAGGCTACCGTGATAGGCTGCGATTCCGGCTTCTGCAGCGTGGTCACCGCAAAGAGAAACTCATTCCAGATATTGGTGAATTGCCAGATGATGACGACCACGAACCCCGGCAGCGACAGGGGAAACAGGATGTGGCGATAGATCCCGAAGAACCCCGCGCCGTCGATCCGTGAAGCCTCGATCATCTCATTGGGCACTTCGGAGTAATAGTTGCGGAAGATAAGCGTCGTGATCGGGATTCCATAGACGACATGGATCAACACCAGACCCGCCAGGGTACCGCCTATTCCGATTCGCGACAGGGTGATCGTCAGCGGCACAAGGACGGACTGATAGGGGATGAACATGCCGAACAGCATCAGCGGGAAGATGATATTGGAGCCGGGGAATTTCCACTTCGACAGCACATAGCCGTTCATCGAGCCGAGCATGGCCGACAGGATCGTCGCCGGGATGGTCAGCTTGAAGCTGTTCATCAGATTGGGACCCAGGCCGCGCAATCCTTTCGCGGGGATGCCCGACCAGGCCGCGCGAAAGCTCTCCAGATTGATCCCCTGAGGCAGACTCCACATTCGTGACAGGTCCTGCACCTCGGCAAAGGTCTTGAAACTGCTGCTCAACAAGACATAGACCGGGATCATGAAGATCAGGGCGAAAAGGACCAGCAATAGATAGACGGCAAAACGAGCGGGATTAAAGCGCATGGTCATATCTCGGTCTCCTGGCGGAAGCTATAGATGAGGTAGGGGACGATGACGAACGCGACCATGATGAGCATGATGACGGAGATCGCAGCTCCCTGGGAGTAATGGTTACCCTGGAAGGTCGTCTCGAACATGAAGATGCCGGGCACATCGGTGGCGAAGGCCGGGCCTTTGCCGGTCATGGTGTAGATGAGGTCGAATATTTTGAGGGAGATGTGGCCCAGGATGATGAGGGCACTGAAGGTGATCGGCCGCAACAAGGGCATGATGATCAGCCGGTACACCTGAAAATTGGTGGCCCCATCAACCCGGCCGGCCTCGCGCAACTCATCGGGTATGGCTCGCAAACCGGCCAGATACATGGCCATGGTATAGCCGGTCATCTGCCAGGCGGCGGCGATGATGACCGGGATGAGGGCGATATGGAACGGCCCGATGCTGGTCGGATCGGTATACCAGCCCCACTTCAGATTCTCCAGGCCAAATGTACCCAGGAGCGCGTTGACGCCCCTCGGCCGCGACGCCGTGCCGGGAGCAAAGATCCACTGCCAGACGACGCCGGTGACAACGAAGGAGATGGCCATCGGAAACAGATAGATGGTGCGGAAGATCCCTTCGCCCTTCACCTTTTGGTCGAGAAGAATAGCCAGCAGGAGACCTACGCCCACGCATATCAGCAGGAAGAAGATGGTGAAGAACAGCGTGTTCCACAGGCCGGTATTGAAGCGAATGGCCGAAATGCCGCCAATCTCTTTGGAAAAGAGAGCCTTATAATTCGCCAGACCCACAAAGGTGTAATCCGGCGCAATTCCATCCCATTTTGAAACGGAGACAAGCCCTGTCCAGGCGATAAATCCATAGACAAAGATAGCGATGAGAATGATGGACGGCAGAAGCATCAGAAAGGCGATCCAGCGCTCATGGCGCGTCTGGGAATCCATATTGTCACCTCGCAGCTAATATTGGACGGCAATGGGGAACATGCTGAATGGTATCACGAATAAGATAATCGGGTAACAAATTAAAAAGGGCGCCGCCGGATTGCTCGCGGCGGCGCCCTTCTCACCTGTCAGCGTTTACTTGCAAACGCCGGCGGCAACACATGCCTGGGCCATGGCTGCCTGGGCGGTTTCGACATTGCGGTCGGTGACGAACAGGGTCATCACGTCATTGAACGCCGTCACCCAGCCTTCCGACGCGGCCGCGCCGTGGGCCAGACTCGGGGTGATCTCGTTGGTGGCGAAAGCGTCCATCGCCGACTGCAGATACGCATTGTACAACGAACGATCGCTGTCGCTGCGCGGCGAGATGGAACCCTTGACCGGGTTGAACGCATCCTGCCCTTCCTTTGAGCCGGACAGGGTCAGCCACTTGATGGCGTTGTCGCGATGCGGCGCGCCCTTCGGCAGGCCAAACGTATCGGACAGCATCATGAAGGTGCCGTCGGTCCCCGGCGAGGGGGCATAGCCGTAATCCACACCCGGTTCCAGGTCGAACGAGAAGAAGTAGCCGTCGGCCCAGTCGCCCATGATGGTCATGGCGGCGTCGCCGTCGACGACCAACTGAGCGGCCTGGTCCCAGGACAGGGCAGCGTGGTCCTCATTGACATAGTCGAGCATACGGGCAAACGTGTTGAGAGCCTCGGTGACTTCCGGGCCGTTCCAGTCAGTTTCTCCGGTCCAGAGGCCGCGATAGCCGTCGGGGCCGAGCGCGCCCAGCAGGACCGACTCGAACAGATGGGTGGAAGCCCAGATGGCGTTATCGCCCAGAGCCAGAGGCGTGACACCCGCGGCTTTCAGGGTATCGGCCGCGGCGAAGAACTCCTCGAAGGTCGTCGGAGCGCTGATGCCGTTGGCCTCGAAGACGGCGGGGTTGTACCACATGACGTTGGAACGGTGGATGTTGACCGGCACGCTCCAGATCTCGCCATTGTAGGAGAGGATATCGATCACGCCCTGGGGATAGACATCATACCAGCCGTTCTCCTCGAAGAGGAAAGTGACCGGTTCCATCTTGTCGGCCACGACCCAGGTGTCGATCAGCTCGTGACCGGCATGAACCTGGAACGAGTCGGGCGGGTCGCCGGCCTGCATGCGCGTGGCCAGCACGGCCTTGGCGTTGGAGCCGGCGCCACCGGCCACGGTGGCGTTGACAATCTCGACATCGGGGTATTGGGCGCGGAAGACTTCAAACATGGCATTGAGGCCATCCGCCTCGCCACCGGCCGTCCACCAGCTGAAAAACTCAAGCTGATTGGCTCCGCCGGCTGCGGGCGCTTCCGCCGCCGGTTCTGTGGCTGCGGGGACCTCCGCGGCTCCCTCCGCCGGGGCCTCTTCGGCCGGGGCGGATGGCGTGGCCGCGCCGCCGCCGCAAGCGGCCAGCGCCAGGGCAAAGACCAGCAGCAACGAAATTAACAAAAGAGACTTCCTTGACATTTTTATTCTCCTGAAAGGTTGTCAGTTTCACAGACAAGCCTGTGAAACGTTAGGCATAGAAAACAAAGGGGTCAAACTATGGGTGGGCGTTTTTGTTTCTTCTCTCTGAAATCGACTCACCTCCTCTGCTGTCTCTTGAACTTGCATATGAGACCTACCGATGAAATACAATGAAGTAATTCCTGGTTGCCGATTGAGTGTGACCGCGTATTTGAATGGATTAGAGAAGCGCCTCGTCAAGAGAACTCAAACTTGGCGAGGCGATAACACCGTCAGTGTATCATATTTGGAACAAAATTGGAAGAAGTTTGACGCTCAGCAACTTCGACAGGCGCGGAAACCGGTGGGGCGCGACGAGGGTCGCGCCCCATTGTACTTATATCGTTTCCGTCACCTTTTGAATGCCGCGCGGAGAGTCGATATCATAATCGCGCGCGTGGGCCAGATACATGGCCAGCATCTGACCGGGGATGATGGCCGTAATCGGGGACAGCCACTCCGGCACGCTGACGGGGATTGTCAGGGGAACGCGGGCCAACCCCAAAAGCTCGGCCGCGTCGCTGATGGCTATCACCTCGGCCTGTCGCTCGCGAATGGTGCGGGCGAAGCCGGCCATTTCGGCCGCCATCAGCCCCGAAGGGCCAATGACGATCACCGGGAATCCCTTCTCCAGCATCGCCAACGGCCCGTGGAGGAAATCGGCCGGGCTGTATGGCTCGACGATCGTGTAGGTCATCTCCTTGAGCTTCAGGGCCGTTTCAAAAGCCGTGGCATAGTTGAAACCCCGGCCGACCACCACGCAACGATACATGTAACGGTAGCGCTCGGCCGCGAGGGCGATGGCCTCATTCATACCTAGCGTTGCCTCGACCGCGTCGGGCACGGCCAGGAGCGCGTCGCGTTGTTCGGCCGAGCCGCTGAGTGCCGCGCTGATGAGCGCGATGGCTCCCAATTGGGCCGTATACGTCTTGGTCGCGGCCACCGCGCGTTCCTCTCCGGCATGCAGAGCGATGACCACATCTCCCTGTTCAGCCAGAGGGGACGCCGGGCGGTTGGTTAACACGGCCGTCGTGGCCCCCTGTCGCCGCGCCTCGGCCAGCACGCCGACGATGTCGGGGCTTTGCCCGCTTTGGCTGATGCCCAAGACGAGTGAGTTGCCCATTTTGGGCGGCCGGCCATAGATTGAAAACAGGCTGGGCGCGGCCAACCCCACGGACAGGCCGTTCATTGCGCCGAACACGTACTGGGCATAGCGACCGGCGTTATCGCTGGTACCTCGGGCGGCGATGATGACGTTTTCAATTTCGCGCCCGTGAATCAGGTCAGCCAACGCCTGGGCCGTCGCTTCTTCTTCATCAAACAACCGGCGCAGGACGTCCGGTTGCTCATGGATCTCGCTGAATAAAAGGGAATCAGAAACAGGTTTCGTCATAGGTAATATCCTGTAACCAAATAATTAAGCCGGCTCCAGCCCGGAGCTATCCGTCCCGGCCGGCAGAGGTGGTTCAAGGGAATCCGCCGCAGCACTCTTGATCATATTGAGAAATAGCAGCGCCGCCGCCGCGTAGGCCAGGGCGGCGACAGCCAGTGTCAGCTGGAAACCGATATGAATTGAAAACGCCGTGGCCAGAGCCGAGCCAAGGACCGAAGTCACGCCATTGATGCCCCATAACCAGGGGACGACCGACGGTTTGAGCCGCCCGATGTGACGAATCCCCACCGGAAACGGGATGCCCATCATAAAGCCCAGCACCGACAGGAGCAGGACGGCGACGAGTAGCCGGCCGGCCAACCCCATTTGCAGCGTCCGCTCCAGGACGGCGCTGCTGAACGCGGCGTGGATCATCAGAAAGACGATCAGTGCCGGGAAAACATAGCGCATGTTGGCACCGATCTTCTCCGACCCCCAACGACCGCTCCACCAACTGCCCAAGCCACTGAACAGCAGCAGCGAGAAGAGGACGACCGCCAGCGAATAGATCGGCTGGCCCAGATAGACGGTCAGCTTCTGCATGGTGGGAATCTCGACCATCATGAAAGCCAGGCCCAACGCACCGAAATAGGCCAGCGTGGTCGTCGACGGCCGGGCGAGGTTACGTCGTTTTGCGCCCAACCACAGCGGCACGAGGATAAACATCAGGCTGAACAGGGCTGTGATGCCGATGACGGCGAACAGGATGTAGATAGCCTCCATGCTGGTGCGATAGACGCCACTGCCGCTGAGCGCCGGGTCCAGAAGATCGCCCAACAGGACCAGATTAAAGAAGAACGGCCGGTCGTCCGTGGCTGGAGAGATGTCCAGAGGATAAGCCTTGATGAAGGCGTCATGGTCGTCGGCCGTGATGAATGCGCCGACTTCCTCAAACGGCTCCAGCCCGGGGGCATAGATCACCTGGTAATCATATTCCTCGGCCACCTCCTGCAAACGAGCGATTTCCTCGGCCGTAAACGGCTCCCGCTTGAACAGCGTTGTCGATAACCCTTCGGCTTGGGCGCGGGTCAGGTCAAGTCGGGCGATAACGGCGACATGATCGCGCGCATCAGTCACACCCGCGGCTTCCCAGCCCGCCAGGCCGGTGGTCACCAGCCGCAGCGTCTCGGCCGGGCGCTCCGGCAGATACCAGCGCGAGATACTCAAAATACCGTCGTCGCTGAGGTGATTAAAGTAGCTGGTGAATGCCTCCCTGGTATAGAGGCTGTTCTCTGAAAGGGCGAACGCGCCGGACCCGCCGGCCGCCCAGGTATCGATCAGGGAAGCCTGGATCACATCATAGGCGCCGGGGCTGCGGTCGATATAGCCGCGGGCGTCGGCCACAACGACGTCTACATCCGGCCGGTCATAGAGATGGCCGGCGAAGTCGGCGAACGGGCCTTTGACCGCCTCGACTACCGCCGGGTTGACCTCGACGGCCGTGACATGGGGCGCGCCACTGGCCAAAGCGGCCAACACGTCGCGGCCGCCGCCCGGGCCGATGATCAGCGTCAGGGGGTCGTCGATCAGATGATACGGGATTGCCGTCAGATCATTGCGCAGAAACTGCACCGTCTCCAGGTTGCCGTCAAAGCTCTGGATCGGCGTCCCGGCGGCGGCGTCGATCAGCAGCAGGGCGTGGTCCCAGCGGCCGCCGGCGGCGATCGTCTCCTCCCATTTCCGGGGCGAGATACCCCAGAAGAACGGGTACTCGGCCGGCTCGTAGACTGTGACGCGCGAATGGATGTTCCACTTTTCGTAAGTGACGGGCGGTTCATCGCCGCCGGCCTTGTTGACGACGATACGGACCCAGGGCGCGGCAAGGTTGCTCACCAGAAACCCGCCGGTGATCAGGAGCGCCAATCCGGCGACGATAGCCCAATGGCGGCGACCATAGATAAAAGCCAGTGCGGCCAACGCCAGAATCAGGCTCAGCAGGAAGAGCGCGTTGACGCCGCCCAGATTGGCCAGAGCCACGATGCTGACCACGCAACCGAGAGCCGCGCCAATGAGATCGGCGGCATAGATCCGGCCCGCGTCATTGGGCCAGCCGGCCAGCGACAACGCCAGCACTGACCCGGACAGGAAGAACGGCAGCGACAGCAGGATGTAGATGATCGCCAGCCAGCCCAATTGTTCGAACGAGAAAGCCCCCTCGCGGTTCATCAACACCGGGCGGAACGGGATGCGAAGGTAAATGAGAAAGATGATGGGCACGGCGACGGCCAGGGCAACGGAGGCGCGGCCAATCCATGTTTGCGCGGCCTCCGGTTTGGTCAGACGGGGGAAGAAGTAGAGCAGCACCCCGGCCACGGCGCTGCCCATGAGCGCCATCGAGATTGCCAGAAAGGCGAAGTGATACCACATCGTGACCGAAAAGATGCGCGTCAGCACCACTTCCAGAGCCAAAGCTCCCATGCTGATGAGAAAAACGCCCAGCAATAGATGTCGTGTCGCTTTCAAGTTGAAGGAATCCTCCGAACCCTTTTTGATTAAACAAAAACCCATACCTTACGAAATCGGCTTCACAGGCAGGGACTAGTGGAAAAGCGGTGTGTTGCCGGCCCCATTGTAGCCGACTATGACCGTCGGGAAAAACCGATCCCCGGCCGGGCGCCTATGACGCGCGATAGACCGATCGACCGGCCACGAATGTCTCGACGATCCGGATGTCAGGCGTCATCAAGACCAGATCAGCCCTTTTCCCGGGAGCGATGCCGCCCAGTTCATCCTCCAACCCCAGCAGGCGGGCGGGCGTGGTCGTCACGGTGGCCAGCGTGTCAGCGAGGGACGCGCCGGTGAAGCGCATGAACTGGCGCAGGATGGCGTCGAGCGACAGGATACAACCCGCCAGTGTCCCGGCCGGCAGGCGGGCCGACGTCCCATCGACGGTAACGCGATAGTCGCCAAGCAGATAGTCGCCCGGTGGCATGCCCATAGCTGCCATCGCATCCGTCACCAGATTGAGCCGGTCGGGGCCAGTCAGACGCCAGATCATATCCACCACGGCCGGGTGAACATGCAGGCCGTCGGGAATGAGGCCAGGCGTGACGCGTGAATCGGTCAGGGCCGCCGCGGCCAGCCCCGGCTCGCGGTGCTGCAGCGTGGGCATGGCGTTAAACAGATGGGTGGCGTAACGCGCTCCGGCGTCAAAGCCGGCCATGGCCTCGTCATAGGTCGCCAGTGAGTGCCCGGCGCTGACGATGACCCCGCGGCCGCTCAGTTCCTGGATCACATCCAGCGCCCCCGGTAGCTCGGGAGCCAGTGTCACCAATCGCACGCCCGTCGCAGGCGACCACTCGGCCACGGCCGCGGCCGACGGCAGCCGCAAATAGGCCGGGTTATGCGCTCCCTTCTTGCCGGGATTGAGGAACGGCCCCTCCAGATGCAAGCCTATCGGCCGCGCTCCCGCCCAGCCGGTCGGAGGGCCGTCGAGCAGCACCTCCTGGGCCGAACGCGCAACCTCGGGGAGAGAGGTGATGATCGTCGGCAGAAAGCCGGTGACGCCGTAACGGGGCAGCCGCGCGGCCACGTCCCAGATAGTCGCCGGGTCGGCCGTGAAATCGAGACCGAAGCCGCCGTTGACCTGCAAATCGAGCAAGCCGGGTGTCAGCAACAGACCGCCGGCATCCCGAACTTCGGTCGCGGCGTCCAGCGACAAGCCCGGACCGCCGACAGCCTGGATGCATCCCTCCGCGATGAGCACCGTACCGTCGTCGATGACGGTCTGGGGCGTTATGACGGTGGCATGGGTGATGGCGAGCATGACGCTATTCCGCAACGTTGACCGGCAGGTGGCCACTTGGCGTGAATTCGCCAAAGATCGCCGCCGCCAATGCGTCCAGCGACGCGGGCTGGATGCTGTAGGTACATAAGTGGGTGGTCGACGCCGGGTAGACGGCCAGATCATAGGGCGTGCGCAGCGCCACAGTGACAGTGGGAATGCCCAGCCGCAGCAACTCCGTCGCCAGTTCCGCCTGTTCCGACTGCATGGATGCGTTGATGGTTCCCAGAACCAGCAAGTCATAGTCGGTCACTCGCTCGCGCAGGGTGGCGATGGTTTCACGGAGTGGCCGATGCTCGGTCACGAACTCGTCAACGTGGGGGTGATAGGCGCGCAGAGCGGCCGCCAGATGGGGAACGATGGTCGACGAGGTGTCAGCCGGGGTCAGGTCTTCCGGGTGGGGCATAATGGCGGCAATGCGCGCCCCGTCCGGCAAGCGCAGGGGCAGCAGACCGGCCGTGTCGCGCACCAGCGTGATCGACCGGCGAGCCAGTTCGGCCTCCAGCACGCGATGCTCGGCGCAGCCCACCTGGTCGAGGTCGGGTTGCGGTTGAGACCCCGCCCACTCTTTCAGCGATAAAATGCGCGCCACGGACGCCCGCAGATGGGCGTCGTCAATCAGCTCGCGCGTATGGGCCAGATGCAAACCGGCATAAAGGCGTTCCTGGGTGTCGGGATCGTCCTTGTTGAGCATCAGGTCGACGCCGGCACGCACGGCGGCGATGACGTCGATGATCTGTCCCGCCCCTTGGGTAATGGCGCCCATGTCCAGCGCGTCGGTGATGATGACGCCCTCGAAGCCCATTTCACCGCGCGCGAAATCGGTCATCACCCGACGGGCGACAGTGGCGGGATAGGCGCTGGTTCCGGTCAGCGCGGGGATGGCGAAGTGACCGGTCATCATGAGCTTGGCTCCGGCCTTTATGCCTGCCTTGAACGGCGGAAACTCGACGGCCTCCAATCGGGCGCGGTCGTGGGCGATAACCGGCATCTTGTAGTGCGAATCGACGGCCGCCTCACCCTTGCCGGGAAAATGCTTAATCGTGGCGGCGACCCCGGCCGATTGCAGACCCTCAATGAACGCCGCCCCCAGCATCGCCGTCAAGGCCGGATCATCGCTGAAGGCGCGGATGCCGAGCGAGGGGTTGCGCGGGTTGGTGTTCAGATCGAGGACGGGTGCGTAGTTCACGTTGACGCCCATGGCCGCCAGTTCCCGGCCGATGGCCCGACCAACTCGCCGCGCCAGTTCGGCGTCGCGCGTCGCGCCCAAAGCCATATTGCCCGCGAACTGGGTCGTGCCCTCGCCCATGGCCGCTAGCTGCCCGCCTTCCTGGTCGGTGGCGATCAGCATGGGAGCCTGGCCGGAGTCGCGGGCGGCTTGTTGCAGCGCGGCCGTCAACTCGCGGACCTGCCTCGGGTTGTCGTAATTAAACGGCCGAAACAGGGTGAACCCGCCCAGGCTCCGATTGGCTATCCACTCCAGAATGCGCGGCAGAGGTGTCCGGCCGTCGAAGGCCAACATGAATTTATAGCCGATGAGGTCTTCGTGATTCGTGGTCATTATGGCAAATCGCGGGGGAGATATGGAAACCGGGTTCCTCGAAAGAAACCCGGTTTCCATATCACATAATTATCATTCGGCAGGGGTCGGTGCCCGGTTGCCGGCTGTAGTCTAACCTGTCAGGATTGGGAGTTTCATCTCCACAATCCGGACAACATGGCACTACAGAACCGGCTGCCGGTCACTGACTACGCCTTTAGCGCGGCCAGGAAGCGTCGATCTCTTTCAGAGCCGTATCCAGATCGGTGGAGCCACTAATCCAGTCCGTCATGCCCTTCCAGAAGGAACCGGAGCCAACTTCAGCCGGCATCAGGTCGGAAGCGTCGAAGCGAACGCTGGTGGCGTTCAGCAGCAACTCCGCAACCTTGCGGTCGATGTAGGTGGTGTACCAGTCCAGATCGGCGTCCTTGTGCGGGGAAAGCGTTCCACCGGCGCGGACCCAGCCCTCAACACCGGCGGCCGTGGAGAAGAACTCCATCAGAGCGCGGACTTCGGGGCGGTCGTTGAACATGACCATCATGTCGCCGGCGACCAGCG
>CAYXNH010000092.1:5481-10794 GCA_964466135.1 uncultured Ardenticatenaceae bacterium | reverse complement strand
CCCGCTGCGGCGTCAACATCGATGACCTCTACGTCTCCCAGCCCGACACCGGCGAGCAGGCTCTTGAGATCGCCGACGCCCTCATCCGCTCCGGCACCATGGACGTCGTCGTCATCGACTCCGTGGCCGCCCTCGTCCCTCGGGCCGAGATCGAAGGCGAGATGGGCGATACCCACGTCGGCCTGCAAGCCCGCCTGATGTCCCAGGCCTTGCGCAAGCTATCCGGCGCCATCAAGCAAACCAACACCGTCGTCATCTTCACCAATCAATTGCGCGAGAAGATCGGCGTCATGTTCGGCAGCCCGGAGACGACCACCGGCGGCAACGCCCTGAAGTTCTACGCCTCGGTGCGGCTGGACATCCGCCGCATCCAGGCCATCAAGGCCGGCAACGACGTCATCGGCAACCGGACGCGGGTGAAGGTCAAGAAGAACAAGGTCGCCCCACCCTTCACCGAGTGCGAGTTCGACATCATGTACAACGAGGGTATCTCCAGAACCGGCGATGTGCTCGACCTGGCTATCGATCGCAATCTGCTGGACAAACGTGGGGCTTTCATTCGCTATGGGGATACACTTCTGGGCCAGGGACGGGAAAACGCCAAAGTCTATCTGGCGCAAAATCCCGAGGTGTTGTTTGACCTGGAAAGCCAGATTCGTCAGTCAGCCGGCTTGCCGGCCATCCGGGCCGATTAGAGGCTCGTGGACTGGATTGTTAATAATGATCGCATAATAACGGCTATTGCCACCGCTAGTATGATGCCCTCGCAGAGGGCCGACGGCATATAAGTCGATAAGGAACAACCCGAAAAGCTTAGCTGGTCGCGTTACAGACTGACATTGCATACAGGATGGTTGTTGTTTTGGATAGATAACCCCGGGCCAAACCCACGGCCTCCACATTCGGAGTCATGGGAGTTGCCTCGGGATGGAAATAATCATTTGATGTTACGACCGACAGGTTTGCTTTCCCAAGGCGCACCATCAAGGTTCAATATTCTGTATTTATCGCAACATACTCTGTCGCTGTGTTGAATCGCCTCTTCGCTGGACGGGTTCCCCGCCCATAAACGGGTGGAACTTTATTGACAACCGGTCGAAAGACCTGAGATGCCAGATCGCTAGCCGTGGCCTGTTGCCACGGCTTTTTTCGTTTATAGCATGGGTACGATTACCGCTCTGACTACGCAGGTGAAGGACCCCAATCGGGTCAACATCTTCATCGACGGCGACTTTGCCTGCGGGTTGGCGCTGGAGGTCGCGGCCGGTCTACAGATCGGCCGGCAGATCACCCAGGCGGAACTGGAACAACTGGATAAACGCGACGAGATCCATCGTGGCCGCGAGCGCGTCCTGCGTCTGTTGGCCCGGCGGCCGTACAGCTCGGCCGAGATCTCGCGTTACCTTCGCCGCCACCAGTATGACGACGAAGCGATTAAAAATATTATCGATGACCTGACCGATGTGAAGCTGATTGATGACGATGCCTTCGCCACCTATTGGGTGGAGCAGCGCGAGACCTTCCGGCCACGCAGTCGCCTGGCATTGCTCCAGGAACTGGGCCGGAAAGGGATCAAGCGCGACATCGTCACCGAGGCGCTCTCCGATTTGGATGAGGCCGAAGCCGCGCGGCGGGTCGCGCAGAAGCAAGCCGGAAGATGGCGCGGGTTATCGGAAACCGAATGGCGCACCAGGATGACACGCTACCTGTTGCGTCACGGTTATCCCTATGACCTGGCCAGGGATGTTGTCACCGAACTCTGGCTTGCACTTGAAAATGAAGAAGAATAAGGAGACGTAATCATGGAACTATGGATAGGCTTGCTGATAGGCGTCGTGGTCGGCGCGGCGATCGCCGTGCTGGTCACTCGCGCCTACATGCAGCCCAAAGTGGCCGGCACAATCGCCGCGGCCGAGGCCGAGATCGCTGAGAAGCGAGCGGTGTCCGAACGCGAGAGTGATAGCATCCTGCGAAACTCGCGTGAAGAGGCTCAGGAGCTTCGCCTCGAGGCGGAAAAGGCGGTCGAGCGGCGCTATCAGGACCTGGCGCGAGCCGAGGAGCGCGTCGACCGGCGCAGCGCCAATCAGGACAACCAGTCCAAGAACCTGGAGCAGCGCGAGCAGATGCTCAACAAGCGGCAAAGTCGCCTCGACAAGCGCCAGAACGACATGAACAATCTGGAGCAGGAGCACCGCCAGAAGCTGGAAGAGATCGCGACGATGACGACCGATGAGGCGCGCCAGGTTCTCATCCAGCAGGTAGAGAAAGAGGCCCAGCAGGACCTCGCCCGCATCATGCGCGAGATCGACAACCGGGCCAAGGAAACGGCCGACGAGCAAGCGCGCAAGATCATCGCCCTCTCCATCCAGCGTCTGGCCGGGGATCAGGTATCGGATATGGTGGTCGCCGTCGTTCCCCTGCCCAGCGATGAGATGAAGGGACGGATCATCGGCCGCAACGGCCGCAACATTCGCGCCTTCGAGCAAGCTGCGGGGGTGGACATCATCGTCGATGACACGCCCGAGGCGGTCACAGTCAGCAGCTTTGACCCCGTGCGGCGCGAGGTTGCGCGCCGGGCGCTGGCCAAACTCATCACCGACGGCCGCATCCATCCCGCGCGGATCGAGAAGCTGATCAGCGATGCTCAGGATGAGGTTGACAAAGACATCAAGGAAGCAGGCGAACACGCAGCCTACGAGGCCAACGTCCACGGCCTGCATCCCGAGATCCTCAAGACGCTGGGACGGCTGAAGTACCGCACCTCATATGGGCAGAACCAGCTGCAACACTCCGTCGAGGCGGCCCACATCGCGGCGATGCTGGCCTCCGAGCTGGGCGCCAACACGGAAACCGCCAAGATGGGCGCGCTTCTCCACGACCTGGGCAAGGCGATGGATCATGACCAGGAAGGCACCCACGCCATGATTGGCGCCGAGTTCGCCAAGCGATTCAAGGTTCCGGCGATCGTCGTCAATGCCATCGCCTCCCACCACCATGAGGTGGAGCAAGAGAGTGTCGAGGCTGTGCTTGTGGAAGCGGCCGACGCTATCTCCGGCGCGCGACCCGGCGCGCGTCGTGAAAACCTTGAAAACTACATCAAACGGGTGCGCACGCTGGAAGAGATCGCCACATCCTTCCAGGGAGTCGAGAGCGCCTATGCCTTGCAGGCCGGGCGCGAAATTCGCATCCTGGTGAAACCTAACCAAATCGACGACCTGGCCGCTGTCCGCCTGTCCAAGGAAATCTCCAAGAACATCGAGGACTCCATGCAATATCCGGGCCAGATTCAGGTCACGGTCATCCGCGAGACCCGCGCCGTGGGGTTCGCCAAGTAGTCTAAACCCTCTTGAGAGGCAAAAAGCCCCCGACGTCATCGCATGTCCGGGGCTTTTTTATTCCCATCCGGAGGTGGTATCATTGCCCGCCTCGACTCATGGGACCAGGGTTGGGCAAGGAAGGCGAACATGAACATCGAATCAGTGGCAGTGATCGGATCGGGAACGATGGGGCGCGGCATCGCCCAGTCGGCCGCACTGGCGGGCAAGCGGGTCATCCTCTACGACCTGACCGACGACTTGCTACATTGGGCGGCCGTCGCAATTGCTGAGGATATCGCTGAAGGCGTCCGGCGCGGGAAGACCGATACCGAGCGGGCGGATTCGGCCAATAACTTCATGAGAACGACGACCGATCTGGCCCAGGCCGCCCAGGCCGATCTGGTCATCGAAGCCGTGCCGGAGGACCTCGAACTCAAGCGCAAGGTATTCAGGCAACTCGACGCCGAGGCGCCACCACAGACCATTCTGGCCAGCAATACCTCCAGCCTCAGCATCAGCGCTATCGCCGCGGCAACCCAACGCCCCGATCGCGTCATAGGCCTGCACTACTTCAACCCGGCTCAACGGATGAGGCTGGTCGAGATCATTCGTGGCGATCTGACCCAAGAGGACACCGTCACCGTCTGTCGTAAGTTCGTGGAAAGCCTGGGCAAAACGCCGGTACTTTGCGGCGACACCCCGGCCTTCATCGTCAATCGCATCGCCCGGCCGTTCTATGGCGAAGCCCTGCGCATGTTGGGCGAGCGCGTCGCCGATATCGAGACCATCGATCGGCTGATCGCCTCGCTCGGGTTTCGCATGGGACCGTTCGAGTTGCTGGACCTCATCGGGCTGGACGTCAATCTGGCGGTCACCAAATCCGTATATGAAGCCTGTTTCCACGATCCAAAATACCGTCCGCACCCAATTCAGCAACGCATGGTCGACAGCGGGCGGCTGGGGCGAAAAAGCGGCCGCGGTTTCTACGATTATTCGGAGCATTAAGAGTCGCGCTAAAGCTGCATAACTCAGGCCAGTCTGACTTTCGCCAATAAGGTCTCACCCCCAACACCGCCCACGGCTCGTGGCCCACGGCTCGTGGCCCACGGGTCGTGGCACTTGGGCCGCGGATGCTGCTATAATGAACCCCCTATGGAGCAAAAATCCCGCAATAATCGGCTGCAAATCCTGCTCGGCATATTGGTTGGAATCGCTTGTCTGGCGGCCGTATTCATCTTCTACGCGCGCCCCGCCGAGATCATAGAGAGCTTGCGGCATGTGCACATCAACTACTTCCTCATCAGCATGTTGAGCGTCGTCGGCTTCATGTTTATTCGCGCGATTCGCCTGCTCTTCATGCTGGACAACTCGATCCCCTACAGCAAGGTTTTTCACATACAAAATATCGGCTATATGCTCACACAACTGTTGCCGTTGCGATTGGGCGATGTGGCCCGCGTGATCCTGATCGGCAACGTTCCTCCGGTGACCATCGCACAAGGCTTATCCACCCTGGTCATCGAGAGACTAATGGATCTGCTGTTCATCGTCGTGCTCCTGCCCTTCACCATCTCAGGCATAACCAATATACCGGAGTGGATGCGATCATTTGCCCAACTATCGGGCTTTGTAGCCATCGCCGGCATCGGGGTGCTCATCATCGCCGCCAATCAGCGTGAAAGAGCTTTGCGCGTCGTCGATAGCTTGATGGGACGCCTCCTGCCCTTTCTGGATCGGGAATCATGGGTTCGGCGCTTTGATGGCCTGTTAGTTGGCCTGAAAAGCCTGACCAGCATCCGTGACGGCGCTATTCTCATATTGCTGACAATCCTGATTTGGGTCCCAGTCATCATCGCCTATTATTACGGGATATTGGCCGTCAATCTGGAACCGACCTGGACGATGGCCGCCTTCGTCGTCTGCGCGGCCGCGTTGAGCGTCGCCATCCCGTCCACACCCGGGCAGGCCGGGCCGTTCCATTTCGCCGTCATAAACT
>CAYXNH010000092.1:0-5471 GCA_964466135.1 uncultured Ardenticatenaceae bacterium | reverse complement strand
CTACGGCCAGCCGGCGGCCGAATCAGCCAGTTTTGCCTTTCTCTATCACATCGGTTCGTTGCTTGTCATGGTGATATTGGGGATGATAGGTATCCTAAGCACAGGCGTAACTTTCGGCAATGTGATAAGGTCAACACAATCCTTTGTTTCCCGTCAAAGTCCAGGCTAACCTTCACAGGGTAACCATGCTACGCTTCAGTAAGGGACGCACTTCTCTGGACTACGTTATGCGCCTGAACTGAATCCTGAACATATCTGTTATGAAGATTCTTGAAGTATTGACTTATTACCGACCGTGGGTCAGCGGTCTGACAATTTACGTCGAGCGATTAAGTCGCGCATTGGTCGAACAAGGGCATGAAGTCACTGTCTTGACCTCGCAATATGACCGAAGCCTGCCGCGCTATGACGTCATGCACGGCGTCAAGATCGTGCGCAGCCCCGTGGCATTGCGCATCAGCAAAGGGGTCATCATGCCCGACTTTGGACCGATGGCCTGGAAGCTGGCGACGCAGACCGATGTGCTCCATCTCCATCTGCCCCAATTTGACGCGCCCGGGTTGGCCATGCGCGGCCGTTTACTGCGCAAGCCGGTCGTGCTGACTTATCATTGCGATCTCCAGCTACCGGCGGGTCTGTTCAATCGGGTGGTGGATCGCGTGGTGGATTTCCAAAACAGCTGGGCCGGAAGGTTGTCGGACGTAGTCGTCACCTATACGCGTGATTATGCCGTAAACTCACCCTATCTGGCCAAGTATGTCGATAAAAAACTGGCTATCATTCCCCCGCCGATCACCCTTGAACCTGTATCCGAAGCGGCCGTCGACCTGTTCCGCGAGAAGTTCGGCATTGGCGACCAGCCGATCATCGGCATCTCGGCCCGCCTGGCAACGGAAAAAGGGGTTGAGGTATTGCTCAAGGCATTGCCGCGCATCCTGGAAGCGTACCCCAACGCGGTTGTGCTTCATGCCGGGCAGTACAAGGACATCATCGGCGAACAGGCCTATGCCGCTCGCCTCGCGCCGCTTTTCGAGCGATACAAGGATCACTACCGACTGTTAGGAACGTTGTTGGGCGAGGAGCTTTCCGCTTTCTATCGCGCTCTGGATGTGCTGTGCATCTGTAGCCTCAACAGCACCGAGAGCTTTGGCCTGGTTCAGATCGAAGCTATGCGAAACGGTGTGCCCGTGGCCGCTTGCAACCTCCCGGGGGTACGGCAACCCGTGACGATGACCGGCATGGGTGAGGTGACCGAGATCGGCGATCCGGATGCGCTCTCCGAGGCAATCATACGTATACTGGATCAACGGGAACGCTATGTGCGTTCGCCGGAGCTGATCGCCGAGAGTTTCGAGCCGGCGCAGACAGCGGCCGAATATGTACGGCTCTTTGAAGCGTTGCAGCGCGGGGAACATCCCCGGCAAACCATCGAACCTCCTGTATACGATCGGCTGCGGGCCATGCGCGACGAAGCCGCCGGTAAGACTAAGGTCGAAAGTCCGGCAATGAAGGTCGGCAATCGGAACAAGCGCAAATCAAATTGACTCCATTTGCTATTAACGATCGTCGCATTTAGGTTCAGGGTATGATCAAACGAGTTAAACCTTATGTCGGCCGAACCGCCCAACAGTCATAGTTCGCCCTATTGGAGCAAGACCACCAAGGTGATCGTGGTGATCTTCATGCTCCTGGGAGTCTTTCTGTTGATCTGGCGCTTCAAGTCCCTGATCGGCATGCTGACCATGTCGGCGATCCTGGCCTATCTCACCGAGCCGATCATCTCTTTCCTCGACCAGCGCACGACGATCAAGCGAGGATTGCTCATCGGCCTGGTCTATATCACCCTGGCCACGATCATTATCAGTATCTTCTCCGCTCTGGGCTTCGCGTCCTATCAACAGGTCAGCAACCTGATCACCCTGACACCAGGCCTCATCGAAGACGTCGCCGAATCCATCGGCGGTTTTGTCACCCAAACTGACCCCTTCGAATTCGGCCCTATTACCATCCACCCTATTTTGATCCCCTGGGACAAGATCTCCGACCAACTGCTGGGGATGATTGAGCCGATGCTCAGTCAGAGCACGACGATCATCAGTCGCTTCGCCACAACGACCGTCACGTCCGTATTCAATATCCTGTTCATCTTTATCGTCTCCATCTACCTGGCGAACGATCTGCCCAATTTTGGCAATTATGTGAAAAACTTCGCCCAGGTGCCGGGCTATCGCGCCGACGCGGAACGCCTGATCCCGGAGACGAGTCGAATCTGGCGGGCCTATCTGCGGGGTCAAATCATCCTGGGGCTGGTTATTTTCGTAACCGTCTGGCTGGGCCTCACAATTCTGGGCGTGCAAAATTCCCTGGCGTTGGGACTGCTGGCGGGTGTCCTGGAATTTGTGCCGACACTTGGCCCGGTCATCAGCGCCGTCGTCGCCATCCTGGTCGCCTTTTTCCAACCGTCTAACTACTTGGGGTTGAGTTCCTGGCAATTCGCCATGGTCGTTCTCGGCCTCATGATTATCATTCAACAGCTCGAAAACAACTTCCTGGTGCCGCGTATTGTCGGCGGGGCGCTTGATCTACATCCCATCGTCGTCATCGTCGGCGTCTTCATGGGAGCCTCGCTGGCCGGCATTTTGGGCGCAGTGCTGGCCGCGCCACTCATCGCCTCCCTCAAGCTATACGGGTTGTATACCTGGCGCAAGCTGTTCGACCTGCCCCCATTTCCCGACAAGCCGCCGCCAGAATATGAACCGCCGGACAAAACAGGGGGCTTATTCGCCCGACCCACCCAGAAGGTGAAAGAGTTCTTCCTGCGTCTGACGTCCCTTAACGAAGACCGGCGGGAGTGATTCAACCCGCACCCCATCACGAACGCGTTCATAGACATCGCGGCTGATGACGATCTGGTCAATCCCGGCCAGTTCCTGCAGTCGCTTGCACAGGTTGACGACATCGCCGACGGCCGAGTAATCCTTGCGTTGTTCGCTGCCCACATTGCCGACGACTGCCTCCCCGGTATGAATTCCGATGCCAAAGTGCAGCACTTTCTCCGGTGGGAGCGTTCGATGATAGGCCGTCAGTCGGGACTGGATGGATAGCGCCGCCTGAACCGCCCGTTCCACATGGTCGGGCTGGGGATTGAGCGGCGTATTAAAGAGGGCCATCACCGCATCCCCCATAAATTTATCGATGAGGCCATGATGTTCATTGATGGCCGCGACCGCCTCGGAGAAGAACCTGTTGGCCAGGTCGATTAGATCCTCGGGGTCGATACGCTCTCCAAACCGGCTAAAGTCGCGGATGTCGGCGAACAGGACAGTGAGGTTTCGTCGCTGCGGCCGTTGGGCGCCATCCAGATCGCGAACCTGGTCGACCAGTTCCGGCGGCAGATAGCGACGCAAACTCTCCACGCGCTTCTTGGCCGAGACATCATCGAGGACGAGCGCGACGCCGCCCAATCGCTCGTCATCCACCGTATGCAGTGGCGAGGCGGTTAGGCTAATCGTTGCCGGGTTGGATGACGGCCCGGCCGATGTCAGGTCGATCTCCGCATTTTGAGCCTTTCCGCTCGATTGAACCCGTCGGACGAGGGCATCGATGGAAATACCCAGCCCCTCCAGCGACAGTGACTCCGCACCGGCATGTCTCGCGTCAGGCGCAACCCCCAGGATATGCTCGGCTGCCCGGTTATAGAGCGAAACCCGGTCATGCTCATCAATGGTGATGACCCCGCTGGAGATGGAAGCAAATACGTTGTCCATCAACTGCTTCATCCCGGCGACCTCATGGAACAGGCGGGCATTGTCGATGGCCACGGCCGCCTGGTCGGCAAAGGCGGCCAGCAGATCGCGGTCAGCATCGCTGAAGATACCGCTGGCGACGCGATTGTCGGCATAAATGACGCCGATTGTCTCGCCTTTCAGGATGAGCGGAGCACATAGAATCGACCGCAACTTGAAGCTAACGATGCTGTCCTGCGCCGAAAATCGATCATCCTCCTGGGCGTTGAGGGTCACTACAGGCTCGCCGGTCTCTGCCACCTGGCGCACGATGCTGCGGCTGATTTCAAGCGAGGCGCTATCGTCCAGGGTCTCTTGCGACAGGTTGCGGGCGATCTTGACTTCCATCTCGCCGTCGCTCTTCAACAGCAACATGGCCCGCTCCGCCTGAGTCAGGCGTACGATGGCGTCCATCACTTGCTGCAGGACGACTTCGAGATCGAGCGAGGAGTTGATGGCCGCCCCGACGGCATGCAAGGCGCGTTGCCGTTCCTGTTCGGCCGCCTGGGATTGGAAATCCCGGTTCAGCTTCTCGGCTTGCGCGCGCAACTCCTCAAGCCGCCCGGCCAGTTGGCCGGAATGGCGCAAGGCGGCCGCTCGCGCCAGCTCGTGAGGCGTGCGCAACATGGCCCGCTGTTGTTCGAGGAGGGCGTCCTGGCACTCCGTGATCCGCTGAACCAGATCGGCGGAGATGTTTATTGGATTTGACTGCTGATCGTCGTCCACATTGATTATCCAGAAACGTCGTCTACCCCCAGCAGCGCCCGGAGCAGCAGGGAGCATCGTCAGGTATGGGCAAGGAACGGGGAGATTATAGCAGAGGGCGGCATCGGCGGGCATCTATCGCATTGACTCAAAATAAATGTTACTGAACGAGTAAACGTTGCCTCAAAAAAATGTTACCGTGGCGACATGGAAACGAGGCAACAGAAGATGAGCAAAGGCAGTCGGGACGAGTTAGTGAAGCGGGTTCACCCGCGATATCTGAAAGCTGATAAGGCTGAGAAAGGCAGGATCTTGGACGAGTTTGTTATCACCACCGGCTATCATCGTAAGCATGCCATCCGGCTACTCAAGCACGGTCTGGCACCGGGGCAACATGAACGGCGCGGCCGGAAGCGGACATACGCCGGGGAGACGGTACGGCAGTTGGTGACTGTCTGGGAAGTGACCGGCCGCATCTGCGGCAAACGGCTGCAGCCGTTTCTGCCAACCCTGGTGGCAGCAATGGAACGCCACAACGAGCCGTGTCTGGATGAGGTGACACGGGCACAGCTGCTGCAGATGAGCGCCGCGACCATCGACCGCAAGCGTTCTTTCGCCAGGGACGCGGTCGGACCACCACCAAGCCGGGCACGCTCCTGCGGGAGAGCATCCCCATTCGCACCTTCGCCGAGTGGGATGATGCGGTGCCTGGTTTTGTCGAGGTTGACCTCGTCGCCCACTGCGGCGATTCGGCTGAGGGCCAGTTCATCCAAACCCTGACGGCAACCGACATTCGCACCGGTTGGACCGAATGCCTGCCTCTGGCCCACCGCAGCCAGGCGACAGTGTCGGCGGCCATCGTTGACCTGCGCCACCGCCTGCCGTTCCCCCTCCTGGGCATCGACTCGGATAACGACGGCGTCTTTATCAACCAGACCCTGACCCGCTATTGCCAACAGGAGCAGCTAACCTTCACCCGTT
>CAYXNH010000091.1:0-10849 GCA_964466135.1 uncultured Ardenticatenaceae bacterium | reverse complement strand
CATCTCGAAGAAGGTGTGGTGGCGGGCCGAGGGGCCGACGTTCTCCAGGTCGTTCTGCTTGCCCTGCACGCGCATGACCTTCTGGGCGGTGGTGGCGCGGCTATAGGGGCGCTTCTCCTTGCCCAGGAAGACGTCGACGAACTGATTCATGCCGGCGTTGGTGAACAGCAGCGTCGGGTTATCGCGCTGCGGCAGGGGGGCGCTGGGCACGACCTTGTGCTGCAGCTCCTCAAAATAATCCAGAAATGCCTTTCGAATCTCGTTGCTGGTTGTCGGTCTCATAAGTACTCCGGGGGAATTTTAGCAGATATCATGCGGTTGTGCGCGATGTTGAATGTATCCCATATCGGCGGCTGATCAGTTAGCCAGCTGAGCGAACGAGGTGCTGCGGCCAGAGATACTGGTCGCATATGAAGCCGGGCAGGACTATTATGACCTCCTGATCCCGCCTGGCTTCGAGCAACATTGCTATCCTTCTCCTTAGCCTTGTTAAATATGAGGGGAACCATGCCTCAAAAGCGCCGAACAAAAAAAGAGCGGTCCCCTTGGAGACCGCTCTTTCTGATCTAAGTCAAGATCGGTTTACAGCTTCGGTATCTTCAACACCTGCCCCGGCCGGATGAGGCTCATGTTATCGCCGATGACATCCTTGTTGGCCTCATAAATAATACGGAAGTTCGCCTGAGTTCCGTAGTATCGCTCCGAGATGAAGCTCAGATTGTCGCCCGGCTGCACGGTGTGTTCGGCAATGAACTTGGTGTATTTGGGAGCGGCAGCAGCGGCGGCCGCGGCAGCAGCAGCTTCTTCACGAGCCTTGGCCTCGGCCTCAGCCTTGGCGGCGGCTTCACGCTGGCGCTCCTCCACCTCCTGGCGAGCCTTCTCAAATTTCTCCCTGGATTCGGCGTCCTTCTTGGCCTTGGCTTTGGCTTCGGCTTCCTCGCGAGCCTGCTCCAACCGCGCCTTGGCCTCGGCATCCTTCTTGGCTTTGGCTTCGGCTTCAGCTTTCTCCTTGGCATCATCGTCGCGCTTGGCCGGGGCGGGCTTGGCGGCCGCGGGGGCTGGTTTGGCGACGGTATGGGCGGTGGCGTATGCAGCGCTTACCTTTAAGGCGCTCTCGATCTTGAGAAGAGCGGCCGATTCCTTCTCGGAGATAGCCGTGCCATGCCCATGTTCTTTGGCGGAATTGGCGACGGCATTGCCGACACTCAACAAATAGTCCTTGAGGGCGGCGAGATCATCGGCTCCCAGCTTTTGCTCAACGATCGCCGCAATACGGTTCAACGCCTTCTCGGCTTCCGCCTGGGAAGCCTTTTCGATCCCCTTAGCTGCATCGCTGCCATCGGCAATGATGTCCTTGATCAGGGCATTGGCCGATTTGTATTCCTTGACGGCCTTGTCAAAGGCCCTGTTTTCACGGAATTTGGTGAGGATGGCAACCCGACCATCAGCCTCGGCCAACGCCTGGTTGACCCAATAGTGTGCGTCCCTGACCAGCTCCCATTCGCTGGTGGTTAACTTTTCCTTGGACATAGTTTTTCTCCTTTAAGGTGGGGTTTCCAGCACCATGAGTCGGAACCCCAATATGGTATTAAAAAGGTATGGGGCGCGAATATCAACGATGTTTCATAAATATTCAAACCGCAGGCGATTATAGTATAATTTCTGCATTAGACAATACCCGCTTAGGTATTATTACCTATTCACGTCATTCACAAGCGTTTGAGGCGCTCTCCGGCTCGTTCGGTCACACGATAATATTTGATGGACAAAGAGAGCCGCTCACCTCAATGAACGGCTCTCTCTTGCTCAAAGCGGGGCGATTTATTGCCGGCAGCAATATCGGCACACCCGATAGTCACCCTCCAGCGATAAATCGTAACATCGATCTTACTTGCCGATAGCTATCGGAGCAGTGATTTCCTCCAGCTCGGAGTCGGCCAGAACGTACCGACCCAGAATCGCCAGACCGCCCAGCATCGCCGCCCAGCCGGCCACAGCCAGTGGATAGTGCCAAACATCGGCGTAGTTGATGCCGTCAAGCATATGGGTTGGTCCAGCCCAAAACTGAACGGTCAGAGTGATCACCCCAACCACGATCATGGCCGCGCCTGCGCCCAGGCCTGAGGAATGATCGTCTTTCTTCAGGGAGTCGACCTGATTCCGAACGCCGGGAATGAGGTACAGAAGGAAGACGAGCAACGTGAGAGCGTTCACCCACATAATCGGATCGGCCGGCATCGAGCTGCCGCGCAGCGCGCGCGAAGCGACGACGTGGATTATGCCGGTGATCAGGCCGGCCACCAGCGTGATGACCGCAAAACGATAGGCGCCGGGCTTGCCCCGGATAAGCCGGATCATGGCAACGATACCCATGATGCCGATGACCACGCCGGCCACGACGAAGAGGATGTATAGCCACTGGAACGGCGCGATCTTGGCGAATACAGGTCCGTATTCGGTGGGATTGAAGGCGACGCAGAAAGTGCCGATTCCGCCCAGCAGGACAGCTACCGACGTGAGCGCCAATAAAACAATACCAACGATTCGAAATACTTTACCTAACATTGAATGTCTCCTGACTAACCTAAATGGAAGCCGACAACATATGCGGTGGTCATCAGCAACAACAGGAGCGGGAGAATGGTCAGGATCGTTTGACGCGAGATGACGGGTTTCCCCATCTTCAGGAACGCCAACAACAGACCCCCCACCCCTATGAGCGCGCCACCAATACCTACTAACACGAAGCCGATCGGCGCCAGGCCGCGCAGGCTCATGTAAATGGGCAAGAGGAAAATCAACAGACCGGCCACGCTATGCACAACCGCCAGGGTAATGACGGCCGCTTTCGACTCCGGTCGATAGAATCGGGTGAAGGCAACGGCCACGAAACCCAGGATGACGAAGATCAGATAGGCATTGTGCCAGGCGGGCCAATGTTCCCATACCAGCCCCAGCGATAGCGCCAGGGGAAGGATTGTGGAGACGACGGTCACCAGCGGATTATCCAGGATCTCGAAGCCGAAGATGATCATGAGCAGCCCGGCCAGAAGTAAAGTGCCGAAGGCGATCGTATAAGCCCATATCGACAAAGGCGGCGCGCCCTCGATACCGAATACGATCTGGTAGGCCGCTAATAGCCCGGCCAGAAGGATAAAGATACGATCCGGGGCTGACATCTTTTTCATGGTTACACTTCCACACACGTCCGGGAATCAGACGACCAGCATCAACAACAGCATCGCGCCGAGCATGTAGAGTGAGGCATATTTGAACAGGCCGAAGTTGGCGCGCTCCGATGGCCGCATCAGGCTGGAGATAGCCAGCAGCAGCAGGCCTCCGGTCAGAACGGCCAGCAAGCGCCAATATCCAAGCGTCAGTCCCACGCCGTAGGCGGCCAGGGCCATCATGCCCCCGGCCAACATGCTGGAGATGGCGACGATCATGCGCGTTTTCGCAAACCCGTAAACCGAGGGGAAGGTGGGGACGCCGGCCCGCTGGTAATCATTAAAATAACGCATGCTAAAAGTCATGATATGCGTCGGAATCCAGAACACGACAGCCAGAGCCAGGACGACACCGACCCATTCGATTCGTCCCGAACCCAGCGCATGTCCGGCCAGCACCGGCATCCCCCCGGCTAACCCGCCCCAAATGATGCTCCACGGCGTGCGCCGCTTGAGCCAGATGGTGTAAATCACGACATCGAAAAACAGCCCGGCAAAGACGATAACACCATACAGGACGTCTATGTACAAAGCCCAGGCAACGCCCGAGGCGCTAAGGACAAGGCCTAATATCAACGCCTCGTTCGGGCTGACTTCTCCGGAGGGAATCGGCCGGGCGGCGGTGCGGCCCATCCTGGCGTCGATATCCCGGTCGTACCACATATTCAGGATCGTGCTGCCACTGATAGCCAACGTCAGGCTTCCGGCCACAGCCAGCGTGGTTTGCCAGTTGATGAACGGACAGCGAGTGCTCATGAATCCCGCCAGGCCCGTCAAGAGCAGCAAGCCGGTCTGCAAGCTTTTGAAAAGTGGCAGGTATCGACGGAATCGCCGAGTATGTGAGGTTGGCATATGGCTCACGAATCATCTTCTCCGTTATGAACTAATTCACATCGCGCACGCAGCGGAAGCCCACTGCCGGGCCGTAGTATTGCGGTCCGGCGCTGTTGTACTTCCACACTCGCAGGTCTACTTCATAAGAATAGAAACTGCCGCCGCGCATGTGTCGATAATGCTGGTTGGGGTAGTCATCGCCCACCCACTGCCAGACGTTGCCGGCCATGTCGTAAACACCGTATGGGCTGGCCGAATCCAGGGTCTGATAACCATCGTAATTCATGCCGTTATAGAAGCCGACGGGTGTCGTGTTGCCCAACTTGCCGAAAAGTTTCACGAATACGTCGAACGAGGAATAGTAGTTGGCGTTGTTGCGTTCGATCTCCAGCCCCCAGGGGAAGGGACGACCGCGGCCGTCCACGAGTTCCGTGCCGCGCGCCGCTTTCTCCCACTCAACTTCGGTCGGCAACCGCCAGCCGTTGTATTGGCAGAAAGAATTAGCCCCGAACCAGGTCACCATGGTGACGGGATGGTTGCTATAGGCGTCCATCGAGGAGAATTCATTCCCGTCAAAGGTCAGGCGCAGGCCTTCGCCCTGCAGGGGCATATATAGCTTGTTGCCGGCCTTGATCTCTTCCTCGTGTCTGAAACCGTCGAAGGGTTCGCCCGGGTAGTGGCCGAATACCCCCTTTTCGGTCCAGACGCTCTCCCCGGCCTCCACTTCAACCTCGCCGATAGTGGCCGCTCCGGAAGCCAGCGCCTCATTGAGGAAGCGGGCATATTGCTCGTTGGTCACATTGGTGACCATGATTTCGAAGTCGTCCGTCATCGTCATATGATCATGCTGGCCGTAAGGGAACTCGCCGGCGGGGACGAGCGCCCAGGATTCCGGATTGACTCCCGTGTCCATGAATGGCGGGGTGATGGACCCGATGTTGGGCGTGGGGCCGCAAGCGGCGACCCCGATCACTAACAGCAGAGTCAACATGATTAATATACGCTTCATTGGGCAGCCTCCTTGAGGGCCTGATTCAGCTCATCAATCCTTCTCCGTTGCTCGGCAATCTCCTTGAGGGCGACCTCTCGTTTCTCGGCCGCCAATTCATCGGCCCAATGCCCCTTGGTGCGGAAGAGATCGACCAGTCGCCAGAACATGAATGCCCCCAGCACGGTCAGAATCGTGGCCAAACCGATGTCGGTTAACAACATCGTCCAGTTGACGATGCCCTGTTGCCCCGCCTCAGAGACGAAGAGTCGCTTCATGGCGAAGACGGTCACCGCGCCAAAGGCCAGATTGGACATGACGATGATCGACCAGCCAAACCACTTGCGGACGCGGCCTTTAAGCCCTACCCGATCGGCATAGTAGAACAGGATGATGGTAGCGATCAAACTGGCCAGGATGTGCCAGTGGCCGGTTAACGTGATTCGCTCATCCCGATGAGGCCAAACGCGGATGATCTCATCAAGTTTGACGGCCATGAAAATACCGATGCCGCTCACGGTGAAATTCATGAAGACCATTTGCCAGCCGGGGCCGAATTTGAGTGGATCGTGCCCAAGAGCCTTGATCTTCTGCAAGAAGGTCGGTTTTTTAAGGCCCAATTCGGCCGTACGATCGTTGATCAACCTGGCCCACGCATAGATGACGTAGAGCAATGCGGCCAGCATGACAAAGACCGAGCCGACGTAGATGGTCGTGTGCGCCCAATCAACCCAGACCACAGAGAGCGCGCCGGTGGTGATGATGATGGTGCCGACGATCATGAGGAGCATCGCTACCTTGTGCAGCCGTCCTTTGAAGTCCATCCAGCGCCCCACGATCAGGGTGATGGCGATGGCGATCAGGGTCAGCATGATATGCAGGTGACCGATGATCGCGCCTTGCATGGCCGTCCTGATCGGCGTGCGGATCAGGTCTTCAGCCAGGAACGTCTCGTGACCATTGCCCCAATATGAACCAGTGACAGCCCCAAAGGCCGCGGAAAGCAATGTAGCCAGGGCCATGACGAAGAAAGCGGTGCGCTCCAGGTCCAGGCCTTTTTTCGTGCGGGCATAGGGGGTGTCTTCGGGGAGGCGATACTCCTTCCGCCATGGCCACAAGGCGATAGCCAGCAGGATGCCGGCGAAGAAGATCAGCGATTGCCCCAGCAGAAACAGGCCATGAAACATGAAGTTCTGGCCCCAATAGGCAAACGCCATGCCGAAGATGACAGTCAACAAATAACCGAAGGTGATGGTGCCGTTGATAAGCACCTGATTCTGCCGCTTCATCGGCAGGATGTCGGTCATGATGTAGACCTCGATAGCGATGATGGCCATCGCTATCGTATGGTAGAGCATGATGATGCGTGCCTCGCGCTCGGCCTGCACCAGTTGCATCCCCAGCACGCGAACTGTGAAGTCGCGCACACCCCATTCCACCATCGGCCCGGAAAGCGTGCCCCAGATCACCGTGATCAGGGAGATGATCGCCATGGCCATGAGGATCAGGCCGTTCGTGGAGGTAAAGAGATAGTCAATACGTTTTTTAAGCGAACTCATAAAACAGCACCCCCTTATGAGTATCTTCTGATCTTAAGTATGGCTGGCCATCGCTCGTGCACATAGTGACAATCAGCAGTTAAACCCATGAAGAAAGTCACGTGTTTCCACATATGATTTGTGGTCATTCAGCAGGTCTGCGTCTGCCCCTGACTCTCATAAATTCTTCAGCTCAGCAATCAACCACTGTGTGCCGGGCAGCCACAGAATGACAAACAGAACCAGAGCGATGAGCGGCGCGGGCAGGAACATCGAGAAGCGTTGGACTTCAACGATATTGATCACCGCCAGGGGGAAACCGCCGATCATTGCAGCCGGGATTTTGTGGCCACCTGTACGGGAACGGCTACAATTTAATGGAGTTAGGCATGTCAGTGATCCGCCTGGATTTCACACCGAACGGAGACGGAACATCATGGAAATTAAAAGCAGCCCCGTGGTCAATTCGCCGACGACTTTTATCCTGCACCTTGAAGGTGAACTGGATGCGTCCAATTACCTCGATGTCATCGAACGCGTCCGCCAACTTTATAACGATGGCGCGCGGGAACTGGTCATCGATCTGACTGATCTGACCTTCCTGTCCAGCTCCGGCCTTGTGTCCCTTCACAGCGCCGCGCTCATCATGCGTGGCGAGCAGCCTCCCAGCCCGGAATTTGGCTGGAGTGCCTTCCATACCATCGCGTCTGACATCGATCAGGGCTTTGAGACAAACTGCAAGCTGGCGAATCCACAAGGCCGCGTGCGCAAGGCGCTGGAAATGACCGGTTTCAACTCATTTCTGGCGATATTCGACACTGTCGAAGCGGCCGTCCAGTCCTATCAGGACGTATAATTTATTCGCTCGGCGGCGGCGCAATCCCGATATTTTTCCACCTGGCGAGCGGGCGCCCATTCCATGGAGGTGAGCCATGCCCTTCGAATCCATCCCGGCCGAGATGAGCATCCTGCTACGAACGCTGAATGAGTTCGTTCGCGAGGAGTTATTGCCTCTGGAGCGGCCGTTTCTGCTGCACGATTTCGATACCGTCATCCCGGCCATCGAAGAGAAACGCCGCCTGGCCAAGGGGCTGGGTCTGTGGCTGCCGCAAATACCCGAAGAATATGGCGGGATGGGGCTGTCGCTCTTCGAGCATGGCCTGGTCAGCGAGGTACTCGGCCGCACCCCGCTCGGCCATTACGTCCTGAACTGCCAGGCCCCTGACGCGGGCAATATGGAGATCCTTATCGAGCACGGCACCTCGGAGCAGAAGGAGCGTTTCCTCATGCCCCTGCTGGCTGGCGACACCCGCAGTTGTTTCTCCATGACCGAGCCGGAAAACGCCGGTTCCAATCCCACGTGGTTGAGCACGACGGCTGAGAAAGACACCGATGATTACATCGTCAACGGCCACAAATGGTTCACCACGGCGGCCGACGGCGCGGCTTTCGCCATCGTCATGGCCGTCACCGATCCGGCCGCGTCGCGCTATGAGCGAGCGAGCATGATCATCGTGCCCGCCGACACGCCGGGGTTCAGGATAGTTGAGAATACGTCCGTCATGGGCGAACGCGGGCAGGGGTGGGCCAGCCACGCCGAGATCCGTTACGACAACTGCCGCGTGCCGCAAGCCAACCGACTGGGTGGCGAGGGGATGGGATTCATCATCGCCCAGCAGCGACTGGGGCCGGGCCGCATCCACCACTGCATGCGCTGGATCGGCATCTGCGAGCGGGCGTTTGACCTGATGTGCCGCCAGGCCGCCCTGCGCGAGCTGGCCCCCGGCCGAACGTTGGCCGAAATGGGGCCGGTGCAGACCTGGGTGGCCGAGAGCCGGGCCGAGATCGACGCCGCGCGCTTGCTGGTGCTGCAAACGGCGCGCAAGATCGACACCGAAGGGGCCTATGCCGCCCGCGACGACATCTCGCTGATCAAGTTCCATGTCGCCGGGGTGTTGCAGAAAGTGCTGGACCGCGCCATTCAGGTTCACGGCGCAATGGGCATGACCGAAGAGACGCCACTGGCGTTCTGGTATCGCCACGAACGGGCAGCACGCATTTATGACGGGCCGGATGAGGTACACAAGTGGTCAGTGGCGCGGCGGATACTGAGCCGGTACGCATCATGAACGACAACACCCAACCGGCCGACACCATCTCCATGCGCCCCGACGAACAAATCGACGCGGAACGGCTTGGCCGGTATCTGGCCGGGAAATTGCCCGGCAGTGATGGCCCGCTTGCCGTGCGCCAATTCGGCGGCGGCGCGGCTAACCTGACCTACCTGCTCGACTATGGAACCCATGAGTATGTACTGCGACGGCCGCCACTCGGCCCCGTGGCCACATCCGCCCACGACATGGGGCGTGAATACCGGGTGTTGTCCGTCTTGCACCGGGCATTCCCCTATGCTCCCCGCGCCTTTCTGTTTTGCGATGACAAGTCCATCATCGGCGCGCCTTTCTTCGTCATGGAGCGACGACGGGGCGTGGTCGTGCGGCGAACGATGCCTGAGGTTTTTGCCGGACAGCCCGACGCGGCCCGGCGGATGAGCGAGGCGCTGATCGACGTGCTGGCCGAATTTCATGCGGTCGATTATCAGGCGCTCGGTCTGGGAGAACTGGGAAAGCCGGAGGGCTTCATCGACCGGCAGATCGAGGGCTGGTATCGCCGCTGGCAGGCAGCCAAAACGGCCGATCTAACGGACATGGATGCCGTCTACGCCTGGCTGAAGGCCCACGAGCCGGCCGCCCCCCATGTCTCGCTGGTCCACAACGATTACAAGCTCGACAATGTGATGCTGGCGGCCGACGATCCCGGGCGGATCGTGGCCGTCTTCGACTGGGATATGTGCACCCTGGGCGATCCCTTGGCCGACCTGGGCGCGTTGCTGACCTATTGGACGGAACCGGACGACCCGCCCTATCTGCAAGCGACGGCGATGATGCCGCTGGGCGTGCCGGGCTTTCTGAATCGGGCCGATTTGGTGGCGCGTTATGCCGCCAAAACCGGCCGCGCAGTTGACCACATCAACTTCTATCACGCCCTGGGGCTATTCCGGCTGACGGTCATCGTGGCCCAAATCTACATCCGCTATGCGCGCGGCCAGACACAAGATCCCCGTTTCGCGGCGATGGAGATGATGATCCCCGCGCTGGCTCGCCGGGCCGGAGAACTCACATCCGCCTGATTCCATCAGAAACCGCCGCCCCCTTGGCTTGGCCTTGCTTATTACCGTTCCTGGGGTAAGATTAGGTCACGTGTTTTCCGAGGGGGTGTTGAGCCATCGTCCTCACGATCATGAAGTCATAACCCTTCATTCATCCGAAGACACGTCTGACAAAAGGAGAGTAAGCAAGCTATGTCCAACTCGCCTCCCGAAGGGAAGCAGGGCGTACTGAGCCGTATCTGGGCGGCGGCTCCTTTCCGAGCCTGGCTGATGCTGGCGGCGGTCATCGGCGGGGTGTTCGGATTGGGATTATTCACGTTCGCCTTTGCCCAGGGAGCTTCCTATTTTTCGGATGACCCTGCGTCCTGCGTCAATTGCCATATCATGCGTGATCAGTACGACGGCTGGAACCATGGCAGTCACAAATCGGTGGCCACCTGCAATGATTGCCACACGCCCCATGACTCCATGGTGGCCAAGTACGCCGTGAAGGCAATCAACGGTTTTCGCCACAGCGCCGCCTTCACGCTCAACAACTTTCACGAACCGATCCAGATCACATCGCTCAATCACCGCGTGGCTCGATCAAGCTGCCTCTATTGCCATGAAGCCATGACGGCCTATATGAATCATGCCACAACCGATGATCCTACCGATTGCCTGCTCTGCCACGCGCGGGTCGGGCATGCCAAATAACAAACGAGGAAGAAGATGACCAATCAGGAACCTACGCAAAAATCACCCAGTCGATGGTGGCTTATTGGCGCCTTTGTCGGCGGCCTGGTCATCATGGGCTTGATCGCCGCCTTGCTGGTGAATATCACCACCCGCAAGGCCGAGGGGGAGCAATATCCGCTCAAAGTCGTCGAGATCGCCGATAATGAACTGGATCCGCAGGTCTGGGGCAAGAATTTCCCCCGACACTATGACTCCTTCATGAAGACCCAGGACTCGACCATCAGCACGCCATTCGGCGGCTCCATACCCTACAGCAAGCTGGAGCGTGTTCCGGCGATGGTGCGCATCTGGGCCGGCTACGCCTTCAGCATCGACCACAACGAGGAGCGAGGCCATTACTACACGCTGACCGACC
>CAYXNH010000090.1:0-10940 GCA_964466135.1 uncultured Ardenticatenaceae bacterium | reverse complement strand
GACGGATGAAGAACTTTCGCAAGGGCGAGAGGCCGCGGAGGGCAAACGGCTGACGTTTCCGGTTGAACTTCTGTTTGTCGGGGCGCTCAATGACGCCAAGGGGGTCAGCCGTGTCCTGCAAATTGGCCTGGAGCTACAGCGGCGTGATGTGCCTTTCCGGCTCCGTTTGGTGGGCGATGGGCCGGATCGGGCGCGTTATGAGGCGTGGGTGAAGGATCACCAGTTACAGAACGTGGTCTTTCTTGGATGGCGACCACCGGTCGAGGTGGCTGAATATGGTGCGGCAGCCCACTTCATTTTATTGCCGACCTCCTCGGAGGGCTGGCCCAAGGTGCTGAGCGAAGCCATGTCCAGAGGTGCGGTACCAATCACAAGCTCGGTGTCAAGTATTCCACAAGTACTGGCTGAGATCGGTGCAGGAGTGGCCTTGGCCCCTGATGATATTCAGGGAGCGGCCGATGCCATTGTTCGCTATCTGGACAATCCCAATGGCTGGCTGGCGGCCAGTCGGGCCGGGGCGGCCGCGGCACATCGCTTCACCTATCGCACCTATCAGTCGGCCGTGGCGAGGTTATTTGCCGAGGTTTGGGATGTGGATTTGTCGGTGCCAAAGGCGGGAAATGCCCTCTGACGGGAATCGGGAATGGTTACTACCAGGACATCAGTCCCTCCTACTTCGGTTGCATCCGATACTCCCTTGCGGCTTTGCATCGTCGGGCCGATGCTCGGCGTCAATCCCGGCTGGGTGACGACACAGGGGGAGGTGTTGGCTGACTCTCTGGCGCGCGAAGGCTATCCGGTGCGGGTCACTTCCCACATTCCGGCCCGCGTGCCGCGTCTGGTCGATACCTTGCGGTCGATCTATGTCTGGCGGAAAGAGGTCGATCTCGTCATTCATCAGGTGTTCAGCGGCCCGGCCTTTGTCATCAATGATGCAGCCAGCTTGCTGTGCCGGATGTTGGGCTTGCGGCAGGTTTACGTTTTGCATGGCGGCTCTCTTCCGGAGTTCGCCATGTCCCGCAGGGGTTGGGTGTGGCGCGTGATGCGGCGGGCAGATGCCATCGTCGCGCCGTCGCGGTATCTGTCAGGCCTGGTCGAAGGGGTTCCGGGGATCACCGGCCGGATTCGGGTTATCCCCAATATCCTGGCCATCGAGGAGTATCCTTATCGTCACCGGCGCGAAGTTCAGCCGCGACTCTTGTGGATGCGGACATTTCATGCCATCTACCACCCGGAGATGGCCGTCGATGTATTGGCGAACCTGCGGCAGACCCATCCCGCGGCGACGCTGACGATGGCCGGACAAGAGAAGGGCTTGCATGCCCAGGTTCAGGAGAAGGCCCGGCGGATGGGTTTGATCGATGCGGTCCGTTTTCCTGGCTTTATGGGCCCCGAGGACAAGGCTCGCGATTTTGGGACGCACGATATCTATCTGAATACCAATCATGTGGATAATATGCCGGTCAGCGTCGTGGAGGCGGCGGCGTTCGGCCTGCCGGTCGTGGCCACCCGCGTCGGCGGCATCCCCTATTTGCTCTCCGATGGCGAGACGGGTTTGTTAACGCCTGACGGGGACGCTGAGGCGATGGCGGCGGCCGTCCGGCGGCTGTTGCATGAACCGGGCTTGGCGGCACGGTTGTCGGCCAACGGTCGCGCGCTAGCTGAGAATTGCGCCTGGAAACAGGTCAAGGCACAATGGGAAACCTTATTTCAGGAGTTGGCATATGCCTGATTGGTACAAGATATACCATCGATTGCCCTATCCCATGAAGGTGTTGGCCGCCAGCGCTCGCGGCCGCTATCTTAGCCGCTGGCGTTATAGCATGGCCACGGAGTCGATGATCGACGAATTCCTGTCGCGCGAGCATTGGAGCGCCGATCAATGGCGTATCTGGCAAGAGGAGCGTCTGGCCACCATTCTGCGACGGGCAGCGGCCGACGTGCCCTACTATCGGGAGCAATGGTCGCGACGTCGTGCCAACGGCGATAGGTCTTCGTCTGAACTGCTGGAAAATTGGCCGCTGCTGGGCAAGGAGGCCTTGCGCCGCGAGCCGCACGCCTTTTTGGCTGATGATTGCGATCCCGAAAAGATGTACTTTGAGCGCACCGGCGGCACGACCGGCACGCAGCAATATTTGTGGTTGAGCAAGGAGACGCTCGGGGCGTGGTTCGCATTATTCGAGGCGCGATCGCGACGCTGGTACGGTGTCGGCCGTCATGATCGCTGGGCCATTCTTGGCGGTCAGCTCGTCGCCCCGGTCAGGCGTGACAAACCGCCTTTCTGGGTCTGGAATATGGCCATGAACCAGCTGTACCTGTCCGTTTTTCATCTATCCCCGAAGAATATTCCCGCTTATCTGGGGGCCATCAAGGATCATCGGATTGTCTATCTTCTCGGCTATCCATCAGCAATCTATCGGCTGGCTCTCGAGACGCTGGATCAAAAGCTGGTCGTCCCGCCGCTAAAGGTCGTGATCACCAATGCCGAGACATTGCTCGACTATCAACGCGAGACGATCGCCGCTGCCTTCCAGTGCCCGGTTCGAGACGCCTACGGCATGGCTGAGATCGCCGCGGCCGCCGGCGAATGCGAGATGGGCAACATGCACATATGGCCCGAGGCGGGCCATATTGAGATAGTGGCGGATACACATGATGAACCGCTCCTGGCCGGACAGGCAGGTCGGCTGATAGCCACCGGCCTGCTCAACCCCGATATGCCGCTCATCCGATATCAGACAGGCGACCGAGCCACCCGAACAGACGCGTCATGTCCCTGCGGGCGCACCTTGCCGCTGCTTCAGGGAATCGATGGGCGCGTGGAAGATGTGGTCATCACCCGCGATGGTCGCCATGTCGGCCGGCTGGATGCCGTATTTAAGGCCGATCCGCACGTTCGCGAGGCCCAGATCATTCAGGAAGATTGGGGGAAATTGCGGGTGCTCTTTGTGCCGGCGGAAGGGTATAGTTCAAGAGACGGTGATGTTATCGTTCAGCGACTTCATGATCGTGTGGGTGACGACATGACGGTCGTTTTGGAGGCTGTTGACGAGGTTCCTCGCATGGCCAACGGCAAATTTCGGGCTATCCTTTCGCGGCTTGAACGACCGTCATAGTCCGGCCCGGTTCTCTAAATGAAATTGTTCATTTAACTTTGCTCATTTTTTACGTGCCGAGACGGGTTCCTCGCGTACACTAAGGGTATGAGCGAGATGCCGATGGTGTCCATCATCATGCCGGTGCGCAATGAGGGCGCTTATATTGAACGCAGCCTGGGCGCGGTTCTCGGCCAGGATTATCCTTCCGAGCGAATCGAGGTCCTGGTTGTTGACGGCATGTCAACCGACGGCACGCGGGAAGTCGTTCGTGCCCGGCAGGTGTCCTATTCCCATTTGCGGCTCATCGACAACCCTCGGCATATCGTGCCTCCCGGCCTGAATATCGGCATAGGGCAGGCCAGGGGCGATATTATCGTGCGTGTCGACGGCCATTGCGAGATCGCGCCGGACTATGTTAGCCGGTGCGTGGAGCATTTATTGGCCGATGGCGTCGAGGCTGTCGGCGGGCCAATCGAGACGATCGGGGAGACGGACGAGGCCCAGGCCATTGCCCTGGCGATGAGTTCGTGGTTCGGCGTGGGCGGGTCCGCATTCCGCACGGTGAAGGATCGGCCGGCATTGGTGGAAACCGTCGCCTTCCCGGCCTACAGGCGAGAGACTCTGGAGCGTTTGGGGCCTTTCGATGAACAACTCGTGCGCAACCAGGATGATGAATATAACTATCGCCTGCTGAAGAGCGGGGGGCACATCCTGCTGTCACCCGACATCCGGTCACGCTACTATAGCCGCAGCAGTCTCCCAAAGTTATGGCGGCAATATTATCAATACGGCTACTGGAAAGTACGCGTTATGCAGAAGCATCCGCGGCAGATGCGCTGGAGGCAGTTCGCGCCGCCGGCCTTTGTCGCGAGCATAATAGGCTCGTCGATCCTGGGCCTGTTTTTTCGGCCGTTTCGTTGGCTGGGCGCGCTGGTTGCCGGGCTATACCTGGCGGCGAATCTACTGACGTCGTTCTCCCTGGGCCGCGAGTACGGCTGGAGACACATCCCCCGCTTGCTCATCATTCATCCCATCCTCCATCTCAGCTACGGTCTGGGTTTTCTGGCCGGACTGCTTAATTATTCAAAACTGCGCCAATCGGAGGCGCAGCCGGACAAGACGTCTCGATGATCGGCCGGATAAGGGAAGTCGACTATGAAGGACATGACTAACGAAAACAAGGCCGGACAAATCAGTCGGCGGCAGTTTTTACAAGGTACGGCCGCTATCGTAGGCGGGGCCGCATTGGGTCGTATCTTGCCGGTGATGGCCGCGCCAACCCTGCGCCCGGCGAGACAGTCGTCTGTGATAAGCGTCATGGATCCACTCTTTGGGGCCAAGGGGGATGGCGTGACTAACGATCGGGTCGCTTTCCAGGCGGCCATCGACGCCGCCATTGAGGCCAAAAAGCCGCTTCTGATCCCCCGGCCTGCCCAGTTCTACCGGATCGTGCTGGAGCCGGAGCGCCGAAGTCTGATGGTGAGGGGCGATCTGGTCATCTTTGGTGAGGGGCGGGAGTCGACGCTGCTGCGATTTAATGCGCAGAACCCGGGCACCGGTAAGGCCTATGCCGGATTCTATGTCCCCGGTGGGGTCAATTTCCAGCTGGCCAATATGCGCCTGGAAGAAGATCTGCACCAGCCGATTGAACAGTTCGAGTTTATGGGCGTTTACTTCGATGCGGGTGGGGTGGACCACATCTGCCTCCTGCAAAGCGTCGATATCGATGGATTCACCTATTGCCTCTATTCGCCGGCTTCGGCTAATGACAGCGGCCGCGGGGAGTTGTTTCTGACCATCCGCGATTGCGATCTTCATCCGTGGTGGCAATATTGTATCGCTTTCTGGACGGTCCCGGAAGGGCACAAGCGCCTTCATATCTATGACAGCTACCTTCATGACAACCAGGAATCGCATCTGGTGTATTGCCACCCACATAATTCGGTTCATGTCGAGAATACCCGTTTCGATGGCGCGACCTCCTGGGCCTTTCAATTTCAGGGGACGGACGTTGCCGGTGATCCGGAATATCAACGGTTTGTCGGTTGCTGGTTTGGGCCACGCAACAGCCGCGGATTGATCACGCAGGATCGCGAGACGGTAGCCACTCAGGTAGAGGTGTACAACTGTATCTTTGAGGCCGCCCCGGCTATTCAGATCCGCTCGGAAATTACCATCGATGGGTGTTATTTCACGGCGGCAAAGGGGCTTTCCAACACCACCGGACATGTGGTGGCCTACAGCAACTCCCCCTGGCGTGCCACCCTCAGGAATTGCATCTTCGCGCCAAAGGGCAATGCCCTGCCGCAAGTCGATTTCCGCCTGGATAGCATCGAGGTTCTCCTCGAAAACTGCCAGTTTTATAACCAAGGATCGGGGACGTTCCTAAACCTGGGGACAGGTGGGTCCAATCGCTACACAATCAGAGATTGCCTTTTTTATAATCGGGCGGACAACGCGTCATTCTCGGTCTCGATCGAGATCGATAATGGTCAGGCGTTGATTGAGGGATGCCGATTTATCGGTCGCACAACCGGAGATCGCGGCGTCTTTCTTTGCAGCAGCATAGATGGCGGACCATCGGCCGATTCGTTCCTGCAGATCGACCATTGCACGTTCCAGGATATCAGCGGGGGCACGCTTTTTCATGTCATTCAGCCCACCGATCCCGGATGGAGTGGCCGGATAGCCGGCAGTAACAATCGGATCAATAATTTCCTGAGCGGCAAGCCGTTGCTGGTAGCCGAGTCCCCCGTGCCGATCATCGGCCGCCTGACGCCCATCAGCGGTCGGGCGCCGACCACCGTGCCGGCCGGGCCGACCCTGGTTATTTCGAGCAATTACGATACGTTCGACATCCTCGGTACGGCTGACGTTGCCAATATTCATTGGTGGACGGCCGACGGCCTCTCCGATACGATTTTCACTGGCGCGGTTACTCTGGTGGCCGGCGTGCCGTTCTCGCTCGTCACCGGTGGGAACATCCTGTTGGCCGGTGCCGTTTCACGCCGTGAGGTACCGGCCGCGGGGTCGGTGAGGCTGGTTTACGATCCGGCACAAGGCTACTGGAGCGAGGGCTAGATGAACGACCCGGATATGGGTCACGAGTCCACATCCGAAACCGCCCGTATTCGCGAAGCCTACAGCGGTCGTGTGGCCCGCATGACGGAGGCCGGTGCTTATTCGCCGGCAAACCCGGCCTACCTGTTCGCGATCCAGGGTAGACAACGGGCCATCCTGTCCGGCTTGCGTCGAGAGGGATTGCTTCCCCTCGGCGATAAGGACATCCTTGAAGTTGGTTGCGGTTCGGGCGGCGTCCTCCAGGAGTTGCTCAGCTATGGCGCCGATCCCCGTCGTTTGTTCGGCATCGATCTCCTTCCCGAGCGCTTGGCCCAGACCCGCGAGCGCTTGCCTCATCTGCCGGTGAGTTGTGCGTCGGGAACAGACCTGCCTTACCCCACTAATTCATTTGACCTTCTCTTACAATTCACGGTGTTTTCATCGATTTTGGATCAAGGCATCTGCTATACTGTCGCTAGTGAAATGCTTCGAGTGTTGCGCCCCGGTGGCGCAATCATTTGGTACGATTTCTGGATCAACCCAATAAACAAGCAAACACGAGGGATTAGACCAGCGGAGATCAAGGATTATTTTCGAGGTTGCCGGTTCGCATTTAACCGGATCACCCTGGCCCCGCCACTGGCACGTCGGCTTGTGCCATTGACCTGGATCGGCGCATTGCTCTTGGAAAAGTTGGATATTCTTAACACCCACTACCTGGCCATTATTCGACCGAACGAGTGAGACATGAACGAAAGCATCGCCCAACGGCCTCATAAAAACGATGTCAAACTCACAACCGGGTTTTCTGAACTTGCGCGGCTGGTCGATGGCTTTGCCCGTCGGACGCTCGATATCGTCATCTCCGGATTGGGCATTATCATCCTGGCCCCCGCTTTTTTGCTGATTGCCATTCTAATCAAACGCGACTCACCCGGCCCCATCTACTATTGGGGCGATCGGGTTGGCCGCGACGGCCGTACGTTTCGTATTCTCAAATTTCGGACGATGTACGAGACGGCCGACAGTTATCGCGGCCCCAAGGTCACCGGCCAGAACGATTCGCGCATCACGTCACTGGGCCAATGGCTGCGCGATACGAAAATCAACGAGCTGCCACAATTGTGGAACGTTTTGCGAGGCGACATGAGCCTGGTGGGTCCGCGGCCGGAAGACCTGGATTTTGTGGCTCACTGGCCCGATGACGTTCGTCAGGTTTTACTCTCTGTGCGTCCTGGAATCACCAGCCCGGCATCGGTCCTCTATCGCAATGAGGAAAGCATGTTGCAGGCGGGCAATGTGGTCGACCAATATCTGAAGGTCATCCTGCCCAGCAAGCTTCGCCTGGATTTGTTGTATGTTCATCATCGCTCGTTCCTGACGGATCTGGATGTAATCTTCTGGACTTTATTGGCCCTGTTGCCGGCGCTGAAGACACGACGTGTGCCCGAACATCTCCTGTTCTGGGGCCCGCTGGCGAAGTTTATCAGCCGTTACTTCTCCTGGTTCATACTCGATGGGCTGGTAGCTTTCGTGGCTGTAGCCGTCACGGGCTTGCTGTGGCGGAGTAATGGGCCGCTGGAGCTGGGTTGGGGCATCGCCGTGGGGGTGGCTTTCGCCATCTCCATCATCTTCAGCGCGGTGAATGCCCTGCTGGGCATCGGTCGCGTGGTATGGTCGTGGGCCGATTTCAACGATGCGTTCTCGCTAGCCGCCTCTTCGGGGCTGACGACGCTGATCCTGCTGGTGGCCAATCTGGTGTGGCAGCCGCGCGATATTTATATCCCTTACCTGGGTTATCGCTTATTGCCGTCCGGCCTCATCATGGTTAGCGGTGTTCTCGCGTTCGCCGGGTTTGTCCTCTTGCGCTATCGCATGCGCATCATCACCGGCCTGTCAGAGCATTGGATCACGTTGCGAGGCGTATCCTCGACTGTCGGCGAGCGCGTGCTCATCGTCGGGGCGGGGGAGGTCGGCAACCTGGGTGTCTATCTGCTGCGCAAGGCGGAGTTGGGACAGGTATTTTCCATCATCGGCATGGTCGATGATTCTCCCCGCAAGCAAGGGGCGAGGATCGGCGGCATACAGGTTCTCGGCCGCACAGATGAAATCCCGCAGCTGGTCAGCATCCATGATATCGGGCTGATCCTGTTCGCCATCGAAAACATCCGGCGGCCGCAACGGGATTCGATCCTGCAGGCCTGCCGCAATACGGGCGTGCAGACGGTTGTCCTGCCCGATATGCTGGAAGCCTTGCGCGAGCAGTTGTCTGTCCATGATGGGCGAGGGCTATCATCCAATGGCGCCTACGCGGTCCGAACACCAGATGAGATTGGGCAGACCAACCGCAGCAGGCCACAACTCGATCAATGGCTGGTGGAGATGGATCGCCTGATGGAAGCCGGAGAATGGGACGAAGCCCATGCCCAGGTCCTGGCCATGCAGAACAGGATGGAAGCGCGCTAAATCTTCCCGTCTTCCGTCGGGTAATCCCGGATGAAGGCGCCCGGCTTTCATCCCATCGATCAGTAAATTAAACTGGAGTATTTCAACCGAGATGAGTGAGTGGAGCGGCAAGCGCGTTCTGGTGACGGGCGCGGGTGGGTTTATCGGCAGTCAACTGGTCGAGTCGCTGGTTTTGGCCGGCGCCGACGTTCGCGCTTTCGTGCGTTATAACTCACGGGGCGATGCCGGTTTGCTGCGCCAATTGTCGACCGGCGTCATTCGCGAATTGGACGTCGTGGCCGGGGACTTGCGCGATACCGCCGCCATTGACCGGGCTGTGCGCGGCGTCGAATTCGTCTTTCATCTGGGCGCGATCATCTCCATCCCCTACTCCTACAAACATCCGATGGAGACGGCCGAGACCAACTTTATGGGCACGCTCAACGTCCTGATGGCCTGTCTGACCCACGACGTCGAGCGACTGATCCATACATCGACCAGCGAGGTCTACGGCACTGCCCAATTCACGCCAATGGATGAGAGCCATCCGCTGCAGGGACAATCGCCCTATTCGGCCAGCAAGATCGGGGCCGACAAATTGGTGGAGAGTTTCTATCGTTCCTATAACCTGCCGACGGTCACTGTCAGGCCATTCAATACCTATGGCCCACGTCAGTCGGCCCGCGCGGTCATCCCGACCATCATTACCCAGGCCCTGACCGAAGATTGTATCCACCTGGGCAATCTGGATTCGCGACGCGATTTTACCTATGTGCGCGATACCGTGAGCGGGTTCATTTGCGCCGCTCAAGCCGAGGGCATCCTTGGCCAGGAGTTGAATCTGGGCACCGGGACGGATATCAGCATCGGCGAATTGGCTGACCGGATCATCCGTCTGGTCGATCGGCCGGTTGAAATTATCACTGAGCCGGAGAGAATGCGGCCGGAAAAATCCGAGGTGATGCGCCTGATGTCGGACAACGGTTTGGCTCGACGCGCGCTGGGTTGGGAACCGGCCTATTCATTGGAAGACGGGTTGCGCGAGACAGTCGCCTGGATTGGCGAACATATCGATTTTTATCATGTCGGACGGTACGAGATTTAGGGTGCCGGATTACAGGCGAGGGACAAGACCATGAAAGCCGTCATTTTGGCCGGGGGCAAGGGCACGAGGCTCAAACCCTACACAACCATTTTACCGAAGCCGCTGATGCCCATCGGCGATATGCCTATTCTGGAGATTTTGCTGCGGCAGATGAAATGCGCCGGGATCAACGAGGCGGTGCTGACGGTGGGGCATCTGGCCGAGATGCTGCGGCTCTTCTTCCAGGACGGCCGGAAGCTTGGCATGGATATCACCTATAGTTATGAGGAGGCCCCTTTGGGAACAGCCGGCCCTCTGTCGTTGATCGATGGGCTGAACGACACTTTCATGGTTGCCAACGGTGATGTATTGACGACCTTGCCTCTGGCCAGCTTGCTGGATCATCATCGACTCAGTGGCGCGGCGGCCACCATCGCCATGCACCATCGCAAGGTTCACATCGACCTGGGCGTTATCGAGCAGGATGACGACGGACACGTGACCGGCTATATCGAAAAGCCGACCTATGACTTTATGGTCAGCATGGGCATCTACGTGTTCGAACCGCGCGTGCTGGATTTCATCCCGCGCAATCAATACCTTGATTTTCCCGACCTGGTCAAGCAGCTTATCGCCGCGGGCGAGATCGTCGCCGGGTTCCCCTTCGACGGCTACTGGCAAGACCTGGGTCGGGCGGACGATTACGAGCGGGCTGTTGAGGACTTCGATCGGATGCGGTCGCTATTTCTGCCGCCCGACAAACCGGCCATTCTGTCGACCAACGGCTCCGGCAAGCATACTCAACCGGCAGGGTGATTGAGCAATGGAAGCGATGAAACCTGTGTGGCGAATCCCGCTGGCCGACATCGACCTGGGACCTGAAGAAGAGGCGGCCGTCCTCGAAGTGCTGCGACGGCGCTGGCTGTCGATGGGCGAGGTGACGGCCGCTTTTGAGGCCGATTTCACGATGCTCACCGGCGCCCGGCACGCGCTGGCCGTCACCAATTGCACGGCTGCGCTCCATTTGGCCGGGCTGGCTTTGGGTTGGAAACAAGGCGATGAGGTTATTGTGCCGTCGTTGACCTTTGTCGCCACGGCCAATGCCGTTCGCTACACCGGAGCCACGCCTGTCTTTGCCGACGTAACCGGCGAGAGTGACTTCAGCCTGTCGGCCGTTGATGTGGCCGAGCGCATCACACCGCGCACGCGGGCGATCATCGTCGTTCACTATGCCGGGCACGCCGCCAATATGC
>CAYXNH010000089.1:0-10969 GCA_964466135.1 uncultured Ardenticatenaceae bacterium | reverse complement strand
GCAGCTCGGTGATGTTGATCTGCATCCGGTCGGGATGGCGCGGGTTCGGCTCGATCTCGGCCACGCCGCGCATGATGACGCGGCCGCGACCGGTGGCGTAGGCGTTGCGGATGCCCTCGCTGCCGATGATCTCGCCGCCGGTGGGGAAGTCCGGCCCCTTCACGAACTCCATCAGATCGTCGAGAGTCACCTCATCGACATCATCCTGGCGGTCGATCAGATAGGAGATGGCGTCACACAGTTCGCCCAGATTGTGGGGCGGGATGTTGGTGGCCATGCCCACGGCGATGCCCGACGAGCCATTGAGCAACAGATTGGGCAGTCGCGCCGGCAGTAAATCCGGCTCTTCCAGCGACTCGTCGAAATTGCTGCTGAAGTCGACAGTGTTCTTGTCGAGGTCTTCCAGTACCTCCATGGCGATGGAGGCCAGACGGGCCTCGGTGTAGCGCATGGCCGCCGGGCTGTCGCCGTCCACACTGCCGAAGTTGCCCTGCCCGTCCACCAGCATGTAGCGCATGGAGAAGTCCTGGGCCATGCGCACCATCGCGTCGTAGACCGAGCTGTCGCCGTGGGGGTGGTACTTGCCCAGCACCTCGCCCACGATACGGGCGCTCTTGCGATGGGGCGTGTTGGGCCGCAGACCCATGTCGTACATGGCGTACAGGATGCGGCGATGCACCGGTTTCAGCCCGTCGCGGGCGTCCGGCAATGCGCGCGCCACGATCACGCTCATGGCGTAATCCAGGTAGGAGCTGCGCATCTCCTGATTGATGTCAATGCTGTTTACTGTGCCGATCTCCAAATTGAACCTCCGCCGGCTCCGGCTGTCTGCATGCCCGTTTTTGCGCTCCGGTGCGCGCCAAAATCATGATGATTGCGGCCGATTCCGCATCGATTATTCCATGCGGCCGCGGGCTGTCCGGAGGACGAATACCATCGTATATTATAGCTCAACCCCCCTTTTTAATCGAATTCGACCCCTGAAGATGAGCGGAAGGCCGCCAAACCCTAGCAAAATTATGTATGGTTGGCGGCTCCGGGATGGAACATCTCGCCGGGTTATTATTGGCAATATATCGGCCCGACGATATACTGTGAAACTTCGACCGGCGAATTTCCTCTGCCGGTCGCGGGAGACCAAGGGAGACCATGATGAAAGCTGTTCGGACGGCTTCAATTCTAGTTACGGCATTATTGGCGCTGGTGCTCGCGGCCTGCTCCAGTCGTCCCGGTCCGCAAGGTCCCCAAGGGAATGTCGGGCCACAAGGCCCTCCCGGCCCGACCGGACCGGCGGGCACAGCAGGCCTTGCCGGGCCTGCGGGCACGGACGGCATCAGCTTCACCCCGCCGGAGTTCGTCGGCTCGGAGACGTGCGCCAAGTGCCACACCGATACCTTCGAACAGTTCAGCCGCAGCGGCCATGCCTGGGCGCTCACGCCGGTGGTTGACGGCCAGGCTCCCCGCATCCCATCCGGTGAAGTTCGCAACCCGCCCGCGGACATGACCTGGGCGGACGTGTCTTACGTCGTCGGCGGCTACCGGTGGAAGGCGCTCTTCGTCGATCAGGACGGCTTCCTCGTTACCGGCGAGGCTGCGCAATTTAATCTCGACAATAATTTGCTGGAGGCCGGCGGTGACTTTGCGGCCTATCATCCCGGTGAGGAACTCTCCTTCGATTGCGGGGCCTGCCACGCCACCGGTTTCAATCCTCAGGGGACAGATAGTGCCCAGACGGGGATGAGCGGCACGTTCGCTCAGCCGGGTGTTCAATGCGAAGCCTGCCATGGCCCCGGCAGCCTGCACGTCAATAATCCCTTCGCCTTCAGCCCCCGTGTTTCGCGCGATGGCCAGGAGTGCCGCGCCTGCCATATGTCGGGCGATGTCGTGGCGGCCAGTGGATTCATCCAGCACACCGAACACGAATATGGCGACCTCTTCCCCGGCAAGCATGCGATCCTCGATTGTGTCGATTGCCATGACCCCCACGTCGGCGCCGCCGCCCCACGCGAAGTAAGTCGCCAGACGGCGTTGAGAGCCACCTGCGCCAACTGCCACTTCCGCCAGGCGCAGGAAGACAAGGTTCACCGGCAGATTCGAGTGGCTTGCGATACCTGTCACATGCCCCAGCTGATTCGGAACGCCCTCGGCGCGCCCGGCTCGTTCATGGCCGACATGAAGACCCATCAGGTGACGATCAACGCCGCGCAGATGGGGCAGTTCGACGCCGGCGGCAATGTCCTGCCCCAACTTGGGCTGGATACGACCTGCCGCCAATGCCACAACAGCGAGCTGGGGATCGGCCCCGCGCTATCTGATGGCGTGCTGCTAGCCGCGGCCGACGGCTATCACGAGCCGCAGCCGCCCGCCAATGGGGAGGAGGCCTCGTCCGCTCCCTGAGACCTGGGGCGGTTGAAATCGGGGTCTTGAGAGATGGACCGTATGCGACGACGTTCGATTGGAACCGGATTGCGGCATATCGCCCTGATCCTGTTCGCCGTGATGGCGGCGGTCTCGGCCCTTGCCCACGCCGAAACGACGCGCGCCGACAGCCCGCCGGTTTACCGGACGGAGACGGTCGCCGTCGTCCGGCCACCGGCGGCCGAAGCGATTGTCCCATTCCAGACCGACCCCCACCCGCCCACCTCCGCCTCGGTCGCCTGCCGCTCCTGTCATGGCGAGAGCGACGCGGAGATCGTCTTTCCGTCGGGTGAGACCCGCTCCGCGCGTGTCGATCTGGCCGCGCTGAGCGCCTCGGCCCACGGCCCGGCCAATGGCGTATCGCTGGGATGCGACGCCTGTCACGCGGGGACGGCCTATCGCTTCCCCCATGCGCCGATGGAGGATTTTGATTTCCGGGCGTTCGCCCTGTCGCAATCGCAAGCCTGCGTCCGCTGCCACTCGCCGCACCTGACCGCCCATCCGGGGCCGGAATGGTCCGGCGGCTTCGACCCGGCGGCTTCCGAGTCCGGCATGTCGGTTGTCTGCACCGATTGCCACGGCTCCCATCAGGTGCAAACCATGAGCGCCTGGCAATTACCGGCGTCGACAAGCGTCTGCGCCGACTGCCACACTAACGTCGGCGTTGATCTGGTCGATCCCATCCGTCTGAGTCTGCATGTCGAGGCGGGACTATTCGCCCAGCGGGAGGTCAACACCGATTTCTGCATTGGCTGTCACAGTCCTCCCGGGCAAACCATGACATTTCCTAACGGAGATACTGTTTCGACCAGTGTCCACCCTGACGAACTGAATGCATCCGTCCACGGGGCAGACAACAACTGGCAGGAACTGGCCTGCAACGATTGCCACCAGAACTACGACCTCCCCCACTCCCCTTTGCAAGCTGAATCAGCTCGCGCTTACACAATTCAACAGTCTGAACTTTGCGCCCGCTGCCACGAGACGCAGCACGAAGGCCAAATGGACAGTTCCCACGCTCGGGCGCTGGCCGAAGGCAACCTGGACGCCGCCACCTGCGTCGATTGCCACGGCGCCCACACCATGCCCGTGCCCAATGAGCCGCGGTCTCGCATCTCGGAGACCTGCCGCCAATGCCACAGCGCCATTTTTGACGAATACGCCGAGAGCGTCCACGGGGCCGCCCTGCTGGCCGACGACAATCCCGACGTGCCGACGTGCATCGAGTGTCACGGCGTCCACAGCATCGGCGATCCAACGGCCGCCATGTTCCGCAACCGCTCTCCCGAGCTGTGCGCGTCCTGCCACGGCAACGCGGAGTTGATGGAGCCATACGGGATCTCGACCGACGTCTTTGATACCTACGTGGACGATTTCCACGGCACAACCGTGACCATCTTCCAATCCAACGATCCCGATGTACCGACGGGCAAGGCGGTGTGCTTCGATTGTCACGGCGTGCACAACATCAGGCGGGCGAGCGATCCCGATTCGGGCATCAAGGAGAACTTGCTGGTCACCTGTCAGCAATGCCATCCCGGCGCGACGACCAACTTCTCCGACTCCTGGACGGGGCATCATCGGCCGTCGTTGCGCAATAACCCGTTGATGCTCCTGGTCAGCATTTTCTACGCCACGGTCATCCCCGGCACGGTTGTATTCCTGCTGTTCCTGGTCGGCACCGACGTTTATCGTCAGGCACGCGGCCGGTAGAGCCGGATTAGTCAGGTTTGAATGAACGAAGAAACACGCGATCTTCAACAGGTATCTGCCGAGGCGGTTTCCGAGATGGCTCCGCCGCCGGCGCCTCCGCCACCCCCGGCCGATATTCCCGCGGCCGAGGTCGCCATGCCGGATGAGGCGACTCCCGTGGCGGCCGCCGTCGAAACGGAGATGCCCCAGGCGTCGCCCCCCAGCGATCTGATCCATTACACGGCCGACGGCGAGCCGGAATATCCGCGATTCCGACTGATGGCGCGGACCGAGCACATGACCCTGCTCATCAGCTTCACCATCCTGTGCCTGACCGGGTTGCCGCAAAAGTTCCCGTTCTCGCCGCTGTCCCAGGGGCTGATCGCCCTGCTGGGCGGCATCGAGGTCGTGCGGATGATCCATCGCTGGGCGGCCGTCGTGCTCATTCTGGGGACTATCTATCATCTGTTGACATCGGCCTATCGCCTGTTCGTCAAGCACGAAGACATGCGCATGTTGCCCGACCTGAAGGACGGCTTCGACCTGCGGGATACGGTGGCCTATAACCTCGGCTTCACCGACGAGCCGCCCAAAATGCGCAAGTTTAACTTCGGCGAGAAGTTCGAATATTGGGCTGTGGTCTGGGGCACGGGGGTGATGATCGCCACCGGCTTTATCCTGTGGAACCCGATCGCCGCCACGCGGATCCTGCCCGGATCGTACATTCCCGTCGCTCTCATCGCCCACGGCTGGGAGGCGGTGCTGGCGGCCGTTTCCATCGTCATTTGGCATCTCTACAACGTGCTGGTGAAACATCGCAACAAGAGCATGTTCACGGGCACGTTGTCACACAAGATCATGGAGGAGGAGCACGCCCTCGAACTGGAGCGGCTGGATGCAGGCGGCGACCCCTGGAAGGTCATCCCGCCCGATGTGTTGGCGCGACGGCGCAAGATCTACTTTGCCGTCGCCGGTATTGTTGTCATCATGGCCACGGCGCTGGTGATCTGGATGTTCACTTTCGAAGATACCGCCATCATCGTTGTGCCTCAGGCCACGCGAGATGTGTTTGTTCCACTGGCAACGCCCATACCCTAAAGAGCGGGAGCCAGTATTCTATGATGTCGGCCGGATAGGGAGCGACGCGCGGCCGGCATCGCCATGTGGAATATTAACTGAAGGAGGTTAATCACTTTGGAATATGAGATTCAATAAGCGTCCGCTCATCTTTCTATTGTCGGCTTTGCTCCTGTTCGGGCTTCTGTTGGCTGCTTGCAGCGTCCAGAACAGCCCGACGACCGGGCAGGGCCAACCCGCGACGGGCAACGAATCCGTCGCCCAGGCGACGACCGCGCCCGCGGGAGAAAGCGCCCCGGCTGTCACCGAGGTTGAAGTCACTCGTGTGGTCGAGGTTCCGGTGTCGACGGGACCTTCGGTGGCCGTTCCGTTCTATGACGAGTGGGCTAACTCCGGGCATAACAACGCCGAGGGTGAGCCTTTCAATCACTGGAACGAGGACGACCCGCCCGAAGTGCCCACCGAGTGTGCCCGGTGCCATAGCTCGCCCGGCTACATCGACTACTTGGGGGCTGACGGCAGCACGGCAGGTCTGGTCGATGCTCCCGCGCCGATCGGCACCACGATCGAGTGCACGGCTTGCCACAACGAGGTGACACTCACCAAGACCAATGTGATGTTCCCCTCGGGCATCGAGATCGCCGATCTGGGCGATGAAGCGCGTTGCATGGTGTGCCATCAGGGCCTCGCGTCCACTGTCTCGGTCAACCAGCTCATCGCCGATGCCGGCGTGACCGATAAGGTGGATGTCGTCACCGGGGATCTGAGCTTCACGAATATCCACTACTACGCCGCGGCCGCCACGCAGTACGGTACGCTGGTCAAGGGCGGCTATGAATATGATGGCCTGTCCTATGACGCGCGTTTCGACCATGTCCCCACCTATAACACCTGCATCGAGTGCCACGACATGCACACGCTCGAACTCAACCTCGAGCAGTGCCAGGCGTGCCATGCCGATGCCAAGACGACTGAGGACCTGGCCAACATCCGTATGAATGGCTCGCTTGTCGACTACGACGGCGACGGCGACATGGAGGAAGGGATCAAATTTGAGATCGATGGTCTTCGCGAGAAGCTCTATGCAGCGATGCAGGCGTACTCGATGGAGAAGACCGACTCGATGATCGGCTACAGCAACACGGCCTATCCCTATTTCTTCGTCGATACCGACATGGACGGGACGCTGAACGAGGGCGAGGCGATCTTCCCCAACGCGTTCAAGAGTTGGACAGCCCGTCTTTCCAAGGCCGCCTATAACTTCCTGGTCTCCGAGAAGGATCCCGGTGTCTATGCCCACGGCGGCAAGTACGTCATTCAATTGCTGTATGATTCGATCAATGATCTGAATGCGGCCGTTGAAACGCCGGTCGATCTGAGCACGGCATCCCGTATCGACATGGGACACTTTGCCGGATCGGAGGAAGCCTTCCGCCATTGGGACGCCGAGGGCGGCGTCGTGCCTCGCTCGTGTGCCAAGTGCCACTCGGCCGGCGGCCAGCCCCAGTTCATCACTGAGGGCGTGGTCACCAGCCAGCCGTCCAGCAATGGGTTGAGCTGTGGCACGTGCCATAACGACGTGCAGAACTTCACCATCTTCGAAGTTCCCAATGTGAAGTTCCCCAGCGGCAAGACGGTATCGTTCGGCGAACGCGATTCGGCGGCCAATATGTGCATGAATTGCCATCAGGGCCGCGAGTCGACCGTCAGCGTCAACGCGCTTATCGGCGACAAGCCCGGTGATGTCGTGGACGAGAATCTGCGGTTCCTCAACATCCACTACTTCGCCGCCGGGGCGACGCTGTTCGGCACCGATGTCAAGGGCGCGTATGAGTTCGCCGGCCGCGAATACACCGGCCAGAACCAGCATGTAGGCGTGTTCAACTCGTGCACCGAATGCCACGATACCCACTCGCTGCGGATCGTCATCGACGATTGTGCCGAATGCCACCAGGGCGCGGAAACGCTCGAAGGGCTGCGCGGCATCCGTATGACCGATGTGGACTACGATGGCGACGGCGACACGACCGAGGGTGTCTATGGCGAGATCGACACCTTGCGCAACTTGCTCTACGCGGCGATCCAGGCCTACTCGATCGAGGTTGTCGGCACCCCCATCCTGTATGATTCCCATGCCTATCCGTACTGGTTCGCCGATACGGACGGCAATGGCCGAATCAACGACGATGAGGGCGGGTTTGCGTCCTGGACGCCCAACCTGCTGCGCGCGGCCTATAACTTCCAGGATTCACAGAAGGATCCCGGCGGTTTTGCCCACAACTCCACCTATGTGATCCAGGTCCTCTTTGACTCCATCGAGGCCGTGGGCGGCGACGTGTCCAGTCTGACGCGCGCGCCGGTCCGCACATGGGGGAATTGATTCAAATCGGTTTTGGTCGGGCGCGGGCGGCCGAACAAGTCGCTCGCCCTTGACCGCTTACTTGGCGACTGAAACGGGGGTCGTGTCTTGCGAGGCACGGCCCCCGTTTCGCGTCCCGGGCGACCGTTATGGGGATGGTGGGCCAACAGGCAAAAGGCCGGCTGAGTTTAATCGGCCGGCCCTCGCACAAGACAGATGATTGGATTGTTGTAATCGCGCCTTGAGAACAGGCGCGCGGGTAATCGGATAATTTCAGTGGGCGATTTCTTTCTTCTCGTCCTCGTCCGGTTTCGAACGGAGCAGATGCTTCACCAGCCGGGCGGATCCGTAGATGATCAGGACCGGGATCGCGAAGCGCAAGACGAAGAAAACAATCTCTACGGTAATGGCCTGAAATTCGTTCATGGTTTTCCTCTCTTCCGGTCGTTGTTTTCGGGTGTGGGTTTCTTGATGACACCTGTTGATTAAACAACCTCGCTTACCATTAGAATAAGCGATCGGCTCCCCGGAGTAAATCGGGCGAACCGGCCATTTCTGTGTGAGGTGATTTCCCCATGCGGGAGAGGGTTGCGGGCGGTTGTTCTCATGGGGGATGGGGAGAGGTTGTGGATGTAAGCCGGATCGGATGGAGTGCGGTAGCAAGCTGGACAGGTTGGGGTGCGATGGAGGCAGGTTCACAAGCTGACAGCTTGTGCTACAGGGGACCCAGGTATGGGGGATTTCCCCATGCCCGCTCAGTCCAAAATTGGGGGATCGCCCGATTTACCCGACCCTCCCCGCCCCTTATACTACCTGTAGTTGCTCATAATGATCATCCAGCCGGTCTCCCCGATCGGTCATGGAGGAGGTTTTGAAACTGATGACAAGCCAACAAATCAAACGGATCGGCTACGGCGTGCTCTTCAGCACGCTGTTGATGATCCTGGCGTTTGTGGCCATCCCCAGCGCAAACGCTGCGCCGCCCATGCAACACGCCACCCCGGAACCCAACTCTCAGGAGTGCGTCGGTTGCCATGAAGGTCTGCGCGGCTATTGGGAAGACAGCGCCCACGGCAATGCTTTTATCAACTCTGAATTTCAGAACGAATGGGCCGCCCAAGGCAGCCCGAAAGAGTGCCTGGCGTGCCATACCACGGGCTTCAACCCGACGACGGGCGAATTCGTCGAAGGCGGCGTCAGTTGCCTGACTTGCCACTCGCCAGTTCCCGCCGGTCATCCCGACGCCTACATGCCAACCGATGTATCTTCCCGTTTGTGCGGTGATTGCCACGTTGATACGTTCGCCCAATGGGAAGTCAGTGAACATGGCGAGCAGGGCATGACCTGTAATTCCTGTCATAACCCTCATACCGCCAAGCTCAAGGTGAAGAACTCCCAGGAGTTATGCAATAGTTGTCATAATACCGAGGGGCACTACTATTCTTTCACCGGTCACGCCAGCGAGGGCGTGCTGTGCACTGATTGCCACCTGCGGATCAATGATTCGCCCGACGCCGGCATGATGGGCCACGGCATGCGGGTGCATTCGTTCAAGATCGACCTCGTGACATGCAACAATTGTCACCTGGGCGACATGCATTCCGAGACGGATGAGGCAATGGGCGCAGTCAGCCAGGCGACGGCGGAATACCCGTCCGCGACGAGTGTGCCGAACAACTTCACGCCGGCACGACAGGAAATAATCCCCTTCGTCAGCAGCACGCCGACCGGCCCCAGCCCGTTCATCTACCTTCTGCCGGCCGGCATCGGACTGGTATTCGGCACCTTGTTGGCTCCCTATATCGATCGCCTGACAAAGCGCAACAACAGCGAAGGCAAGGGCGAAAAGGAAGAGGAAGAACATGTCGACCAAAATTGACCGCCGTGAGTTTTTGAAGCTCGGCGCGGCGGCGACCGCTGCGGTGGCCATCGGCATCGGTATGTCCGACAGCAGGGGATTGATTCCTCTGCCGGCCGCGCCGACCGCCCCGGCCAAGTCCAGAAAGCCGCAGGAATCGCCCCATAAATGGGCCATGGTCATCGACCAGTCCAAATGTATCGGCTGCGACCTGTGCCTGGCGGCTTGCCATGCCTATAACGATACCCCGCCCAATATCGCCTGGTCGCGGGTGGAAGAAGTCGAACCGACGAGCGAGGGCAAGCGGGTTTTCCGTCCCACTCCCTGCCAGCATTGCGAAGTCGCGCCCTGTGTTGAGATTTGCCCGGTCGGAGCCACCTACCATCGGGCCGACGGCCTTGTGATGATGGATTACGATAAATGCATCGGCTGTCGCTATTGCCAGCTATCCTGCCCCTATGGCGTGCGCCACTTTAATTGGGATAAGTTCACCGGTGACAACCCCGACGTGCCCTATTCCGGAACGCCCGAGATTCCCCGACGGCCGCGCGGTGTGGTCGAGAAGTGCACCTTCTGCGTGCACCGCATCGATCGCGGCCTGTCCGTCGGCCTGACGCCGGGCGTCGATCCGGATGCGACCCCCGCCTGCGTCGTGGCTTGCATCTACGGCGCGCGCGTCTTCGGCGACCTGAACGACCCCGATTCTCCGGTCAGCGTCGCCCTTCGCGAACATCCCGAAGCGTATCGGCTGCGGGAAGAACTGGGAACCGCGCCGCGAGTCTTCTACATTCCGGCTGAAACCATGGAGGAAGCATCGTCATGAAAGTCATGGCCCTGTATCGCCGTCATGTCGTACCCGCCATGCGGGAACCCGTCTTCCAATGGATGGCTTTCCTGAGCGTCTTCATCGCTATCGGAGTAGGCGCGGGGCTGACGGTCTTCATCAAGGGTTTACACATCACCAATCTGACCGATCTGGTTCCCTGGGGATTGTGGATCTCCATCGACCTGTCGGCCATCGCCCTGGCGGCAGGGGCGTTCAGCGTCTCGGCCATCGCCTATTTGCTGCGGCGCGAATCAGTCAAGCCGGTGGCCAAGACGGCCGTCTTCGTCGGATTCGTCGGTTATAGCATAGCCATGATGATGCTGTTGCTTGATATCGGTCGCCCGGATCGCTTCTGGCACGGCTTTGTCTTCTGGAACATCCACTCCCCGCTGTGGGAAGTGACGATGTGCGTCGGCCTCTATTTCACCGTGCTGATGATGGAAGTACTGCCGATCATCGGCCATTGGGAGCCGGTGGAGAAGCAATTTCCCAGGATTTCGCACCGGCTGGGTTCCCTGCACAAGCTGACGCCCTATCTGGCGGTAGTCGGCCTCCTGTTGTCCACGCTGCACCAATCGTCGCTGGGGCTGACTTACGGCAAGCTGGTGGCTCGACCGATCTGGTATCGCCCCTGGCCGATGGCCATCAACTTCTACATCTCGGCCATCGTCGGCGGCGTCGCCCTGGTCACGTTCATCTCGCTGTTCTCGGCCAAATTGACGCCGCGGGCGAGGATCAA
>CAYXNH010000088.1:0-11039 GCA_964466135.1 uncultured Ardenticatenaceae bacterium | reverse complement strand
CCGACTCATAGCGACCCGCCCAGCGATGAATTAGCCCCCGCGCTTTCCGCAATTCGACCAGCATGAGCTGGGCCAGCGGGCCGCCTTGTTCCAGAAAGCCGGAGCGCACATAGTCTTTCTCGATCTGGCCGAAATCATAAGCCAAGCGGACGATCTCGGCCTGCCATTCGTCGCCCGTCCAGATGAAGCGCCCATATCCGGCGCGCCGATCGTCATCAAAGGGTGATCCTACCGAGCCGATGTTGACCACCAGTGTGTCGTCGACCGGCCTCATGAGCGGGCGGTGGGTGTGGCCGGTAACGAAGACGGCCGGGGCAGGGGCGATTTGCTTTCGCAAGATATCATTCGGAGTCTCGGGATAGATGCCGTCACGATTGCTTCGCATAGATGCATGAACGACCCTTAACATGTCGCCATTTGGCGATAGGCACTCAAAGATACCGGGTAAGGTTCTCAGCTCGGCAGCCATGCCGTTTACCTGGGCCAGGGCGAAGTGGGCGAATTGCTTGATCTCGTAGGCCGGGCCGGACAGCGGTTGCTCGGGGCCTTCGCAATCGAGGACGAATTCCTCATGATTGCCAAGCAAGAGATGCCAGCCGTGGCTCTCGCGACGCTCCAGCATCCACGCCAGACAGTTACCCGAATTGGGGCCTCGATTGACGATATCGCCGTCAACGACGACGATGTCGGGCGCCCAGGCGTCAATGTCGGCTACCACGGCATGTAGCGCGGGCAGGTTGCCATGAATGTCGGAGAGAACAGCCACTTTCATCGGCGGGATTATACCGAATGGAGGCGGGTTAGCATCCGATAGCGTTCATTTGCCCTTTTTGCTATGCTAACGGCCGTGTTTGTCTTCCTGTCGAAATTGCTTCCCCTCTTTATCTTCCCGCTGGGGTTGATCGCCTTGCTGTTGATCCTGGCCCTGGTCTGGCGGCGCGGTCGGCGGGCGGCGATTGTGCTGGCTCTTATCGTCCTGTGGATCGGCAGCAGCCGCTATGTGGCTTATGCGCTCCTGCGCAGTCTGGAGACGCAGTATTTGCCACCTACGGCCGCTCCTCATGCCGACGCCATCGTCGTGTTGGGTGGCGGCACTCGCGGCAGCGATCCTCCACGGCCGATGACCGAGGTCAATGAGGCGGGCGATCGATTGTTGTATGGCGCCAAGCTCTATCACGACGGCGCGGCAGAGGTCATCCTCGTCACTGGCGGCAGCATAGAATGGCTCACGCCGGAGGGCATTGGCCCGGAGGCCAACGATATGTCGGCCATCATGAGTTTGCTGGGCGTGCCGCCGGAGGCCGTGTGGCTGGAAGCCCGGTCGCGCAACACCTATGAGAACGCCCTCTATAGCCGGGAGATGTTGGCCGAAGCGGGGATGGCTGAGATCATCCTCGTCACTTCGGCCATGCATATGCCTCGCTCCGTCCCCTTGTTCGAGGCCCAGGGGTTGCGCGTTATCCCCGCTCCGACGGATTTCCTCGTGTCTGATGCCGAATGGCAGCATCTTTGGCGTGGCGGCCCCACCGTGACGGTCATCAACCTGATGCCAAACGTTGAATATTTGACCTATACCACGCGCGCCCTTAAAGAGTACATCGGCATGCTGGTCTATAGCCTGCGCGGCTGGATGTGATGGCCTGCGAAATTCAGTGGCTCTCGTCGAGAAACTGATCGAGGTCTTTCTTCAACTGCGCCAGGGATGGGTCGTGGATATACATCATGTGCCCCGCCTCGTAGTATGTCATCGTGATATTCTTGCGCAGGCTCTCGTCCAACTCCAGATGATTGAATGTATAGCGGGTGGCCAGGTATGGCGTTGCCAGATCGTAGTAGCCGTTGGCCACGAAGACCTTCAAATGAGGGTTCATGCTCAAGGCTTTGCGCAGGGTCTCACCCACATTGAGGTAGCTGTTTTGATTTTCCTCGAACGACCACGGTCGCACCCGGCCGCTGAGAATCTCGTAGGGTAAATCGCTCTCAAACTTCAGTTCGCGCCGGATGTAATCGTTGAGCATCGCCGCATAGGGGCCTTGGATGAGCGCATAGCTTGGGTCATATTCGTTCATCTCGCCGGCCGCGTTCCGGTCGATGCCTGTGTAACGGCTGTCCAGACGACCGACCGTTCGCCGCTTCTCGCGCAGCAACTCCTTCACGAAGCGAAAGATGTTGATACGCAAATTTGTCGATTCGATATAGCGTGGGGACAAGCCGGTGTAGCGGGACAGGCCGGCGATGATGGCGGCCCTGTCATCGGGCGGCAAGGCGTCGCCCTGCATCAGCGCCGTGGCGTAGGGGCCTAGTGCGAACGTTTCGGCCTCAGCCAACGTCCGGCCCAGATCGACCTGAAGTTCGTTGGCCAATTGTTTATGATAATGGGCCGTCGCCGCGTAGGTCGGCAGAAACAGGATGTAAGGCAGATCATTGCCGGGATCGAAGGCCAAGGTCATGAAGTTGAGGACGACGGAAATGAGCGCGATGCCGTTGAGATACAGCCCATGTCGCTCCTGCAAATAGCCCGACAGACCGGCGGACCGTGTTGTGCCGTAACTCTCGCCGATGAGGAATTTCGGCGACGCCCACCGGTGGTACCGGGACGTATAAAGGTGGATGAAATCGCCGACTGATTCGATGTCAGGCTTGAAACCGTGGAATTGCTTGTCCTTCTCGCCCGGCACGGCGCGACTGAATCCGGTCGTCACCGGGTCGATGAACACCAGATCTGTCTTATCCAGCAGGCCAAAATCATTGTCAATCAGCCTGTAGGGAGGTGGCAATGGGCGGCCGTCTTGCTCCAGCACCACACGACGCGGCCCCAATACGCCCAGATGGAGCCAAACGGACGACGAGCCGGGGCCGCCGTTGAAGGCATAGGTGACCGGTCGTGATGATAGATGTTCTGCTTCGGAAACATCCTCCCGCCGGTCGAGCGTATAGGCGACGAAGAAGATGGCAGCCTTGGGCTTTTCACCCTCTTTTTCATCTTCCGCCTTCAGAATGATACGCCCGGTGGTGGCCGTATAGCTCAGGCGGCGGCCGCCGATTGTCGTCGTGTGGCTGGTCTGGGAAATAACGTCGGCCGGCGTCGGCGGCGATGCGCTTTTCTCTTCGCCCTTGCCGGTATCCTTGTCATCATTTGTCGTGGACATGTGGGTTCTCGATTCTCCTGTTGGTGATAGACCACCAGATTACCCGGATTATCCCGTTTCGTCATGCACATGCAATCACGCGTCGGCATCGGCCTTCTGACTCGATATCGTGGTGAGGGCCGTTGTCTATGATAGAATCCCAAACGATGACCGCCCAACATGATCAGATTGCCGACCTCCAGGCACTCAACGAGATCTCCCTGATCCTGAATCAGTCACTTGACGTCAGGACAGCTCTGAACGATTCCCTGGCAAAACTGGTCGAATTGATGGGCCTGGAGACGGGCTGGATATTTCTGATCGACCCCGCCACCGGCGGCCGCCGGGAAGGGCGTCGGTGGCGGCTGACAGCCCATTACAATTTGCCTCCGGGGCTGGCGGCCTCGAATGCATCGGTTTGGGACAAGCCGTGTGACTGCCAAAGAATCTGCCTGGCTGATAACGGAAGCCGCGCTTTCAACGAGGTGCATTGTAGCCGCCTTAGCAGTGTCATGGAGGAAACAATGGGGCTGGCTATCCATGCGTCGGCGCCCTTGCGGTCGGGTGATCGTTTGCTGGGCATTCTGAACATCGCCGCTCCCAGCTGGTCGGCCTTCACCTCGCGCAACCTTACACTCCTCACCAATGTCGGTAATCAGATGGGCGTCGCCCTTGAGCGCACCCAACTATTTGAAGCCATGCAGGAACGGCGTATCCATGAGCAGGCCGCCTTGCTCGATATCTCTCAACAACTCCTGAGCCGTCGCGATCTGGATGACTTGATGCTCTACATCGTCGAGGAAGTGAGGACTCAACTATCAGCCGAAGCCTGTGCCGTTTTGCTGACCGGGCAGGACCCGGATTATCTCTATTTTCGCGCCGCATCCGGCTGGTATGGCGATCCTGTCGGCAACGGCTATCGAGTCCCGGCCGATGAATCCACCGGTTCCGGCAAAGTGATGCGCACCCATCATGTGATGCTGGTGGAGGATTTGGAGGTGCAAGATCCGCCTCTCTGGACGGCGGATTGGCTCGATCGCGAAGGCTTCAAGGCGGCGGCTATCATTCCGCTCGTCGCCAACGATGTGGCTATTGGAACGCTGGTGATCGACTCACGCGTCAAGCGCAGCTTTTCCGAGGTCGAAGTGCGCTTTCTGCAGCTCATGGCCAACTCGGCCGCGCTGGCTATCGAGAAGGCGCGCCTCCATCGCGAGGAACTGCGAAATCAGCGTATCGAAGAGGAATTGGATGTCGGCCGGAACATTCAGATGAGCATGCTGCCCGCAGCCCCACCATATTTCGACGGCTGGGAGTTTGCCGCCTACTTCGAGGCAGCCCGGCAGGTGGGCGGGGACTTTTATGATTTATTCCCGTTGCCCGGCGAACCTGGCCGGTTGGCCGTTGTCATTGCCGACGTCAGCGACAAAGGTGTTCCCGCGGCGCTGTTCATGGCCCTTAGTCGCACGACGATCCGTAATATTGCCCTGCGCGGCCGCGCCCCGGCCGAAGTCCTCAGTTGGGCTAATCGCTATATTCAGGAAGACAGCCAGTCGGATATGTTTCTCTCAGCGTTTTACGCTGAGCTGAACACCAACACCGGACGCCTGACCTATGCCAATGCCGGACATAACCCGCCCTTCCTGTGGCGCAAGTCTGAATCCAGGTTCTACCGTCTGCCCCCCAGCAGCCCGCTTCTGGGCGTTTTGCCCGATTTGAACGTCTCCGTTTCTATCGTCGATTTGGAAGTTGGCGATGTGATCATTCTTTATACCGACGGAATCACCGAAGCCCTAAATTCGGATTACAAGGAGTTCAGCGTGCCCCGGCTGGAAGCGACGATGCGCAAGTTCCTGCTGGAACGGCCGAACATGAGTACAGACGAATTCCGCACTGCTATTGCCGACGATGTTCGCGAGTTCGCCGGGGACATGGTGCAGTATGACGATATTACCCTGCTGGTCATCAAACGAGTTGAGACAAAGCATGACGGTGAATAATTACCCCGGCCGGGATTTTTTCCACCGTTCCAGCAGGATGATCGGTGATTTCGCTGCTGACCGGACGCTAACAGTGGTGTGTATGTTTCTCAGCGCCAACGACATCCATATCGGTGTAAGTATCCCATTCGAGGCGAACTGATGCTGGCTGTAGGCGTCGATATCATCGAGGTGGAGCGCTTGTCGCGCGGCGTGGCCCGCCATGGAGACCGCTTCCTGGATCGCTTTTTCACGCTACGAGAGCGCGAGCAGTGCGGCGGCCGCGCCACCAGTCTGGCTGGGCGCTTTGCCGTCAAGGAAGCCGTCGGCAAAGCGCTGGGGACCGGGATTGGCGATATCTCCTGGAAAGAGGTCGAGATCATTAATGATGAGCGCGGCCGCCCCATTCTGACCCTGCATGGCGAGGCGGCGCGGCTGGCGGCCGAGTTGGGACTGGCAGAGTGGTCGATCAGCCTCTCGCACACGAACACGCATGCCGTCGGCATGGCCGTGGCGCTGGGGCCATCGGACGATGGGCGTACTCACCATTAAGGGCGGTTCGTCCAATTTACTGTTTGTTGAGGAAAAGAAGTGAATATCAGCACAGTTGACGATGTTCAACAAAACCATAAATACGCGCGAGGTCGCTACCGATTGCTCGCCGTTCTGGCCCACCCCGACGATGAATCGTTCGGCATGGGCGGCACTCTGGCTCGCTATGCTGACGAGGGGGTCGACGTCCACATCGCCATCGCCACCGACGGGGTCGCCGGTTCCGTGACCGGGGGATATGAGCACACTCTGAAGGAACTGGCCGCGGTACGACGCCGCGAACTGGAGGCGGCCGTAGATGTTCTCGGCGGTACGCTCCATATGCTGGGCTATCGAGACTCCGGCTACATCGGCGACCCGGCCAACCAGCATCCCGATGCCTTCATCAATTGCGACCTGGACGAGGCCATCGGCCGCGTCGTGACCCTGATTCGCGAGATTCGGCCGCAGGTCGTCGTCACCCATGATGAAACCGGTGGCTATTACCACCCCGACCACATCCAGTGCTGGAAGATTACCACTCCCGCTTTCACGGCTGCCGGAGACCCGACCCGCTACCCTGAGATCGGCCCGGCCCCTTATCAACCTCAACGGCTCTATTTCACCGGTTTTTCCAACCGCATGGTGAAATTCTTCACCTTGATGATGCGTCTGCGCGGTCAGGACCCCAAACACTCCGGCCGCAACAAGGATATTGACTGGACGCGAATCGGTATCGAGCCACGATACCTGCATGCCCACATCGATTATCGACGCTATTGGGACGTCAAACGTGCCGCCGCGGCGAAGCACCCCAGCCAGGGCGGGGGAACGTCACGATCGCGTATGTTGCCTGAATCGGTGCAGCGTCGCTTCATGGCCACGGAAACGTACATCCGGGGTTATCCGGCGGTTGCTGATGGCTATCGTGAAACCGACCTGTTTGCCGGAGTGACAGCCGATTAATATGGTATAATTGGATCAATCAGGGGAGCAAATCGCTATGACCTTCCGACGTGTGTTGAAACTATTAAGCCTGGTGCTCGGATTTTTGGCCGGACTGACGGCCGTTGCCGTGGCTTATTTCTCGCGCCGTATGGTGGCGCCCGCCCGCCAGGCCTTGTGGACAACGCCATACTTGATGGGCCTGGATTTTGAAAACGTGCAATTTCCGGCTCAGGATGGCGTGCGTCTCTCCGGCTGGTTCTTGCCGGTGGGGGCCATGAATTCGGCAAAGGGCACTATTATCTTCGCCCATGGCTGGCTTTGGAATCGCCTGGGTGATGCCGCGGTCGATCTGGCGGCCGATATCTCCGGGACAACCCCGGTTGAACTAATGCGACTGGCTCACGCCCTTCACTATGAAGGTTATAACATCCTGATGTTTGACCTGCGAAACCACGGCGAGAGTGCCTCTCATCCGCCGGTGACTTTCGGCCAATCGGAATCCAATGATCTGTTAGGCGCGCTCGCCTACCTGCAGGGCCGAACCGATGTCGATGGAGATCGGATCGGGGTCATCGGCTTTTCCATGGGGGCTAACGCGCTGCTCTATGCGCTTCCGCTGACTAATCAGATCCGGGCGGCAATCGCTGTGCAGCCGTCCACCGCGGCCGTCTATGCCGACGGATATTCCGAGGATTTACTGGGTGTGTCCGGGAAAATCCTGCTACCCATCGTCAAGGCGATTTATTCAATGGTGGGCGGCATTCGTTTGAGTGCGCTTCAGCCGGCCTTCGCCGTCGCCGGGGCCGAGCCTACACCCGTTTTGTTCATCCAATGCCGGGAAGACAAGTGGGGTTCCGTGGCCGATGTCGAGCGCTTGCGGCTGGCCACTCCCGGCGGTGAAGGGCCTCTCTATGTTGAAGGCAGCCATCATTATCGTGGCTATCAGTACCTCATCGAAAACCCCCACGTTGCCTTTGGGTTTTTCGACAAGCACTTCAAATAAACTCGATTTCCTAGACGAGAAACTGGAACGCCCGCCCTGTCCGGGTTATAGCTGAAGGCTATGATGGACAAGGCGGGCGTTTTGATTTTGGTTGATTACGGCTCAGCCAGCGGATGAAGTTCGACGTGTCCCAGATCGGGATCGTCCTCCACCGACCGTCGGAACTGGCTCATGTACAGATCGTAGTAGAAGCCATGCTTGGCAAGCAAGCTGTCATGGGTGCCGCGCTCGATGATCCGACCGCCATCGACAACGAGCACCTGATCGGCATGCCGAATGGTGCTGAGCCGGTGGGCGATGACGAAGCTGGTTCGCCCTTTCAGCAGATCCTCGAGCGCTTTTTGGATTTCGCGCTCAGTGCGCGTGTCCACGCTGCTGGTTGCCTCATCCAGGATGAGGATACGCGGGTCGATGAGGGCTACACGGGCGATGGAGAGGAGCTGTCGTTGGCCCAGGCTCAATCCCGCGCCGCGCTCGCCCAGAACCGTTTGATAGCCGTTCTCCAGTCGATTGATGAAATCATCGGCGTGGGCCAGCCGGGCAGCCGCCATCACCTCTTCGTCCGTGGCCTCCGGGCGACCGTAGCGGATGTTGTTCATCACCGTGTCACTGAACAGGAATGAATCTTGCAGCACGATGCCGATCTGGTGGCGCAAGCTTTGTTGAGTGACGACGCGCACATCCAAACCGTCAATGGTGACGCTGCCCGCCGACACATCCCAGAAGCGCGGCAGCAAGTTGATGATCGTCGTCTTGCCCGCGCCGGTTGGCCCAACAATGGCGACGGTTTGCCCGGGGAGGGCCTCGATATCGATCCCGCGCAGCACCGGTTCATCGTGATTGTATTCGGCATGGACATCACGGTAGACTACGTGGCCGCTAATGACCGGCATCTCGACGGCATCTGCTTTATCTTTGATTTCAACCGGCTCATCGAGCAGCCCGAAGATTCGTTCCGCGCCGGCGATCGCGCTTTGGATATTGGCCCAAAGAGAGGAGATCTGTTGAACCGGACGGTTAAATTGCTGGGAGTATCCAATGAACGTGATGATCAGGCCGACGGATATCGTGGTGCCCATCAATCCCTGACCCCTGAGCATCATCAGGCCGCCGACGCCGGCGACGATCGCCAGGCTGACATAGCTCAAGCCTTCCAGCATCGGTCCCAACGCGCCGGTAAACACCTGAGCACGGATGTTGGCGTCGCGGTTGGCTGCGTTGCTCTCGCGGAACTGCTGAATATTTTCATCCTCGCGACTGAAGGCCTGCACTTCGCGGACGGCTGAGATGCTCTCCTGCAGGTCGGCATTTACATTGCCTATCTGCTGCCGGGCCTTGCGAAAAGCCTTGCGAGCCTGATTCGAGAACCAACGGGTCAGGATGATCATCAACGGCAGGGTGATCAGGCTGATGAGGGCAAATGGGGCATTCATTCGGAACATCACGACGACTACCCAGACGATCATCAAGATACCTTGCAGAACAGATACAAGCCCAAAGCCGATGACCTGCTGGATGGTATCGATATCATTGGTGAACCGGCTCATCACGTCACCGGCCTCATGTTTGGTGAAATAGCCAAGGGACAACTGGTGGATGTGGCTGAACACATTAGCCTGCAGGTCGCGCAACACCTTGTAGCCGGACCAACTCATCAAATAGAACATCAGACCGCTGAATAGGGCGCTGCCGACATAGAGGCCGATAATTAGCAGGATGAGGCTGCCAAAGGAGCGAAGGGTAGCATCGCGCGTCGCCCCGAGATCGGGCGTCGTGTACCAGCAATTGCTGAACGCGGTGTCGCCCGATCCACTGCTGAGCATGGCCGACATATCCATACTCTCCCCGACCGCGCCTAAACCGAACGGGCCCAGGTAGCAGTCAACTGCCTGCCCGGTCAGATCAGGGATGAGCACCTGCATGTAGGTGCTGCTGATAATGAGGACCGACACCAGCAAAAGTGCCCAGCTATAACGCCGGAAATAACCCCAAAGTCGTTTGAGCGTGCCGCCGACGCTGTTTGCCTTGCGTGCCTCCGCCCCCAAAAATTCTGCATTTCGATTCATCATGGTCGTATTCTCCGCGTTCGATGCCGCTTAACTCCGGGCGACATCTTCCGATAGTTGCGAGTGGTAGATTTCGGCATAGATCGGACTGCTTTCCAACAACTCTTCATGATTGCCACGGGCCACGATAGCGCCGCCGTCGAGAACCAAAATCTGGTCGGCATTCAGCACGGTGCTGATTCGCTGGGCAATGACAAAGCTTGTGCGTCCTTCCATTAGCTGGTCGAGGGCTTTCTGAATCTCATATTCCGTGTTCAGGTCGACGCTGCTGGTGCTATCATCGAGGATCAGGATATGCGGGTTGAGCAGCAAGGCTCGGGCGATGGCCACCCGTTGCTTTTGACCGCCACTCAGTGTCGTGCCGCGCTCGCCTACCGGGGTGTCATATCCCTGGGGGAAGCTCTCGATGAACGAATGGGCGGCAGCGGCCGTCGCCGCGGCGATGATCTCTTCGTCGGTGGCGTCGGGCCGACCATAAGCTATGTTGTCGCGGATCGTGCCGCTGAACAGGACAGTCTCCTGCAGGACGATGCCGATATGCTGCCGCAGGCTCTCCAGGGTTACATCGCGCACATCATGACCGTCGATTAGCACCTGACCCTCGCTGACATCATAGAAACGGGGGATCAGGTTGATGATGCTGCTCTTGCCGCTGCCCGTTGCGCCTAGCAGGGCGACGGTTTGCCCGGGTTCGGCCGTGAAGCTGATATGGTTCAGTACCGGATCGCTGCCGGCGAAGTAGCGGAATACGACATCACGAAATTCGACGCGCCCGTCGATATCGACCAACTCGATAGCGTTCGGCTTGTTCTCTACCTCATTTTTGGCGTCCAGGATCTCAAAAATTCGTTCGGCGCTGGCTCCGGCCTGAGCCATGAGTGAGATGATGAACCCCAACTGGCCCATGGGAATGAACACGTATACGAGATAGAGACTAAACTTCTGCCATTCGCCCAAGGTCAATGTGCCGTCGATGATCTGCAGACCACCGAAGTACATCACCGCCGCCTGGCCAAGGTTGGCGATGAGGAAAATGAAGGGGAATAAAAACGAGAATATGCGGCTGACCTTGATTCGTTGGTCGAGCAACGAATCAATACCTTCGTGGAATCGTTCCGATTCCCGTTTTTCGCTTGTGAATGCCTTGACAACCTTGAGACCCGCCAGGTTTTCCTGCAGGATGGTGTTGACGCGGCCGAGCCGTCTTTGGATCTCTGAAAAAAGCGGTTGGGCAAAGCGGCCGAAGGCCATGAAGATGATCAGGGCCACCGGCAATACCGGCAGCACGACCAACGTCAGCCGGACATTAGTCAGGGCCAGGATGATTAGTGTGCCGGACAGGAGGATTAATGCCTGCAACGACATCAGAAGACCCCTGCAAATGAAG
>CAYXNH010000087.1:0-11052 GCA_964466135.1 uncultured Ardenticatenaceae bacterium | reverse complement strand
TGAAATGCTGGTGGGCGTTGAGGATGCTGCTGAGCACGCCGCCGATGCCGAAGATGGTGGTCTGGATCAAGATGACTCGCATGATTTGCGCGGTCAATTGCTGCTGCTGCGGCGAGAAGTCGGGCACCAGGACGTGTTGCGTCAGCCAGGGGGCGAAGACGGCTCCCAGCGCCGAGATGCCGCCCAGGAGCAACATGACCAGGGTCAGGACGGTGTTGGCCAGGCGAGCGCTGTCGGCGTGGCTTTCCTGCGTCAAATACCGGCTATAGATGGGGATGAAGGCGGCCGCCAGCGACCCGCCCGCGATCACCACGAAGAAGACCTCGGGTAACTGGTTGGCGGCCGTGAAGGCGTCATACGCGGGAGAAGTGCCGAAAGCCTGGGCCACGAACCGGGCCCGAATCAGACCGATGATCTTGCTCAGGCCGAATATGGCGATGACCAGCACGGAAGAACGAAAGAGGTGACGGGCTTTCTGCATATGAGGCGCGATTTTACCCTGAACACGGAGGTGAGCCACCCACGGTTGGTTGGCCGACTGTCATCGCGAATTGATATCTCATCGGGCGAACTTCTGTTATAGTTTGCTATCCCAATATGATATTTGGAGGATGATTAAATCACATGACTAACCCCGTTGATAAGGCTCTTGAGGCCCGGATCGATGCGCGTATCAATGAGACCCTCGATTACTGGATCGACCAGCTTGCCCGTTTATGTGCCCAGCCCAGCATTTCTGCCCAAGGCGTCGGCATCAAGGAGTGTGCCGAACTGACGGCCACGATGCTACGCGAGCAGGGTTGTTCGGCCGAGATATTGCCCACCGGCGGCAGCCCGATCGTCTATGGTGAGCGAAGTGGCCGCACCGACCGGACGCTGTTGTTCTATAACCATTACGATGTCCAGCCGCCGGAGCCGCTGGAACTATGGGATACGCCGCCGTTTACCCTGACTCGTGTGGGCGATGGGCTGTATGCTCGCGGCGTCAGCGACGACAAGGGGCAGCTCATCACTCGCATGGCCGCCGTCGCCGCCGTCCAGGATGTCCTGGGCGAATTGCCGCTGAGCATTAAATACTTTGTAGAAGGGGAAGAGGAGGTCGGCAGCCCCAACGTCTCCGGGGCGATCGATACCTATAAGGAGAAGTTCGCCGCCGACGGCTGTATCTGGGAGTTTGGCGGGATCGACTACTCCGGCCGCCCTGACCAGACACTGGGTATGCGCGGTCTGTGCTACATCGAGCTGTCGGTGGAGACGGCCGCCATGGATTGCCATTCGGGTCTGGGTGGGACGCTCATCCCCAATGCCGCCTGGCGCCTGGTCTGGGCGCTAAGCACGATCAAAGGTCCCGACGAGCGCATCCGTATCCCCGGTTTCTATGATAACGCCCATCCGGCCACCGAGCGCGACCTGGCGTATCTGGCTCAGCAGCCCGACTATTCGGCCGAAATGATGGAGACCTATGGATTGAACCGGTTCCTGTTGGGAATGAGCGGCGGTCTCGAGTTGCGTCGGGCGGGTGTCTTCGATCCCTCGGCGACGATCAATGGCCTGAATTCCGGCTATCAGGGGCCGGGGGCCAAGACTGTGCTGCCCGCGAAGGCCAGTGCCAAGATCGACTTTCGCCTCGTGCCCGATCAGACGCCGGAGGAGATCGTACCTTTGCTGCGCGCCCATCTGGATGCGGAGGGCTTCGACGATGTGGCTGTGCGCTACCTGGCCGGAGTGAAGCCGGCGCGCACCGACCCCGACCATCCCTTCGTTCAGCTATCGATTAAGGCGGCCGAGGACGTGTACGGACTGGAGCCGATTGTCGAGCCGCTTATCGGCGGCAGTGGGCCACTGCATCCGTTCATCCACGTGTTGGGCTTACCGGTGGTCACATCCGGCTGCGGCCACCCGCAAAGCCGCGTCCACGCGCCGAACGAAAACATCCGCATCCCTGACTTCATCAATGGGATTCGTCACACGGCGCGGATTATCACCCGGTTTGCGGATATGTAGACTGAGTGCAATATCGGAACGGCCGCCGGCGGGAGTATACGATCTCGCAGGCGGCCGTTTTTTATTTGCGATTATGTGCTTAACCTATGCAGGTTCGCCGCATCGGCTCGGTACGATAACCCCCAGACAGCTCATCTCTCGGCCGCCGCAATCCCCTCCCCAAACTCCAGCAACGCCTTCACTCGCTCGTCGCTGGGCGCTTCAGCGTAGACTCGCAGCACCGGCTCCGTCCCCGATGGACGGATCAGCAGCCAGCTTCCATCTTCAAGGTAATACTTGATGCCGTCGCTGGTGCGCACCTCTTCCAATTGAACGCCGGAAATCGCGTCCGGGGCGGTATTGACCAGTTTCCGCGTTAATTCCGACTTGTTGACCGGTCGGGATAGCTTCAGGTCGGTGCGGGCGTATTGCGCCGGCCCATAGGTTTCCAGCAACTCATCAACAAGGACATGCAGCGGCTGGTGGGCATCGGCCATTACCTCCAGCAACAACAAGCCCATAAGCACGCCGTCACCCTCGGGGATGTGGCCGAGGATGCTCATGCCCCCCGACTCCTCGCCGCCCATGACGACGTCACCATTGAGCATCAGGTCGGCGATGTGGTTGAATCCGACCGGTGTTTCGACTACCTCAAGGCCGTATTCGGCCGCGATCCGGTCGATCATCCTTGTCGTTGAGACGGTGCGAACCACTCGACCTCTTAGTCCCCGTTTCTGGAGCAGATAGCGCAGGATGAGGCCGAAGATGCGATGTGGATCGACGAATTGGCCGCGCACGTCCATCGCGCCGATGCGATCGGCGTCACCGTCAGTCGCCAGCCCGGCATGACGATTGCTGCTTTGCATGACGGAGGCCAGCAGGGACAGATGTTTGGCGATCGGTTCGGGGTGGATCCCGCCGAATCCGGGGTTCATCTCGTCGCGAATGTTTTGCACGTCGGTGCGCGTGCGCATCAGCATCTCGCTGATCGTTCGCCGCCCGGCCCCATACATCGAATCGTGGACGACTCGCAACTCGCCGGCGTGGATGACGTCGAGGTCGAGCAAGGTGCCGAGATGTTCGTAATAGGCCCAGGCCGGATCGAATTTGACGACGCGTTCCTGACGGACGGCATCATCGAGCGACATCAGGCGCGTCGGACGGCCGTCGGCGCTGTTCCTCTCCAGGAATTTCTCGACGCGACGGTGTTGATCGGTATTGGCGCTGCCGCCGAATGACGCCTTGAGCTTGACGCCGTTGTAACGCGGGGGGTTGTGGCTGGCGGTGATCATCACCCCCGCGGTCGCTTTCCGGTTTACAACGGCATAGCTGATGGCCGGGGTTGGCGTGTCGGCCCGGGCCAGTAGCGCCCGGATGTCGTTGGCAGCCATGACGCGAGCCACCTCGGCCGCGTAGCGGTCGGATAGAAAGCGGGTGTCGAAGCCGATGACCACGCTGGGATCGGTCGGGTTCTCTTCCAGAACAAAATCGGCGATTGCCTGGGCAACCAGCCTGAGATTATCGAAGGTGAATTCTTCACTGATGACGGCACGCCAGCCGTCGGTTCCAAATTTAACTGTCATGATTTATCATTGTTGAGATTGAGCCGGATGCCCCTCCTCAACTGTTATTCTCCGTAAGATAAGATAACCACCAGATCGTTAACGTTGGTGCCGGTTGGCCCGGTTGTGATGAGATGTGGTTCCATGCGGCCTTGGCACAATTCATCGAGCCGGGCGAAGAAGGAATAACTGTCATTATCAACCAGCCGATTGATTGGGTTCAGACCACAGGATCGGGCCAGGCGATAGGTTTCCCCGGTGATGACCGCGCCCGCAGCTGGTGTTGGACCGTCCTCACCATCGGTGTTGAAGCTCATCACAACGGATTTAGGCCGGCGATCGAGGGCGATCGCCGCCGCCAGGGCCAGCTCCTGATTCCGGCCGCCACGACCCGCGCCACGCACCGTGACGGTCGTTTCGCCGCCCATCACCAGGCAGTGCCCCTGCGGGAGGTCGCGAGCAATGCCGCCCGCCAGACGGCCGATTTCCCGCGCCTGCCCGTCAAGATGGACGGTCAACAATTGGCCGACAAAGCCTTGCCGAATGGCGGCCACCAAAGCCGCCGTCGCCGCATTCCTGACGTCGCCCACGATGAAATTGCGCACCGACGGCCGTGGAGCCTTATGCAGATGGCGCGTCTGGTTCAATGCCAAGGCCAGCCGCCCCCATTGCTCGCGCTCCAGTTGCCGGGCGATATCGTATCGGCCGAGCACCTGCACGGCGCTGACCACCAGATCATTCTCCGGCACCGTCGGCCCGCTGCCGATGACGTTCATGGGATTGCCGATGACGTCGGACAGGATCAGCCCATAGCAGGTGGCGGGGCTGATGGCACGAGCCAAGCCACCGCTTTTGACAAGGTCCACCGCCCGACGGACGGCGTTTAATTCGTTAATGGTGCAGCCGCTATTAAGGAGCAGTTGCACCAGCTGGCGCAAATCCTCCAGCGGCAGCATCGGCCGCGTCATGAGCGACGATGTTCCGCCCGAGATGAGGCACAGGACAATATCATCCGGTTCCAGCCCCGACACCATCTCCAGTACCTTTTTGGTGGCGGCCACACTGCGCACGTCCGGCATGGGATGAGACCCCTGATAGACGGCGATCTTCCGGGGATCGAACTCATCCGGAATGGCATCGCCCTGGTCTTTCACCAGTATGATCCCCCGTGCCAGGTCATCCCCCACCACGCGCAGGACGGCGCGAGCCATCGGCACGGCCGCCTTGCCCACAGCCAACAGAAACACCCGGCTGCGGTCCAGATCAACGCGCTCCGCGTCAGGTTCCCGACCGACGATCAGGGTTCGTCCGTCGCGCGCGAGGAAACGGCTGACGGCGGCATCAGCATTGGCCGCGGCGATAGATGCGGCGACGATCTCATCGACATGACGCCGGTAATCCGCGTACCTTGGGGTGATAGGGGGACTCAAGGTCATAGGCTAGGTGAGTATATCACGAGGGTTTGCCCTGTACGACTGCCCAGGCCGGTTCCTCGTGATGAGCGACTAATTCCAGATGGGCGGCGTCGTTCAGGCTGATCAGTCGGGCGTGGCCGTCCTCAATCGCGATGCGACAGATGGATGTGTTGCCTCCGACCGAAAGCAGCGAGTGGCCCGACGGCGGCAAACCCAACAGGTGCACCAGCGTCGTCAGGATCATCCCGCCGTGACTCACAATCGCGACCGTCTCACTGGTATGGCGTGCCAATATGCCGGCGCAGCCTTGCGTGGCCCGCTCGATTACGTTCTTATGCGCTTCGGAGCCGGGAATGCCCATCATTGGCCCGACCATTCGCTCCGCCCACACTTCCGGGAATCGAACCGCAATTTCCTCGGCGGTCAGCCCCTCAGCGTCACCAAAGCCTCTCTCGCGCCAGACGGGATCGATCACGGGGCGAATCCCCAGTGAATCGCCCAGGATTTCGGCCGTCTCGGCCGCCCGCAGCAGATCACTTGCATAAAGGTGGTCAATCTTCCAGGCTGCCAGCCGCCGCGCCAACAAATGGGCCTGTTGCCGGCCGGACTCCGATAACGGCGGGTTTGAATGACCCTGCCAGCGACGGGCGGCATTCCAGGTGCTCTGGCCGTGCCGAATGAATATGAGATGTGTTGTCATAGGTTAAATTATAGCCGGTATTAAGGTCTTGATGGGGTTATTTGAAAGGCCGGTGTCCAATGATTTATGATTGTCCGCGAGTCGGCGCTCTCAGATCGCCACTCAACTCGGCCAAGGTGGGGCCGTCGATGAGCGTGATGGGTTTATCAGCCGCCCAGGACCGAGCACTTTCGGAGATGTCGGCCGTCGTCACCAGGAAACCGTGGTAGGCCCGCTCGTGGAGCATTGTTCCAAGCAGTTCGCGCACGATGTCGGGGCCGACGGCGTGCCGGTAGCGCTTGCATTGCACGATGGCCAAGCGTCCGTCACTTTGCCGCACCGCCAGATCGACCCCCAGATCGCCCGATCGACCACGTACTTCGACCACATAGCCGCGCCTCTTGAACAGGTCGGCCACATAATGCTCGAAGTCTCGCGGGCTAAGGGCGTATAGTTGCTCGACGGTTACCGCCGAACGATGGCTGCTGCGATTTAACTCCTGCCTTTGCCAGGCCACGAGACCCCATAGCGCGATGAGCGTCAACAACCCCGCGCCGGTCAGCAGACCCAGCAAGTCGCGCAGCCAACCTGGAGCGCGCGCGACGCCGTCGTCGGCCAACCCGTAACGCCATAGCACCCACAGCACGAATGCGCCGGTGAGGAACGACAACAACCAGGTCAGTTTGGAGATGCGGCGGTGAGTAATAGAGTCCTCGCGAATGATTGTGGGTGGGCGCCGCGTCGAGGCGGATAATCTGATAATCATAATAAATGATCCGGAGCCGTCACGCGGCCGGATGGTATTGTATGCCGACGGCCGCCGATGCTCAAATTGAAACTCTCGAAACCCGGTGCTATAGTTGCTGTCCATATGGTGACTAAACGACAATTGGGGCTGCTATTTATCCTGTTAGGCGTTGGGGCGGCCGTCGCCATGTTTGCGATGGACATGCTGGGGGCAGGTCAATTTCAGGGTATCGGTCCAGCCCAGCGGCAGGCGCTCGGCGTCGCCGCCATCGTCGTCGTTGTGGGGTTAACCCTGGTTCCATTGGGGGATCGTCCCGCCTGATCGCGATGTATTCGCATAGCGATAACCCCCTCGTCTAGTTAGATGCCTATGACTGTATCCTCACCCGAAGCCCCACCTCGCCCGACTGCATGGGAGACTGCCGTCAGTTGGTTGCCTAAAATAGTCATCGGTCTGGCTTTGGCGGCTTTCATCGGCTATTTCATCGTCTACGTTATCTATGCTGTCGAGCTGTTTCGATTCCCGTTCGACTATGATCAGGGCGAGGGGTTCGAACTGATGGACACCGTCTACTTCAGTCGCGGGGAGTGGCCGTATCGCGATAACGACGTCTATCCCTTTTACTCATCGAACTACCCGCCGCTTTTTCACGTCGTCATCGTGCCGTTGGTCTGGCTCTTTGGGCCACAATACTGGACAGGCCGCCTGGTCAGCTTTCTGGGCACATTGGTGACGGCCGGGGCCATAGGCTATGCCGTCCAGCGAACCGGCCGCCGGCCCTGGCTATCCGTCCTGTCGGGGTTGGCCTTCCTGGCTTCCAACTATGTCTACCATGTTGGGCCTTTGTTCCGTCAGCACATGTTCATGGTCATGTTCGAGACGTTGGCCGTCGTTTTGCTGGTGGTAATTATCGAGCGCGAGGAGGCGGACGGCCGTCGTCGTAATAAGGCGATGCTGGTGGTGATGGCCTTGCTCCTGGCCGCCGGCTACACCAAGCAACTGGCCTATGCGACCGTGGCGGCGGTGTTTATCTTCCTGTTCCTGCGCGGGCCAAAGCGGGCTATCATCTGGGCGGTGCCATTTGCCGCCGTCACCGGCCTGATCTTTATCGGTATCAATGCGGCCACTGACGGCCAATGGATGCTTAACACGGTCACCGCCAATCTGAATCCGTTCATCCCGGGCCAAGCCGAGGGACTGTTCCGGCAATGGTTCAGGCTCCACACGCTTATCATCTCCGTTGCCGCCGTCTATTCGCTTTACCAGTTATACGCCACACGGCTATCGATCTATGCCATCTGGTTTGTCGTCGCCACGGTGAATAGCGTTACCGCCGGGAAATGGGGCGCGGGCGAATCCTACTTCGCCACGGCCATCGCCGCCGCTTGTATTCTCACCGGGTTGGCCTTCAACCATCTTCTCGACGCATCGCGACGGCGTAATTGGGCTTCGCCGCGCCGAGCCTGGTGGGCGGCGGTGTTGCTGCCCACGATCATCGGCCTGCTCTTCCTGTGGCAAGCCAGTCGGCTTTTTCATATGCCCACCCACACACCCGTTCTGGCGACGATTGCTCGAACGCTGGGCAAGCCAACCGAAGTGATGATCGCGCCTCAGACGTCCTGCTCGGTCGCCCGGCTGCCCGAAGCCATTCCGTATGTCGATGCCGCCGGGGTGTCGTTGCTCGGTCGCCCGCCCAACGCCGCCGACACGGCTGCCGGCAAGCAGATCGCCGCCCTCGTCGCCCAAGGAAACACGGCCGCCTTTAGCGAGGACGCCGGGTTCAATTTCTTTCTCGGCCGCGATGTGGTGACTAACCCGACTCAACTGCTTAACCTCTATAATAACAACGCAGTTGATCTGACCGAAATGCTGACCATGCTCGACGAGCAAGCCTTCGATACGATCGTCCTGCGTGCCCAGTTCTACCCCGGCCCGGTCCTCGACGTCATCGGCCAACGATACGAGACGACGGACCTGGTGCAGATGAACGGCTTTGTCTACTGTATCATGCGGCCCCGATGAACCATTACCGCGTCGATCTTCCCGTCTTTAACGGCCCGCTTGACCTCCTGTTGCATCTTATCGAACGGGAGGAGCTGGACATCACGGCCGTTTCCCTGGCGCAAGTGACGGGGCAATACCTGACCCAGGTGCGGCAGATGGGCGAGGACCATCTCGAGGAGTTGATCGACTTCATCAGCATCGGCGCGCGGCTGGTGCTCATCAAGAGCCGTGCCTTGCTGCCGCGGCCGATCGTTCTTCCCGGCGGTGAGGAGGAAGAAGAGGATCCGGCCGAGGCGCTCTTGCGACAGCTCCACGCTTACAAGCGGTTCAAGGCCGCCGCGCAATGGCTGGACGAGCGCCAGCGACTTGGTTTGCGCACCTATTTGCGCGTCGCCCCGCCGCCGTATCTGGAGGGACATCTCGACCTGTCCGGCATCGATGTCCACACTCTTCTGGAGGCCATGCAGAGCGTTCTGGCGCGAGTGGAGACAAAAGAGGAGTCGATCCAGGTTGCCCGGCCGCGCCAGTTGACCATCGAGGATCAGATCGGCAAGCTACGTGGCCGTTTGTCACATGGGCGACCGTTTCTTTTCGCCGATCTCCTGGCCGATTCCCGCGATCGAACCGAGGTGGCCGTCACGCTCCTGGCTCTGCTGGAGTTGATCAAGCGGCGCGAGGCGCAGGCGAATCAGTCGCGCCTTTTCGGTCCGATCGAGATCACAACCGCGCAATCCGTGCCCACCTCTGTTGATCAGACGGCCGGTTAACCCTCGCTCACCTGAATTGCGGCAGCCAGTCGCCGTGGGCAGCGATGAGATCATCCACCATCGCGTGAATTTGGTTGAGGTCCAGTTCGGCCGCCGTGTGCGGATCCAACATCGCCGCATGGTAGATATGTTCCCGCTTGCCCATCAGTGCCGCCTCGACGGTCAACGACTGCACATTAATGTTGGTTTGCATGAGCGCAGCCAATTGCGGCGGTAACGCCCCGATGCGGGTGGGTTGGATGCCGTTACGGTTGACCAGACAGGGCACTTCCACGCAGCAGCCCAAGGGCAGATTGTCGATGAGATGATCGTTGGCCACATTGCCGTAGATCACGCGAGGCGTCCCCGTTTCCAGGCTATGGATGATATACGCGCCGTATTCATTGGTTCTCTCCACCGCCAGCGCCGTCGACTCATCCTCAAGAAATCCGCGCATCATTTCCCAAGCAGCGATCTGGTTTTCACAACGCGAGATGTATTCGTCCAGAGGGACGTTGTATTTGGCGATCAGGTCGGGACGGTCGCGCTTGATGAACCAGGGGACGTATTCGCTGAAGTGCTCGCTTGACTCGGTGGCGAAATACCCCAGGTGGTTGAGTGCCTCGTAGCGCACCTGATTCCAGTGGGGAACGCGGCCGTCGGCGATGACCTTACGGATGAGCGGGTACAGGTCTTCGCCATCCCGCTCGAACCGCAGATAAAACGCCACGTGGTTGATCCCCGCGCACAGATAGTTGATCTCTTCCACGGGCACGCTGATATCCCGTGCCAATTGTTCGGCCGTCCCCTGTACGCTATGGCACAAGCCCACCGTCTTGATTGATGTCGCCCGGCTCAAGGCCCAGCAATTCATGGCCATTGGGTTTACATAATTGAGTAACCAGGCATCGGGACAGAGTTCCTCCATATCGCGACAGATGTCGATGAGCACCGGGATGGTGCGCAGGCCGCGCATGATGCCGCCGATTCCCAATGTGTCGGCGATCGTTTGTCTCAAGCCGTAGCGCTTGGGGATCTCAAAGTCGATGACGGTCGACGGCCGATACCCGCCGACCTGAATCATGGTGATGACGTAATCGGCTCCCTCCAGCGCCCGACGGCGATCGGTTGTCGCTGTGACTTTCGGGTGTATTCCCAACGCCTGTGCAACCCGTTTGGCCACGATCTCCGAGGTGCGCAATCGCTCTTCGTCGATGTCGTGCAACCTGATATCCGCGTTGGCCAGCTCGGGAAAGCTCAGGATGTCGCCCAACAGATTTTTGGCGAACACAGTGCTTCCCGCTCCGATGAATGTAATGTTGGTCATGGATCGATCTCCACAAACTTGTTGTTGCGCAGACAAGATATCTGCGTCAGGTGAGTTGATGCTTCAGGATACGCAGTTGGCCGCGCAGCCTGATCCCCGCCAATACCAGTGCCGTCACCCAGCGCGGATATTTATCGCTGTAGAACTTGCGATAGAACACCTGCATGGCCCGCACCGACTCGCGAGCAACTTTCACGCGCGTCTCCTTGGGCGGCCGGGCGATATCGGCTGACTCCTTCCGCAGGCCGGAGCTGGCTCCCTTGTAGTGCAGCACCTTCACCAGCGGGTAATAGGTGATCTCGTAGCCCGCCTGATGGATGCGATAGCAGTAATCGATATCCTCGCCATAGAAGAAGTAAGTCTCGTCCCAGCCGCCAAGCTGCCTGTCCAGCGCTCGCGGCATCATCATATACGATCCGGCGATGACGGGCACGGCATGGACGGCCTCGAACTCTTCGTAGCCGCGGAAGTAGCCGTTTAATCGGGGACTATTGGGGAAGACCCGGCTGAGGCCGCTGAAATGGCAGAGCGAGTTCCAGGGCGTGGGAAAGCCGCGATGATTGTCGGGGTCGCGTTCGCCGTTCGGGT
>CAYXNH010000086.1:0-11201 GCA_964466135.1 uncultured Ardenticatenaceae bacterium | reverse complement strand
TCCGGCTTCCTGATGCGCAACGTCATCGACGTGCCCGGCGCGTTTCGCGAGCAACTGCGCGTGACCAAACCCGGCGGCCGCGTCGTCGTCCTCGAATCCAGCCCGCCCAAGGACAATCTGCTCAAGCCATTCATCAAGATTCACCTCAACGTCATCATCCCCATGCTGGGCAATCTGGTGACCGGCAACGCTGACGCCTACCGCTATCTGCCCGACAGCACGCAGGGCTTCCAGGGGCCGGACGAGCTGGCCGCCACCATGCGCGCTGCCGGCTTCGTCGACGTCAGCTATCGCCTGTTCATGTTCGGCACGATCGGTATCCACTCCGGCACCAAACCGTAAGCAAACATCTCTTTCAGTCGCCACAATCCGGGATTGCCGGTATGATCCCCCACATGACAGCAATCGATTTGAACGGTAAAGTCGCCATCGTTACCGGCGCGGGCCACGGCGCAGGAGCGGCTATCGCCCATGCGCTGGCCACGGCTGGAGCGCGCGTGGCCGTCAACGACATCAACCCCGACCGCGCCCATCGCGTCGCGGCCGAGATTCGCGAGCGCGGCGGCATGGCTATCGACGTCGCCGCCGACGTCAGCAACCGCTTCCAGTGCGTCAACCTTATCGAGACAACCCGTGCCGAGTGGGGCCGCCTCGACATACTGGTCAACTACGCCTCCATCAGGCCCATCGCCACCATCCTGAAGATGGACGAATGGGAGTTGATGCGCTGCGTCGACGTCAATCTGAAGAGCGCCTTCTTTATGTCACAGCTCGTCGGCCGCGTCCTGGCCGACCAGAATCAGGCGGGCGACACGGGCGGGGTCATCGTCAACATCGCCTCGCCCGAGCCTGTAGGGGACGGTCTGGCCGCCTATGCCGCCACCCAGGCCGCGCTGCCCGCCTTCGGCCGCGCTTGCGCCCGCGAGTTCGCCCCCCTGGGCATCCAGGTGCACACGATCGTCAATCCCGAACCGGTTGAGGAACTGCTGACACTGGTTTCCCGCGGCGGGTGACGACCGGTTCATCACCCGCCGCTCTCAGTTTCTACATCACCTTGGTGATCGTCAGGCCTATGCCCTCGGCGACGGCCGCCTCCAGCGCCTCCCGACTGCCCAGCACGACGATGTCGCCCGCGGCATTGATCCGCTCCAGCGCCCCGGCCAGCTCGCGGAAGTCGGCCTGGGTCGTGCCCAGCACCTGGTCGCGGAAGGCCTGCGAGAACTCGTCCGTCTCGCCTGTCAGATAGCGCATGAGCGACGCATAGCCCTTGGCATCCGGCAGGCGATAGGCGTCGAGGGAACCGATCGCGCCGATGATCGCGCGGGTCAGCGCGTCGTCGCTCAAATCCAGATTGCGCAGAAACTCGGCCGATTGATCATAGACGGCCAGCGTATTCACCAGGTTCGGGTCGCGATAGGAGAGATAGGTGTACACGCCCGAGACGCTGCTGAACGTGGCAAAGGCTCCATAGGCTCCGCCCTGGATGCGTATCTTGTGCAGAAGGTGATCGATTCGCATCAGGTTGTTGATGACGGCGATCGATCCGTCCAGGCGATAGCCCAACTCATACAGATTGGCCCCCTTGCCCACGTAGTTGACCTGCGCCGGGAAGGCCAATCCCTCATAGCGCGACAATTGGGGCAGGTTCCAGGCCGCCGCGGTGTACGGCCTTCCCGGCAGCTCGCCGATGAAGCCGGCCAGCAACGGCGCGAATGCCCCATACCCCGCCTCGTCCAGCGTCACATTGGCCACCAGCCCCGAACGGTTGACCAGAAGCGACCGCACCGCCTCCAGATCGGCCAGCACGCCCGGCCAATCGCTCTCGATGCGCTCGGCCAGCCGCCGCAGGAATTGCAGATGCTCCACGCCGCCGATCATCTCCTCCAGCCGATAGGCGGTGTGGAAATGGGCGCGCAGGCGCGTGGCCGCCACCTGATGGCCTCCCGGAATCAACCCGGCCTCCATGCCCGCCTTGGCCTCCAGCACGATCTGGCGGAAGCGTTCGGGATTGTCCAGCCTGGGCGTTATCAGCACGTCGCGCAGAATGGCCAACAGTTCGGCGGCGTTTTCCTGGGTAGCCTTGCCGCGCAACATCAGATAGGTCGCGGTCGCGTCGCTATCCCGCACCGGGGCGATGATCGTGCCCGGAAAGATGCCGCCGGTTGTCCGACCGATGCGTTGCGACAACCGGACGAAATCCTCCGTCTCCGTGCCCATCTCCAGCAACGCCTGCCCGAATAGCCCCACATAGGGCAACAGTTCGACCGGCAAGGCGCGCAGGTCCAGCCCCAGGTCCAGATAGACGATGCCGTTGGTGAACAGGTCGTGGTGCAGCACGCGCGCCCCGGCCATCTCCTCCAGGGCCACCGGGATCGGCTTGTAATGAGGGTCCAGATCGTCCCGCTTCAGGCTGGGCAGCATCGCCAGCGTCTCCGGCGTCTCGGGGGTGTTCTGTCGCTCGCTCAGTTGCCGGGCGTTCTCGATGACCGCCTGTACCTGAGTGTCGTTCATCGCTGCGCGGGCCTGATCCAGTCGCTCGCGCTCCTCCTGCTCCAGCCGCCGGTTCAGTTCCGCGTTCGGCTCCAGGATGACGGTAACCCGGTGCGGATTTTCCAGCAGATAGGCACGGATGAGCGATTGCCAATAGTCCGGTTCGGCCGCCATGTTGGCCTTCACCGCCGCCAATGGAGCCTCATACTTCAGCGGGGCCAGGGGATCGCCGCCATGGACCCACGTGCCCAGCGCGCGCATGAGCAGGGCCAGCCCGCGCGGGTAGCTACCGGTGTTGTTCTCGCGCAGATAGAACTCAATCGTATTGAGCGACGCGGCGATCATCTCCGGGTCGATCCCGTCGCGAGCCAGCGCGGCCAGCGTGTCCAGTATGAGCGGCTCCACCTTGGCCACATCGACCGGATCCAGCCCCTTCAGGCCGGCCGAGAAGGTCATCTGCCGCGTATAGGACGACAGCCCGCCCAACACATCCTCTCCCAGGCCGGAGTCGATGAGCTTCTTGCGCAGGGGTGAGGCCGGGGTATCCAGCAACGCATAGGACAGGATCTCCAGCGCCATCACCAGCGTCGTATCCTTGTACTCCGGCAGCATCCAGTTCACTTCGACATAGGATTTGTCGTCGGCCGCGTCCTCGTCCCCATCCTCAACTGCGTCCACGCCATACGGGAAACGGGCCGTCCGCGGCGCGTCGAAGGGCTGCTGGAGCGCGATCTCGCTATCCGGTTCAATGGCGTCGAACTCCGACAGATAGCCGTCCATGCGTCGCAACCGTTCGGCGGGATCGTCGTCGCCATAGAAGAAAATCAGCGCGTTGGACGGATGGTAGTGCGTTTCGTAAAAATGCCTGAACTGCTCGTAGGTCAGGTCGGGAATCGATGCCGGGTCGCCGCCGGAATCCACGCCATAGGTGTTGTCGGGGAAGGTGGCCTGCTGGCTATAGCGGCCGAGCAGATTGTCGGGCGATGAGTAGGCGCCCTTCATCTCGTTAAAGACGACGCCTTTGAACGTCAGGGGAGCGTCGGCCGATTCCAGCTCGTAATGCCATCCCTCTTGCGCCAGTTTCTCCGGCGATAACAGGGGATGGAACACCGCATCGGCGTACACGTCGAGCAGGTTGTAAAAGTCCTGCAGGTTGGTGCTGGCCGCGGGATAGACGGTCTTGTCGGGAAAGGTCATGGCGTTGACGAACGTGGCCAGCGATCCCTTCACCAGCTCGAAGAACGGATCCTTCAGCGGGAACTTGTGCGACCCGGCCAGGACGACATGCTCCAGGATGTGGGGCAGACCAGTAGAGTCGACCGGCGGGGTGCGGAAGGTGATGCCGAAGACCTTGTTTTCGTCATCGTTCTCCAGCGAGAGCAGTTGCGCGCCAGTCTTGACGTGCCGCCAGATGCGTGCCCGCGTGTTGAGTTCGGGGATAGTCTCCTCACGAACAAACTCAAAGCCATAGGTTAATTCGGTCATGGATTACTCCTGAATAGAAAAGGAATCCGCAGATCGCTCATGCGGGAGAAAACCTATCCGCAGATTCGACAGATTATGAGATCGTTTTTAACCGCTAAAGGGGCAGTTCCGCTCGGACAGTCTCCACATCGGCCGCGATCCGTGACTTCAATTCATCCAGTCCGCCAAACTTCATTTCCGGCCGGATGCGGTGCGCGAACTCCAGCCGCGCGTCTTCGCCATAGATATCGGCATCGAAGTCGAGGATGTGGGCTTCCACGGTCAGCTTCATACCGTCCACGGTCGGCCGCGTGCCCACGTTGGTGGCCGCCCGATGGCGTTTGTCGCCCAGCCAGATGTAGGTGGCGTAGACCCCGTTGGCCGGCAGCAGCAGCTCGTCCCACACCGCCAGATTGGCCGTCGGAAAACCGATCGTCCGACCGCGCTGGTCGCCCTTCACCACCGGCCCGCGCACACAATAGTATCGGCCGAGGCAGCCGTTCACATCGGCCATATCGCCTTCCTCCAGCGATTGGCGGATGCGACGACTGCTGACAAGCTCCCCGTTCCAATTCACCGGCTCATCCAGCGTCTCCACGGTGAAGCCCTTCTCCTCGCCTTGCCGCCGCAGGAACGGGACGTCCCCCTCGCGGTTGTAGCCAAAGGCGAAGTTGCCGCCCCAGAGCTGCTTCATATCCAGCGTGTCGAGGAGCTGATCGACAAAATCGGCCGCGCGAATCCGGCGCACTTCGTCATCGAACGGATGGGTGATGATGAGATCGACGCCCTGCTCGGCAATCAGGCGCACGCGATCGTCCAGCGTCGTCAGATAGAAGCGCGGCGGCAACGTCCGCAAGACACGCCGCGGGTGGGGGAAAAAGGTCAATGCGGCCGTGCGCATGCCTGCCTCGCGCGCCCGGGCCGCCATCCGGCGCAACAACGCCTGGTGGCCCCGGTGAACGCCGTCGAAAGAGCCGATGGCGACATAGGTAGGTTGTTTGTGATCGACTTCGTGAAGATGGGTGACGCGAATGTAGGAATGAGTCATATCTTTTCTGCATGGAGCCGCGCCGTCTGTCGCGGCTGTCGAGGGTGATTGTATCAAAACCGCGGCTTGGGTGGCAGATGATAGCAGCGGCAATCCGCGCGGGCTGCGCGAGGCTATTCGGCCGCCCCGGCGATCATCTTGCGCGGCCGCCACCCACCACCCTCTGCCGCGACTACGCCCAGGAAGCGCCCGCCCGGCCCGAAGGCGGCCGCCTCGCCCGAGGCCACATCTCCTGGCGCGGCCACCCGGCGGCCGTTCCCCAGCCGCGCCGCCTCCTCCTCATTGAAAGCCACTCGCGGCAGATGGGCCACCGCCATCTCCGGCGGCCGAAGGAATCCGGCGACATTCTCAGACGTTAGTGCGTCGAGGCTCACCGTCTCGGCCACCGTAAACTCCCCAACGGCCGTGCGCCGCAAGGCCGTGATATGCCCTCCGGGGCCAAGAGCCTGCCCTAAATCGTGCGCCAGCGAGCGAATATAGGTCCCCGATGACGCGGCAACGCGCAGCGTCAGGTCGGGCGATTCCCAAGCCAAAAGCTCCAGCGCATAAATGGTCACATCCCGTTCCGGCAGATCGGGCGTCTCCCCGCGACGCGCCTGTTTGTAGAGCGGTTGGCCGTCCCGCTTGACGGCCGAGAAGGCGGGCACGCGCTGGCGAATAGGGCCGCGAAAAGCGTCCAGCGCGGCGGCGATCCCGTCCAACGTGAGCGCTACCGGCCGTTCGCTCACGATCTCGCCCTCCGCGTCGTAGGTCGTCGTGGCAATACCCAGCCGGACCGTCGTCTTATAGACCTTCGGCAATCCCACCAGATACTCGATAAAGCGCGTGGCCCGGCCCAGCCCCACCAGCAGCACTCCGCTCGCCAACGGATCGAGCGTGCCTGCATGCCCCACGCGCCGAACCCCCGACAGGCGGCGCACACGGCCGACGACATCATGGGACGTTGGGCCGACGGGTTTATCGATGACGATGAAACCGGAGAGGCTCACGAGGAAAGAGAGAGCGGGGTTGATTGGGCACGCCGGATAGCGTCGTGGCAAGCGGCCACCAGTCGCGCCTCAGCCTCCGGCAGCGAACCGTCGATCGAGCAGCCCGCGGCCAGCGCATGGCCGCCGCCGCCGAACTGCCCGGCCACCGCGGCGACATTGTAGGGCGGTTGGCAGCGCATGGTGACGCGCACCGTGTCGTCGGCCATCTCGGTCAGCACCGCAGCCATCACAGTCGTGTCGATATCCAGCAGGAAATTAACCAGTCCGGAGCTGCTGGACGGCCGCTCCAGGCCGAGGCTGTGCAAATCCGCACGCGAGATGGTCGTCCAGATCAGGCCATCCTCCAGCTTCATGGCGGCCAGGCCGATGGCCCACATCTGAGCCGTAATGTATGGCCTCTGGTACAACGTTTGCTGCGAGATTTCCCTGATATCGGCTCCGGTATCGACGAGATCGGCCGCCGCTCGCAGCGTGGCCGCCGTCACGTTCGAGGTGCGAAATCCCATCGTATCGGTGATGATGCCGGTCAGCAAGCTCTCGGCGATCCCTGTGGTCATTTCCACGCCGATCTCGGGCAGAAAGCGATGCAGGACCTCGGCCGTTGAACTGGCCTCGGAATCGATGATATTGAACGCGCCAAATTTGGTGTTGGTGACGTGGTGGTCGATATTGGCCAGCGTCGGCTTCGGCTCCTGCAGGCGGTCATAAGCCCAGCCCATGCGCGACTCGTCGGCGCAATCGACGGCGATGATGAGATCATAGGTGACGTCGGGATTGGGAGCACGCCGAACCTCCCCGGCCAGCGGCAGGTTATGAAATCGCGCCGGGACGCCGTCATCACAAACCAGCGTGACGCGCTTCCCCAATTGCTGCAATCCCTGGCCCACCGCCGTCAGCGACCCGATCGCATCCCCATCGGGATCGACGTGGGTGATAACCAATACCCGGGCGGCTTTTTCAATGGCGAACCGGATCACAAGCTTATTCGTCGCCCTTTGGCTCGTCTGCCCCCGAGGCGGGGCTGATGTCCAGACTGTCCAGCAATTCGTTGATCTCTTCAACGTAACGGAAGCGCGGGTCCCAGTGGAAACGGAGGATCGGCGCGGTCCGGAGATCGATCCGTTGGGCGATCTGCCCCCGGAGGTAGCCTGATGCGCTCTCCAGCCCAGCGATGACCTCCGCCTCACGATCGTCATCGCCCAGTGCATTGACATAAATATTGGCGTATTTTAGTTCGCGGTCGATCGTCACCTCGGTCACGGTCACGCCGTCCAGCCGAGGGTCGGCCACCTCACGCAGAAACAGCTCGCTGAGGATGACCTGAATCTGTTCGGCCGCCCGCTCCTGCCTAATCTTGCTCATCGTTAGATCTCAACCTGCTTGACCACAAAGAACTCGATGATGTCTCCCGGCTGAAAATCGTTCCAGCCTTCGATGCTGACGCCGAACTCGAAGCCGGTCTTGACCTCGCGAACATTGTCCTGCAGATGCTTCAGGCTGCTGACCGGGCCGCTGTACATCAGGCGGCTATTGCGAATGACGCGAGCCTTGGCGTTACGTCGTGCCTCGCCCGTCCGCATATAGCTCCCGGCGATAGCGCCGACGCCGCGGATCTTGAACACCTGGCGCACTTCGGCGCGGCCGATGACGACATCCTCGTAGGTCGGGGCCAGCATGCCCTTCATCGCCTTTTCGACATCCTCGAACAGCTTGTAGATGATCTGATAGGATCGAATCTGCACGCCCTCGACGGCGGCCGAGTTGCGGGCGATGGGGTCGGCTTCCACGTTAAAGCCCAGAATGATGGCGTCGGAGGCCGAAGCCAGCATCACATCGCTCTCGGTGATGGGGCCGGTGGCCGCGCGCAAGATCGCCAGTTCAACTTCCCCGCCGTTCAGCCGCTCCAGAGAAGTGACGATTGGCTCCAGCGAGCCTTGCACGTCGGCCTTGACGATGAGATTGAGCGTCTTGGTCTCGCCTTCCTGCAAGCGAGCGAAGAATTCATCCAGTGTGGTCGCCCGACCTTGAGACGTGGGCGTCGTGCGGGCCGCCTCGCGGGCATCCTCAATCACCTTGCGAGCCACCTTTTCGCTCTCGACAACGGTGAACTGCTCGCCCGCCTGGGGGATGCCGTCCAGTCCCGATACCGCGACCGGCGTGGAAGGCCCGGCCTCGCTGACGCGTCGTCCGTTATAGTCGAACATCGCCTTGATCCGGCCGTAATGCTCACCCACCAGCAAGGTATCGCCCAGGTTCAGCGTGCCGTTCTGGACGAGAACGGTGGTCATGATGCCCTTGCCGCGCTCGATCTTGGCTTCCAGCACCGTGCCCGAGGCGGGAGCCTTGGGATTGGCGCGCGGGTTGACCTCTTCGGCCGTCAACAGCACCGCTTCCAGCAAATCGTCAATGCCCGAATTTTCGCGTGCCGAGACGGGAATAACCATCGTGTCTCCGTCCCAGTCATCGGGCACAAGGCCCATCTCGGACAGTTGCTGCTTCACCCGGTCGGGGCGCGCTCCGGCCAGATCGATCTTGTTGAGGGCGACGATGATCGGCACGCCGGCAGCGCGAGCGTGGTCGGCCGCCTCGCGGGTCTGGGGCATGACGCCGTCATCGGCGGCGACAACCAGGATGGCGATGTCGGTGGCCTGTGCCCCGCGGGCGCGCATGGCGGTGAAGGCCTCATGGCCCGGAGTGTCCAGGAAAGTGATCAGCCGGCCATCCTTGACCGTCTGGTAAGCGCCGATATGTTGGGTGATGCCGCCGGCCTCGCCCTCGGTCACGTGCGTCTGACGGATGAGGTCCAACAGCGACGTCTTGCCGTGGTCGACATGACCCAGCATGGTGACGATGGGCGGCCGCGGCACCAGATCAGTGGTGCGCTCGTCGGCCAGCACCTTGCGCCAGCCGGTCTTCTCCTCGCCTTCGGCGGCCGTCTCGGACGGCGCCTCCTGAAAGGGAACGACGTCGAACCCCATTTCCCCGGCGACGATGGCGGCCGTGTCGAAATCAATCTGCTGATTGATGTTGGCCATGATGCCGTTGGCCATCAACTCCTTGATGACGTTGATCGGGCTGTCGCCCATCATCGAGGCCAACTCGCGAACCGTCAGGAACGCCGGTACTTCAATTACTGTCTTTGTCTCTGCCATACTATCCGCCTTGCCGCGTGCTTAACGTCGTTATTATCCGTCTGAGTGCATCCCCGGATCAGGCCGGCTGTATCACCGGCCGGCGAGGATCGGCGGCGATGGCCGCCAGCTCTTCATCGGTCAACTGCGCATTGAGCGCCTGATTTAAAATTGCCGGGTGCCGGATAACCTTGTCCCAACACGCCGATTGATCACATAAATACGCGCCGCGGCCGCTACGCTTGCCTGTCGGGTCAATCAGGACGCCACTGTCCGGAGTGCGGACGATGCGCGTCAGTCGCCGCTTGTCGAATTGACCGCGACAGACGACGCACGTCCGCTGGGGAACGTGCTTACGGCGTCCTGGCTGCTTCTCTTTCATGTCCGCTTGCTAAAAGTCGATATCGACGTCCTCGTCTGTCCATTGGTCGGTATGCTTGCCGCCCTTGCGCTTGCGATCGACGACGACCTGATCCAACTCTTCGTTATAAACCAGCGGCTGGCCCTTACGCTTCTTGCGCTTGGCTTCTTCTTCGGCCGCCGTTTCCTCGGTCGTGGGCCGAACCACGACAACCGCGGGTTTCTTCTTGCGCTCCGGCTTGGTCGGTTTCGGCTCTTCAGTGAAGATCGACTTCGACAGGTCGTCGATGGGCGCCAGCATCTCCTCGACTTCCGGCTCCACATCTTCCATCTCGATCACCCCGGCGATCTCCGGCTCATCTTCATCGACGCCTTCATCTTCCAGAAGGGTTTGGAAATCCGCCTCGGCGAAGTCCGGATCCGGCACGGCCGTAGCCATGTCCTCGTCCTCGACAACGCGCTCCTCCAGCGGCACTTCCTCAATGATGACATCCTCGCCGGCCTGGGCCGCTTCCGCGGCCATCACGGCGGCGATCTGTTCGGCCTGATAGGCCCCCAGCGTCTCCTTCACCGTCTCCAGAGCCTTCTCGCCCAGCCCGCGCAGCTTCAGGAAGTAATCGTCGCCCATCTCCAGAATGTAGATCAGGTCGCCCACGGTATTGACGTTCGTATCCAGCAACAGGTTGTGGATACGGCCGGGCAGGTCGAGCACATCGAGCGGTTGCTGCCAGGCTTCGTCGGGCACGCGCTTGCGCATCTCGGCGCGTTCCTTGCGCACCACTTCATGCTTCTCGGCGCGTTGGGCGATGATGCGGCCCTCAACACCGGCCACAAGTCGATCGAGCGTCAGGTAATCCTCGGCCGTAATCGGGCGACCCACCTGCTTCTTGTCCAGAATATTGCGAATCTGGTTCAGGAAGGTTTCATCCTTGGCCAGGCGCGGGTCGACCGCCGGGTTATGCAGATTATCGAGCGACTCCGAGGCGGCCTCGGTCAGATTCTTGATGTCGATGCGCCAGCCGGTCAGCTTGGCCGCCAGGCGAGCGTTCTGTCCCTCGCGGCCGATAGCCAGCGAGAGCTGGTCGTCGGGCACGATGACCACGGCCGTCTTGCCCTCTTCCGGGTGCTCTTCCAGGAAGACATGGGTGACACGCGCCGGGCTGAGCGCCTTGGCGATGAATACTCGCTGATCGCCGTCCCATTCGATGACGTCGATCTTCTCGTCGTTCAATTCGCGCACGATGCTCTGGATGCGGACGCCGCGCATGCCGACGCACGCGCCAACCGGGTCGACCCCGTGCTGGAGCGCCTGCACAGCCACCTTGGAGCGCTGGCCCGCCTCGCGAGCGATGCTCTTGATGTCCACCTGACCGTTGTAGATTTCCGGCACTTCCAGCTCCAGCAGGCGACGTAACAGGTTGCGATGGTTACGGCTGACGACGATCTGCGGGCCGCGGCTGGTGCGCCGAACTTCCAGGACATAGACGCGAATCTTGTCGTGCGCCCGGTAGCGCTCGCCCTGAACCTGCTGGCTCTTGGGCAAGATCGCTTCCGTCCGGCCCAGGCCGATGGTGATATGCTGGCCGCTGATGCTTTGCACCGTGCCGTTCACCAGCTCGCCCTCGCGGCCGGAAAAGTCCTCGAACAGGTGCTCGCGCTCGGCTTCGCGGACGCGCTGCAGCAGCACTTGCTTGGCTGTCTGCGCCGCAATGCGGCCGA
>CAYXNH010000085.1:0-11261 GCA_964466135.1 uncultured Ardenticatenaceae bacterium | reverse complement strand
GGCCGTGGCGGGGTCGGTGTTTTCCCGGCGCGCGGCCGTGTCGCCGTGGCTCTGGTTGTCCATCGCGGTTGTGGCCACGCTGGGGGCGGTTTTGCCCGCCCTTCAGTATTTCGCCGTCCGGCCGGTGGTGGAGGCGATCATTCGTCGTCCCATCGGGATTGGCCTGGGGGTGTGGATCAACACGGTTGGGCTATTGCTGGTGGCGGCCGTCGCCCTGGCCGAGTCCTTCAACCTGCGTCGAAGGCAATAAAATAAGACAGCCGCCGGAAGGGCGACTGTCTTTGTGAAAACTAATTCGGTTGAAATAGCCGAGCGGAGAGATTATGACCGCATGCTGCTGTTGATATAATTGACCGCCTCGCCGACGGTCGTGATCTTTTGAGCTTCCTCGTCCGAAATCTCGCCTTCGAACTCTTCCTCAAAAGCCATGATCAACTCTACCAGGTCCAGCGAGTCCGCTTCCAAGTCTTCGCGAAAACTCTTCTCCAGAGTCACCTGGTCTTCGTCTACGCCCAACAGATCGACGATGATCGCGCGAACTCTTTCTTCAGTGTCATTCATTGACTGCCTCTCCTTCAAGGACAATTTAAATATGGTGCGCCGCGTGTCGCGGCAATCCACTCAGGGTTTTCAATTGCAACAAAATATGAACATTCGGCCCGTTGGACAATCGCTTCTCATCTCCGCGGACGCCGACATTGGATTTTATGGCTTACCCGCGGAATGTCAAGACCCTCATGTTCGGGGATCATGCAACTCGACAGATAAAACCCGCATCGGCGCTAATGGTTGCGCCAATTGGCGGAAAGGGGACGGATTGGCCGCAACCTGATCCGTGCTGCGGTCGTAAAGTCTATCGTTAATGTCTATGAAGATAGTTGGATTAGCCCTATAATGGATTGGTACGATTATCGCTTTTTAATGTTGTCGATAAATATTTAGGAGTAAGCCATGAACGAAAAACGACTGGTTCGCGTGGAAGATGGAAAGATGATCGCCGGAGTTTGTACCGGACTGGCGCAGTATTTTGGGGTGGACGCAACGATTGTGCGTATCATCTTCGTCCTGTTGGGGCTGTTTGCCGCCGGCGGCGTATTGCTCTATCTGATCCTGTGGGCCGTCATGCCGGTTGAAGGAGCAGCCTCAGACTAAGCTCGGGCCACCGACATTGCGGGCGCGTCTGAATAAGCCTATACTTTGATGGAGTGGGGCGGTCGCGTTGAGTGTGCCGCCGTCCCATTTCATCGAAGCAAGGCATTATGGAGTCGCTCCTCGCATTAATCCCGGAAGACAGACGTATCGCCCTGGCCGATGGCCGGGAATTACCCGACCGGGCAACCGGTTCGGTTCTGTTTGCCGATATATCCGGCTTTACCCCTCTGACCGCGGCATTGGCCCAGGAGTTGGGGATCCATCGCGGCGCTGAGGAAGTCCTCAACCAGATCAATCCGGTTTACGAGGCCATCATCGCCGAGCTTCACCGCTATGGCGGTAGTGTCCTGGGGTTTGCCGGAGATTCAATCACCTGCTGGCTCAATGATGACTCGGGCGTGCGTGGGGTAGCCTGCGCCTTGGCCATGCAGCGGGCCATGCAGCCTTTTGCAACCGTCCGGACCCCGGCCGGCACGCCCATTTCTCTGGCCATCAAGGTTGCCATCGCCGCCGGCCCGGCGCGACGCTTCATCGTCGGCGATCCCGATATCCAGCGCATCGATGTGCTGGCCGGGCGGACGCTAGACCACGTGGCCGCGGCCGAGAAGATGGCGGAGAAGGGGGAGGTGATCGCCGGGGAAGAAGTCGTGGATGCGCTATACGGCAGCGGCCATATCGTGGAATGGCGCGTGGATTCCGCCGGTGAGCGCTACGCTGTCATCGACCGTCTCGCTGTTATACCTGAGCCAAGTCCTCATCCGGCATTGCGCCCGGACGCGCTATCGGACGAGCAGACTCGCTCGTGGGCACTGCCGCCGGTATTTCGTCGCCTGGAAAGCGGCACTGAATTCCTGGCGGAACTTCGGCCGTCGGTGGCCTTGTTCCTGAAATTCTCCGGTATTGATTATGACCACGATGAGGATGCGCAGCGGAAGCTCGATCGATTTGTGCGCTGGATGCAATCCACCGGTCAGACTCAGGGCGGCTTCCTCATCCAGCTGACGATTGGCGACAAGGGCAGCTATGCCTATTTCAGCTTTGGCGCGCCGATCGCTCATGATGATGATAGCTTGCGAGCCGTCGCCGCTGCCATCGACCTGCTGAAAATCCCGACCGATCTAAACTACATCACTGACATCCAGATAGGCATCAGCCGGGGCCGCGTGTGGGCCGGGGAAGTTGGTGCGAGCGGTCGCCATACCTATGGCGTGATGGGCAACGAGGTCAATATGGCCGCTCGCCTCATGAGCAAAGCCCGACCGGGTCAGATCCTTGTCCGGCGACGCGTGGCCGAGGAGACGCGGCAAGCCTTTCAATACCGGCAACTGGGTCTGATCACCGTCAAAGGCGGAGCCGAGCCGATCCCTGTCGCTGAATTGGTCGGCCGCCAGCAAGCCCAAAACGTTCACGGTTCGCTGTTCGAATTGCCGCTGGTCGGCCGAGAAGAGGAACTTGGACAATTGGAGCGACTGTTGGACGGCGTTCTGGCCGGTCAGGGTCGTTTGGTCACGTTGCAAGGGACGACGGGCATCGGCAAGAGCCATCTGATCTCTGTTTTCCAACACCACGCCAGCGCCAACGGCTTCCAGGTCGCGCTGGGTTCCAACCAGCGGATATTCCAATCTACGGCCTACTATCCCTGGCAGCAGATCATTCGCCAGATATTCGGCTTGAATCGCGAGATGAACGAGGCGGGCGACGAGATGGACGCCGAGGCCCAGATTGCCACGCTCGAATCGACCTTGATCCAGATGAATCCGGGGTGGCAGATTCGACTCCCCTTATTGGGCGATCTGTTGGGGTTGGCGATTCCCGATAATCCTGCGACGGCCGCCTTCGATCCCAAACAAAGACAGGAGTCGCTGTTCAATTTCGTCAGCGAGATACTTCGGGCGTGGTCGCGCTCTCAACCCTTGTTGCTCATTTTCGAGAACGCCCATTGGCTCGATGAGCCGTCGCATAATCTGATTGAATCCCTGGCGAAAGCCACCGGCGATGTTCCCATCATGATCATCACTGTTGTGCGACCTTTGATCGAGACTGGGGCTTCGGCGATCTCCCTGGCCAAATTCAGAAGCCTTGCGAATCACCAACAGCTTGAACTTGCAGAGCTGGATTCGACAGGGATCCAGCATCTGATCGAGAACCTGCTGGGCGGCCCCGTCTCCCTGCTGGCCAGGCTGCTGATCGAAGCGAAGGCGCAAGGCAGCCCATTTTTCGCTCGCGAACTTGTCGATTCCTTGCGCGAGTCTGGTCAGTTGGTGCTGGAAGACGGGACGTGGGTCCTCTCGGACGAGATGATCGAACTGATGCGCAAGGCCAATGCCCTGGTGCAGGAAGAAGACGCCTGGGTTCTGGCCCAGGCAGCCGATCTGTCGAGTATCAATCTGGGTATCCCTGATTCCGTTCATGGGGTCATCCTCGCCAGAATCGATCGATTGCCGGAATCCCACAAGCCTACGATCAAGGTCGCCAGCGTCATCGGCTATAGCTTCGAACTGGGATTGGTGGCCCAGGCCATGCCGTCAAGCCCATCGATGCGAGCGCTTCACGATCAGGCTGTCGCCCTGGAAGAACGCGACTTTATCGTTCAGGATTGGCAAACACATGTCGGTGAGGATTTGGATACATTCAACTTTCGTCAGTTGGCGACGCAGGAGGTGTCCTATGAGACCTTGCTATTCACCCAACGGCGTGATCTGCATCGTAACCTTGCCAAATTGCTGGAAAGGAAAACGCCTGAAGATGTCGGCCAGATAGCCTATCATGCCTTTCTGGGCGAGGACTGGGAGCGCTCGCTGCACTACCATTCGATAGCGGGTAACCAAAACAAGCAGCTATTCGCCAATTTGCAGAGCATCGACCACTTTCACAAAGCCCTGGCTAGCGCGGAGCATCTGTCGGCCGAGGAGACCCTGGCCCAACGACAGGAGATCCACGCCAACCTGGGCGAATTGCTGGTGATGATCGGCCAGAGCGATGAGGGCAAGGAACATTTGCAGGCCGCCTTCGATCTTGCCGAGAAAATCGAAAGCCCTGAGGCACAGGCCTTCGCCTGCCGGTGGATCGCACGCTCCTATGAGTTGCGCGGCCAATACGAACCGGCGCTGGAATGGATCGACAAAGGATTGGCCATTCTGGGCAATCGCCTGACGCCATCGGCTATCGAATTGCGTCTCATCTCCGGCCTCATCTTCTCCCGCCAGGGCGACTACAAACGTTCGGAACAACAGGCCTTGGCCAGCCTGCTGGCGGCCGAAGAGCTGAACCAGCCGAAGATCGTCGCCCGCTCCCATAATCTACTGGGGCTTCTCGACCGGAATCGAGGCCAGGCCAATGAAGCCGTGGCCCATTTCAAGATGGCGCTCTCGATCTATGAAGGATTGGAAGATCTGCAAGGGCAAGCTCTAACCCACAACCTGCTGGCAAATGCCAACTTCGATATGGGGCAGTGGACGGAAGCGGATCGTTATTATCGTCAGGCCGGTCATACGTTCAAGCAGCTGGGCGTCGTCTATGACACAGTCATCGTCGATAACAATCTGGGCGGGATCGCTCTCAATCAGGGGCGTTTCGATGACGCGCTGCAATTCTACGGCCGCGCTCTCAAGGCGCTGGAGCAAATAGGTGGTTCGCTCTGGGTCATGGGCGCGCTTCATCTTAACCTGGGAGCGACCCACACCCGTCGGGGCGAGCTGCCCTCTGCCTTTGAGCATCTGCGCAAGAGCCAGGAGTTGTTCAATCGCGCCCGGAATCGCGATTTGTTGCCGGAGATGCACCGGCGCCTTGCCGAGGCTTATCTGGCGCAGGGCGAGTTTGGCCGCGCTCTTGAGGAAGCGACCAACTCGCTCGCCATTGCCGAAGAGCTGGACGTCGTTGGCGAGCAGGCCCTGACTACACACGTGCTGGGAGCCATCGCCGCGGCTGATGGCCGAATTAACGAAGCGGGGCAATATTTCGAACAGGCTATCCGGCTTTTTAGCGGGGTGGGGGATAATTACGGCATGGCTTGCGCCCAACTGTCGCTGGCCGAACTACACGATGGACAGCAGGGGAAGGGCCAGAGGGATTTACTCCTGGCTGAATGTCTGCCGGTATTCGAGCGACTTGGCGCGCAAATCGATGCCGAGCGCGCCCGAAAGCTGCTATAAGTTAATGTGACTCAGCGGCCTGACTAGAAGCTTCCTTCAATCTTTCTGTTTATTCCAGTCGTCGATTCAATCAATGCCACGGCACGTCCGGAGATGGAAACATCAACGGGATATAGATGCTATAGGTCGGCGCGGCAAATGTGACTATGGCCGTCGGTGAAGGCGGGGTCCCGGTCGCCGTCGCTGTAGGAGTATACGTCGCCGTTGGCGTGCTGGTGAGTGTTGGGGTACCGGTAGCCGTGGCGGTTGGTATTGGTGGCTTATTGGTCGCTGTAGCCGTGGGCGGCTTTGTGGTCGCTGTGGTTGTGGATGTGCTGGTGGCTGTTGGCGTGCTGGTAGCCGTGGATGTGCTGGTCGACGTGGGCGTGCTGGTGGACGTCGGCGTGCCGGTGGACGTGGGCGTGCCGGTGGCCGTGGGCGTGCTGGTGGCCGTGGGCGTGCTGGTGGCCGTGGGCGTGCTGGTGGTCGTGGATGTGCTGGTAGCCGTGGACGTGCTGGTAGCCGTGGGCGTGCTGGTGGATGTTGGTGTGGGCGGCGCGGTTACCGTTGCATCTACCGTGAAGTAATTGCCGTGATTCAACAGCGCCGACACGTTCCCGGCGTTATCGACCGCCTGCACGAAATATTCGTATTGGCCGGCCGTTGTTATATTGACCGTCCCGGATGCCTCTTTCGAACCCGGATCATAGGCCAGGTCTGTCTTTGACCAGGTATTGCTATTGATGTGGCGATAGAGGCCGACGACACGCATGATCCCCGTCGCGGCCGCGGCCGCCGGCAGACCTGTGCCGGGTTCCCGGTCTTCAACCAGGGCATTGAATGTGATCTCCCCGCTCGTATCGGACAAGGTGGAAACGTCCCAAATGGACGGCGACAGGAAGTCGAGTGAATCACCCGCCGCCCCACTGCTCGCGCTGTAGACGATTAACTCCAGATCGCTATAGAGCCGCATGGTTCCCGTGGTATTGGGGCTGCCGGCGGTTGAGGTGGCCCTGAATTGGCCTGGAACGATGACCAGCTGCTGCCGGAACAGGGGGTTGCCCTTGCCGATATCGACCAGCCGGTTCACACCGGCGGGCATCGACAGGTACCATTGGGGCACGTCGTAGCGAAGCTCTTGCTGGCCGCCCGTCTGATCCGTCGTGGTATCCTCGAAATTGATGCTCAGGATGGCCGGGTCGAAGTTCGGGTAGTCGATGAACGTGCCGCCCAGCATCAGGACGCCGCGGGCGGTGTGGCTGTCCGAGTCCAGGTTGCGGGTTGTGCGCGGCAAGATCGGCCGGCTGCCGGTGCGATGCAGGCCGCTTTCATTGGTGACCCGGTAATAGCCTCCGCGATTGGGCACATTCACCAGATCGTAGCCGAAGTTGAGGTTGAACGGCGTGGAAGTCAGGCCCGGGGCGGTGGTGGTGGCTGCTACGGCGCTATTGATCATTGCCCTGTCCGCGACTGAAACACGGCTATTAGCAGTCAGGCTGCCGGTTGTCGTCAATGAAACCTGCTCGCCCTGGGGTGAGATATTGGTCTGCGCCGGCAGTTCGACCGACTGCATCGGCAAACCGTACAGCACCATCTCGCCGATCACCTTCTCGTCATAGACGCTGAACGAACCCGAGGCGATGCTGTTGTAATATTGCTTCTTGGCCTCCATCAGGGAGTTGCCGACGGTGGGGTTGTAGGCTTGACCGTCCGGCTTGTAGCCCAGTTCCTGAACAAAGTTGAGCATCAACAGCTCTGAGTAGGCCAGCAGGTCGGCATCGCCATAGCCGAAGCCCGTGTTGCCGATGAACGTTGCGCCGTTGCGAGCGAACATCTGCGCCCAGTCGGAGCCGAGGAAAGGCGTCCCCGGGGTGAAATATCGATCGCCGACGTTTAGACCCGATTGACAGCCGACCGAGAAGACCAGCGCGCCATCCAGGTCGAAATTAACCCCGTCCAGTTCACCGGCATAGACCAGGTTATCCGTTTCGCCCGTTGTGCCGTTGGGGAAGAACAGTTTGTGATCGAAGTGGGAGTTGAGCGAGATCAGGTCATAGCGTTGGCCGGCATTAAACTGTTGGCGAAAATTAACCCCGCGCCATTGATCGTCGATCAGGGTGGTCGGATTCTGGATGCCGCGCGCGCCAAGTTCGCCGGAGATCGCTTGCGCCTGATCCATCAAAAAGTCATAGCCGGTTATCAGGGCCGAGGAGGGTTCGATGGTCTGATTATCGGCGAGGTAAACATCGATCAGGTTCATGATCTCGCCCGGCGTCTCCACCAGGCGGCCGATGCTGTATTGCGGCAGATAGACCTCGCGGCCGAAGGCGCTGAGCGGCAACGGCGCGGCGTAGTAGTCGTCGATCAGGAAGTAGCGATAGTCATAGGCGGCCGTGATCGCCGGGTCCAGAGGGACGCCCGCCAGATATTCGGGGTAGCGACGCTGGTTGGCCACCAGGGTGTTGTCGACGACGCGCCGGTGGGGCAACATCTCGTCGCCGCCGACCAGCACGATGTTCTCCAGATTGGGATAGGCCGGAATCTGATCATATAAAAAGGCCTTGATCGTCCGGGCCACCAGATTGGCGGTTTGGGGATTTTGGTATTCGTCCGGGGTGTCCTCATCCCAAAGACCATAGACCGCTCGCAGGGCGTTGAAGCCACCCGTGGTCTGCACCGCATCCAGATCGATGACCAGCCCGTCGACTGACGGATCGACTGCCAGTTCGGAGAGCTTGTCGGCCAGCTCGTCGGCCTGGTCGTTGGTCAGGGTATATTGCCCTGTGAAGCGGGCTTTGTTATATAGAATCAGTGTGCGGACATCGGGATCCGTCGCCGGCGTTACGAAGTCCGATTCAGGGAGCGTGCTATTGGTCGGCACCGGCTCATTCGGCGGATCGACGACCACGGTCAAGGTAAACGGCTGATTGATGGCTGCCGCATCCGTGGCGACCACGGCCACGTAATATGGCCCGGCCAGCTCATGGATATCATAGACGATTCGTTCGTTCTTGCTGGCGGGGTCGTTGGCCGGGCCTTCCTTGATCGACAGGCCGACCAGCGTGCCGTCGACATTGTCGCGAGCGATATTGCTCAGTTGGGCGATGTTGCTTAACTGGGCGATGTTGGACAGTTGGGCAATATCGCTAAGTTGGGCGATATCGCTGAGTTGCGCCAGGTCGATGATCTCCCCGATGTTCGACAGTTGAGCGATGTCGGACAGTTGGGCGATGTTGCTAAGCTGGGCGATATCCGACAGTTGGGCGATATCGCTGAGTTGGGCGATGTCGGATAGCTGGGCCAGATCGCGCAGTTGACCGTTCTCCTCGTTGATCGATGGCGCGAAGAGGTAAAGATCATAGTCGTAGTCGCTCTCCAGAGAGGCGGTGATAATCGAACCGGCGTCGGTCACGTCGAACCGGTAGAAATTGGGGTCGGTCGGGTTATCGGCCGTGTCAACGACCGGGGTGCCCAGCGGTACGGGTTCGGCTTCGCCGCGGGTGACATTGGTTTCCGGTCTCTCATACGCGCCGCTGTCGCATTGGGCTGCGGCCGTCCGGTCCTCGCCCCGCTGGTCGGTTGTCGGGCAGTAGGTCGGGTCGCCCGCGGCAATCGCCGCGCTGCCTTCGCCCAGTGCCATGGTCATGGTAGGGCCGCCGTTTTCGGCCAGCGGCGCGAGGTATGGATCGCCTTCGACTCCCGGACAGCCGTATCCGTTAAATGAGACGTTGCCGCTGTGCGTGACGGCATCGTCGTAACAGTTTGTACCGACGCCGGTGCCGACCATGATGCTGTTATAGATATTCAGTGCGGCGCCACTCTCACGGAACCATGAGTCGCCCATCTCCTGGGCGTCGTTGTTGGCGAAGGTGACGTTGGTGATAGTCATCACCCCCAGTCGGGCGACTACCGCGCCGCCATTCATGCCGTGGTTGTTGTAGAAGGTGCTATTGGTGATCGAAAAATACGCGGAGTTGCTTCGAATCGCGCCGCCGGAGGCGCTTTCATTCCCTTCGAATGTGCTGTTATCGACGGTGACTGTCCCGCCCGGTATCGAATCTCCGTTGGAATAGATCGCGCCGCCGGCCGTGTCCGTCCCAGGCGCGCCTTGGTAGCCGTTGGATGTGTTGGCGGTGAAGGTGCTGTCGGTGACGCTCAACGAGTTATCCGTCTCTTCGTCGACACAAATCGCGCCGCCCGCCCACGGGGCGTTGTTGTTCGTGAAGGTGCTCCGGGTGATCGTTGCCGTGGTAGCGGCGGCCGATCCGTTGGCCTTGCCGCTGTAGATAGCCCCGCCGCACTCGGTGTAATCGTTGAGTGCATCGTTGTTATTTGTCGATTGATTGTTAATGAATTCACTATCGATTACGTGGAGAATGCCTATCTGGTTCAGGATGCCGCCGCCCCATCTTTCCGCCACATTGTTTTGTACGACGCTTTCCGTCAGTGTGAGGGTCGCGTTTTCGTTGAGAATCCCTCCCCCGGCATGATCGGTGGCGCCTCCCTGGATGACGACGTCCTTGATATCGACCAGCAGATCATCCGGGCCGGTCCCATCAACGCCGGAATAAATATCGAAGATTCGGTCTGCGAACCCACTCTTTCCTTCGATAACCGGTTTCGTGGTTGCATCGGGGTGACTTTCAATCACGACGCTCTGGCTGATGTCCAGGTCGCCGGTATTGTTGAGGTCTTCGGTGCCATCCAAATTATCCAGGGTGAGCGTATAGGTTCCGGACGGCAGCAAAATTCTGTAAATGGTGTAATAGCCGTCCCCGTTCAGGTTCGAGTTGGTGATCGCACCGCGCAGGCTGCAATCGCCCTCATCTTCCGAACAGACCTGGGCCGACGGGTCATTGGTGTCATCAAAGCGATCGACGACGACCTCAATGGTCCAATCGACGGCGCGGGCGGGACGGCCGCCCGACAGCGACAGCAATATCAGGGAGAGTCCCAGGATCAGGAGCGACCGCCCGGCTACGTTGTGGGCTGAGATGAATCGGCGAGCACCAAGCATAATAATCCCCTAAAGGTAACCTTCGAAGCTCAAAAGAATATAGCAAAAGACAAGTCACTTGTCTGTAAACCAGTTGTCACAAACACGTATTTATATGATGAAAGTATTGTTTAAGGCCGTATGGACATGGCACGACATAGTGAAAACCGCACCGGTCATTCCGCCGGGAGGTATTATAATCAAACGATAGAACACGGGTGGCAATGACCAAGCCGTCTCTCATGATTGTCTGACTCCTTGCCGGGTCTGGCGCATGATTGTTCACATCGACGATTAGTGGGTAACATATCTAAAGATACCCGAAAACCATTCCGCCGAGGGCGAGCCATTTTCTGTCGCCCTGCGAACCCGACACGGCCCCGGCGCTCAACATCCAGGAGAATTGCTCGTGACCAATCCCGATATTTTTCCCTTTGACTGGCAGGAGGTGGCCCGGCTGGCGCTTGTTTCGCGGCTGATGGACGAACTGGAAGAGCGCGAGTTGACGCCGCAGGGACACGTCACCTACCAGTTTTCGGCGCGCGGTCATGAGATCGGCCAATTGCTAATCGCCCAGATGCTCGTCAAGCCGTTCGATGCCGCCTCGGTCTACTACCGCTCGCGGCCGTTCATGCTCGGCAGCGGTCTGACGGCCGAAGAAGCGCTGGCCTCCGATATGGCTCGCGTCGGCAGCGTCACCGAAGGCCGGGATGTCGGGGTGACGTTTAACATGCCTCGCCGCAACCGGGCGGTGGTGTTCCCGGTGTCCGGGGACGTGGCTTCGCAATACACACCCGCTGCCGGCTGGGCACAGGCCATCCGCTATCGCTATGAGCAGTTGAAAGAGAGCGAAGCCGCGGGCAGCATCGCCGTCGTCTTTGGCGGCGACGGATCCGTGGCCGCCAATGGTTTTTGGTCGGCATTGACTATGGCCACGACGCTGAAGTTGCCCCTCCTGTTCGTCATCGAAGACAACACCTACG
>CAYXNH010000084.1:9292-11282 GCA_964466135.1 uncultured Ardenticatenaceae bacterium | reverse complement strand
CTCTTCGTGGCCGCGTTTGTCATGCTTGGCGCCAAGCTGGGCAAGATGTTCGGCGAGCGACTGGTGTTCCAGGTGACCGTCCTTCTCCATGGCGCATCGATGGCGCTGATGGCGATTAGTCGGGACGCCACCACCATGAACGCCGCGCAGGCGCTGGCCGGTATAGCCGCCGCGGCGCTGGTGCCGACGCTGGTTGTGTTGATCGCCACCAACTATGACGGAGATCAGAAGGCACAGGCGCTGGGTATTCTGGCGGCCACCCCCGCTCTTTCCGGCGCGCTGGCTTTCTTCGTCTCCGGCTTCCTGGGCACTTATCTCAGTTGGCGCTACTCATTCGCCATGCTGACCTTCATCTCCATCATCGTCTTCCTGCTCAGTTTCCGGTTGAAACCCGTGCCCCGGCAGAGCGGGGTCAAGATCGACGGCATCGGCGTGATATTGTCGGCCATCGCTGTGATCCTTATCAGCTTTGGCTTCAACAATCTCAATTCGTGGGGCATCGTTCTGGCTACCACAAACGCTCCGTTCAATCTGGTGGGACTTTCGCCGGCTCTGTTATTCCTGGTCGGCGGGCTGATGTTGTTCCAGGCGTTCTTTGCCTGGTCCCACCAGCGCGCGGAACTGGGGCGCGAGCCACTCCTTTCACTCGAGGTCCTCGACTCCCCCAAGGAACGGGCGACGATCGTCTCCCTGCTCATCATCGGCGCGCTTGGCCCGGCGGTGAACTTCCTGATCCCGCTCTTTATCCAGATCGTCCAGGGCCGGACGACGATGCAAACCGCGATCGCCGTCGTCCCCTACACGTTGGCCATCGCTACCTCGGCAATATTCATCGTTCGCTTCTATGATCGGTTCACGCCGCGCCGCATCGCCGTTGTCGCCTTTACGTTGGTTGCTGTAGGCCTGGCCTTGCTCTCCTTCGTCGTCGGCAACAATTGGGGTACGGCGATGGTCATCTTCGGGCTGGTCATGGTTGGCCTCGGCGAAGGTTCGTTGCTGACCTTGCTCTTCAACGTCATGGTCACTTCGGCCCCCAAGTCATTAGCCGGGGACGTCGGCGCCCTGCGCGGTGTGGCCAATAACCTCTCGACGGCGTTGGGAACCGCGTTCGCCGGCGTGGTGGCCGTCAGCCTGCTGAGCATGTTCGTGATGAGCAGCATCGACCAGTCATCCCTCCCGCGCAATCTGGTGCGCCAGGTCAACCTGGATGCCGTCAACTTCGTCTCCAATGACCATCTGGACGAGGTTATGGCCCAGACGACAGCCACCCCTGAGCAAGCCGCCCAGGCCGTGCAGATCAATGAAACGGCCCGGCTACGAGCGCTCCGGGCGTCGTTCCTGATACTGAGTGCGCTGGCGTTGCTGGCGATCTTCCCGGCCATGGGTCTGCCGGATTATTCGTTTGGCGACGAGCCTCCCGAGGAGCCGGCGCCAAAGCCCAGACGGCGGTCTCGAAAGAAACCCGCCTAGGACCTACCGGCCTGCATATAGACAAAAATTAAACGGGAGCCTTCCAACCGGCTCCCGTTTGTTATTGTGGTTCAGGCGCGGAGGCGAAGACATTCATGCCCAGGTAGTCCGACAGAAACCTGGCCACCAGTTGACCCTTCACGCTATTGCCGGCCGAATCCAGCGGCGGGGCGAAAACCCCCATGCCGCCCTTACCCGGCGAGACAGTGATGATCCCTCCGCTGACGCCGCTCTTGCCCGGCAGTCCGACATCGAATTCCCAATCGCCGGTGGTCTCATACATGCCGGCCGTGGTCATCACGGCCAACACGCGGCGACAATGAGCCGCATCGAGCACCTGCTCGCCCGTCACCGGGTTGATGCCACCGTTGGCCAGTGTGGTCGCCATGATCGCCAAATCTCTGGCGGAGACGCTGAGAGAACACTGCCGAGTATAGATGTCCGCCGCCTCAACCGGGTCGAAGTAGAGCCGGCCGTACTCATACATTATCCGCGCGATGGCTCGATTGCGGTGGTTGGT
>CAYXNH010000084.1:0-9192 GCA_964466135.1 uncultured Ardenticatenaceae bacterium | reverse complement strand
GCAAACCAGGCCGAACGTGAACGGCTTGGACACGCTCATGATAGTGAACTCATGGTCGACATCACCGGCCGACGTCACTTCACCATGGGTATTGACCAGGCAAATGCCGAAGAGATTGCGCGATACACGAGCCAGCGCAGGATAATGGGATGCGTTTTGGCCTTCGTCGTTATCTTTATAGAGCGCGTAAGCCTCATCCACCACTGTCTGCACGGCTTTAGTGGGTGGCAAATGGCCGGTCGATATATATTTTTTCTTCTTCACACGCGGGTTAACTGTCTTCTTCAAATCTCGGCCCTCCCTCAAAGATGTTCTCCTGCAAACTCTAACACACGACCCGATTATATCCAATCCGAACCGGAAATGCGGCTTCTGTTCCCGGCAGCGACCGTGTTGGTATAATTAAAGAGTTCGCGCCGGCAATCGTCGCGTTATACCGGATTTACCCAACCATGATATATGATTCTCTCATCGCCCTCGACACCATCACTGCCACCAATCATTGGTGCTCGGCCGGATTGTATCTCCATACCATTTCAATTTTCCCGGCAGAATAATCATGGGCGCCAGACGAGTAAATCGTACGCGACATCGCCCCAAACCGGACAAGCCACAGGAGGGCTTTCTGGCCCACCTGCTCGACCCTATTGACCGGCTGGCCGAAACCATCTACAGCATCCTGGTCCTCCTGACCTTTACGTTGGCATTCCGACTATTCCACCTCGCGCCCGGTGAAGTTGTCTCATCCGAGTACATCAACGAACTGCTGGTCGGCGCGTCACTGGCCATACTGGCCTGGGGCGTCATCGATGGCATCGTCTATGTGTTGACCGAGGTGTTCGAGCGCGGCGAAAAGCACCGCATACTTCTATATATTGAATCGGCCGATTCTCATGCCGAAGCGATAGAAGCCATCGCGGATGAACTCGATTTCATCCTGGAGCCCATCACCAGCGAGGATCAGAGGCAGTCTCTCTACAAGGAGATCCTGGAGCATCTGCACGATGGCGACCCGCAACCGGTTCGCCTAAAACGTGAAGACCTGACCGGGGGGCTGGCTTCGGTGCTGGTCGCTATCCTGGCTGTCTTGCCGTCCCTCGCCCCGTTCATTCTTTTCCGCAACGACCACAACCTGGCGATTCGCGTCTCCAATGTGATCTCATTCGCCGTGTTGTTCTATTCCGGTTATGAATGGGGCAAGTATACGGGCACAAACCCAGTGAAGACCGGGCTTTTACTGGTCGCTGTCGGCGTGCTGCTGGTGGCTATCGCGATACCGTTTGGAGGATAGCCACGATTACGGGACGGCGGTCGAAATTGACAGGCTTCCCCGCCTGTGGGACAATTTGAACGATTCGCCCCCGTAGCTCAGAGGATAGAGCGCTGGCCTCCGAAGCCAGGTGCACAGGTTCGAGTCCTGTCGGGGGCATTGCGTATCCCTGCGCTCGGCTCTATGTCGGGCGTTTTTTATCCCAATGCTTGCAGACCAGACCAGACCAGACTATAATAACGGCATACTGCCATTCAAAGTGAAGACTATGCAAATCACGAACATTTCTGAGGCAAAGGCCAGCCTGTCGAAATTGATCGAAAAGGCACTGAAAGGTGAAGAGGTGATCATCGGCAAGGCGGGCAAGCCGATCGTTAAGCTAATTCCTTATGACTTCGAATCAAGTCCGCGCCGGTTAGGCGCCGGCAATTGGCGGGGTCAGATTTGGGTCGCGGAAGATTTTGACGATTTGCCGGAGGATATACTGCGCCAATTTACGGACGAGGAGAGCGAAGATGAATCTCCTGCTTGATACCCACGTCTTCCTGTGGGCCGTCGATGACGCTCCCAACCTTTCACCAGCCGCGAGAGCCGCTATCCTGGACGGTCGAAATATCGTATATGTCAGTTCGGCTACCGCGTGGGAGATCTCGATAAAGCGCGGGATCGGCAAACTGAAAATCCCTTCCAGCGACTATCTTGAGGAGCTTAGATTACACCGCTTCACACCACTCAATATCACAACCGAACACGCCCTGGCAGTCGAGAGCTTACCGCCACACCATAAAGACCCGTTTGATCGAATGCTCATCGCTCAAGCCCAGGAGGAGCGCCTGACCATCGTTACTCACGATCAAAGAATGCGTCTTTATGAGGTCAGGATTATTGAAACATAAGCCTCCCCGCATAGAGTCAGCCCCTCTCCTGTTTGACTCACTGCATTATGCCTTTTGCCTTTAAATCCCATTACATTTGTCACTAAGAGCAATAAGCCCTCTCCTTTAGAATGTAGTCCAGGAACGCAGAACAACCCGATATTCGCGTCTGATCGTCGGCGGCAATCCCATTAGCCGCCGCGTGGGTTCGTGATGCGTTGCCCAGACCCTTTCTGTAGGAGAAAACGATGACTGGTGCAGGTTTGGACAGCGAAACCCGCGATATGATTTTGGATACGCTGCGGAAATATGCCGAGCGTAAGCTGACGACCGATTATTTGCTGCAACTCGACCACGAAGACCGCTTCCCTGAAGAGGTCCTCAAAGAGCTGTATGACCCGACGCAACTGGGCCTGCATCTCCTGTTCATCCCCGAAGAGTTCAACGGTCTCGGCGGTGGCGCGTATGATATCTATCGCGTCTCCGAGTTGATGGCCGCTATCGATTTGGGCATCGCCACAGGCGTCCTGGCGACGTTCCTCGGCTCCGACCCGATCCGCGTCGGCGGCACGCCGGAGCAGAAAGCGCACTGGATGGGCCGCATCGCCGATGAGGCGTTGCTGATGGCCTACGGCGCGACCGAGCCGCAGGCAGGCAGCGACCTGGCAGCTATGACCACCAAAGCCGTGCCCGTTGAGGAAAACGGCAGCGTCATCGGCTACAAGATCACCGGCCGCAAGCAATGGATCAGCAACGGTGGCGTGGCCGACCTGTACACCATTCTCGCCCTGGCTCCCGGCGGACCATCCTGGTTCGTCGTCGAGCGGGGCGCTGAAGGCCTCGGCCACGGCAAGGGCGAGGACAAGCACGGCATTCGCGCCAGCAATACGGCCGCCCTCTTCCTTGAGGACGTCTACGTCCCCGCCGAGCGACTCATCGGCGGCGTCGAAGGGCAAGGCCTGGCTCAGGCGCAGGCTGTCTTCGGCTACACCCGGCTGATGGTCGGCGCGTTCGGTCTCGGCGCGGGCTGGGAAGCACTGCGTCGCGCCATCCGCTACTCCCACGAACGAATCCAGGGCGGCGCGCCCCTCAGCGAGAAGCAGGGCTACACCCACAAGCTCATCGTCCCCAACGCTGCCCGCCTCGAAGCCGCCCGCACCTATATTGAATGGGTGGCCGAACGACTGGACAGCGGCGAAGAAGGGTTGCAGACCGAGGGAGCAGTAGCCAAGTACATGGCCACTGAATCGGGCAACAAGGCGGCCGAGGATGCCATCCAGGCCCTTGGCGGCTACGGCTACACCAAGGAATACATGGTCGAGAAGATCAAGCGCGACGTCCGCATCACCTGCATCTACGAGGGCACCTCGGAGATCATGGAGTGGACCATCGCCCGCGACCGCTGGCAGCAACACTTGAAGACCCAAGGGGCATTCTACAACGACTGGGCGGCGCGACTGGACAAGCTCCATGCCGCCGAGCCGGAGAACGGCGCCAACTTTGCCGCACTGGCGATGCGCGCTCTGGCTGTCATTCTGGAACGCGCCCGGATCGATCGCCTGACGCGCAACCAGCATGTGCTGTTCCGCTTTGGCGAGTTGATCGCCTGGGCCGAGACGGCGGCCGTCTTCGCCGAGCGGGTTGCCACCCATCCGACAGAAGCCATCCATCTCGATGTGGCGACCCGACAGGCGCTGGCCCGCATCCACGGCCGCAACGCCGCGCTCAAGGTCGCCGCCGACGGATTGCAATGGGCCATCGGCGCGGGCCAAACTGACCCGAACCTGGCCGGCTCGCTCAACCTGCCCGGCATCTATGCCGCCCAGGTTGGGCAGATCGACGATATGAACTTCGCGCGCGACCATTTAAATCGCGCTTTTAGCTAATGGAGCTATTGCAGGTTTCACAGATTGCGCGGTCATGCCCGTTCAATCTGCGAAACCTACGGATGTATTTCATCCTGAAGGAATAATAATCATGGATTCAACAGATCGCGCAATTGCCATCGTCGGAGTGGGAGCCATCCTGCCCGACGCGCCAAGCGCCACCGCGTTCTGGAACAACATCGTCGGCAAGCGCTACAGCATCACCGAAACACCGCCGGAGCGGTGGAGTATCGCCGATTACTACGATTCCGACCCCAAGGCCCCGGACAAGACCTATAGCAAGATCGGCGGTTGGGTGCGAGGCTATGAGTTTGACTGGAAACGCTTCCGTATGCCGCCCAAAGTGGCCGCGTCGATGGATGAAGGCCAACAGTGGGCCGTCACCATCGCCGCCGACGCGCTGGCCGATTATGGCTATCCCGACCGGCCGCTCGACACCGAGCGAACCGGCGTCATCCTGGGCACGGCCATGGGCGGCGAGCTACACTACGTCACCTCGCAGCGCATCGTCTTCCCGGAATATGTCCGCTGGCTGCGTAGCACGCCTGAGTTTGCCAGGCTCTCTCCGGCAACCCAGGAAGCGCTCATCGAACAGTTCCACGCCGCGCTCGACCAGGACGTGCCGCCCATCACCGAGGACTCGATGCCCGGCGAACTGCCCAACATCGTCTCCGGGCGCGTGGCCAACATGCTCAACCTGCGCGGGCCGAACTTCATCACCGACGCCGCCTGCGCCAGCAGTTTCGCCGCCGTTGAAGCGGCCATCCAGATGCTAAACGAATACAAGGTGGATGCCGTCATCACCGGCGGCGTCGACCGCAACATGGGCGCGACGACCTACGTCAAGTTTTGCAAGATCGGCGCGTTGAGCGCCACCGGCACGCGGCCGTTCGGCGACGGCGCGGACGGCTTTGTCATGGGCGAAGGGGCGGGTGCGTTCCTCCTGAAGCGTCTGTCCGATGCCGAGCGCGCCGGCGACAAGATCTACGCCGTCATCCGCGGCGTGGCCGGCAGCAGCGACGGCAAGGGCAAGGGCATCACCGCGCCGAACCCTATCGGCCAGCAGCTCGCCGTGCAGCGCGCCTGGGAAGCCGCCGGGCTTGATCCGGCCACGGCCACTCTCGTTGAAGCCCACGGCACCAGCACCCGCGTCGGCGACGTCGTTGAAGTCGAGAGCCTTGCCCAAATGTTCAGCGGCGCGGCCCGCGGCAGCATCGGCCTCGGCTCGGCCAAGAGCAACATCGGTCACCTGAAGGCGGGGGCGGGCGCGGCCGGCCTGATGAAAGCCGCCATGGCCCTCCATCACAAGATATTGCCGCCCACCCTCCATGCCAACCCCACCAATCCCAACATCGATTTCACGACCACACCTTTCTATCCGCTCCACGACGCGCAAGAGTGGACAAAGAGCAACGGCACGCCGCGCCGCGCGGGCGTCAGCGCCTACGGCTTCGGCGGGACGAACTTCCATCTGGTGCTCGAGGAGCATGTGCCGGGGATGCTGACCCAACGGCCGCGGCAATTCGCGGGCGCGTCGGTCGGCACCACGACGGGGGAACAGAGCGGCATCAATACGGTCAAGCAGGCGGGAAACCCCGAACTCATCGCTCCCATTCGCGGCATTATGGCGTTGGGAGCCAACTCGCCCGATGAGTTGAAAAACAAACTCGACGAACTGCTCCTTCGCGTCGAAGCGGGCTGGACCCCGCCACTTGCGTTGCCCCGGCCGGTCGACATCCGCGCCAAAGAGCGACTGGCCGTCGACTTCGGCGACCATGAAGAACTGCTCGACCGGCTGCAAAAAGCGCGCAAGGTGATGGGTTTCGATACAACCCAGGCCTGGAAAGCGATGGAAGCCCAGGGCATCTTCCGCGGCCGCGGCCCCAAGCCGGGCAAGCTGGCCTTCCTCTTCCCCGGTCAGGGCAGCCAATACGTCAATATGGGTCGCGACCTGGCCGCCGTGTCGCCCACGGTTCAGGCCACGCTCGACGAGGCTGATGCTATCATGCAGCCCATCCTGGGTAAGCCGCTGACCTCCTATTTGTTCGTCGATGCCGCCGACAAGGCCGCCGTCAGCCAGGCCAACTTCGACCTGATGCAGACGGAGATCACCCAACCGGCCATGCTGACTCTCGACGAGGCCCTCCGTCGCCTCCTGGCCGATTACGGCTTTGAGCCGGACATGGTCATGGGGCACTCACTGGGCGAGTATGGCGCCTTGGTTGCGGCGGGCGTCCTGCCCTTCGCCGAGGCGCTGGAGGCGGCCGCCGGACGCGGCCGCGAGATGTCCAAGGTGAAGGTAGACGACAATGGCTGGATGGCCGCCGTGCTGGCTCCTTTCGAGGTCGTCGAGGCGACCCTCAAGGAGATCGACGGGTACGTTGTCCCGGCCAACATCAACAGCACCAGCCAGGCCGTCATCGGCGGCGAGAGCCTGGCCGTTGAAGCGGCCATCAAGCTCTTCCAGGAGCGCGGCTACCAGGCCATGCAACTGCCGGTCAGCCACGCCTTCCACACTCGCATCGTAGCCCCGGCCAGCACGCCACTGCGCAAGATGCTCGACCGGATGCACATCGCTCCGCCACGACTGCCCCTTGTCGCCAACGTCACCGGTGGTTTTTACCCGGCAAGCGAGAATGAGATCAAGGATTTGCTGGAAAAGCAGATCGCCTCTCCGGTGCAATGGGTGAAGGGTCTCCAGACAATGCACAACGCGGGCGTCCGCGTCTTCGTCGAGGTCGGCCCGAAGCGCGCCCTGCGCGGTTTCGTCAAGGACGTCTTCGGCGACCGCGAGGATGTTGTCGCCCTCATGACCAACCATCCCAAGGGCGGCGAATTGCCGACGTTCAATCAGGCGTTGTGCGGGCTTTACGCGGCCGGATTCGGGGCCGAGGAAGCCGCCAACCAGCCGCGACCGGCGATGGACGCCCGGCCGACACCTATTGAGTTAACTGCTCCGGCACCTTCGATTGCAATGCCGGAAAACAAGAGTGCTATGAACGACAACACACAACCCTCAGTGCCTGCCATGACGCCCGTCGTACCGTCTCTCGACGCCCTGGCTCAGCTTGTAGCCCAATCCTTGCAAGCATCCAGTCAGGCCAACGGCCGGCATGTCTACGATCGCAACGAGACACCTCTCGGCTCGATCGTCATCAGCGGCACCGGCCTGGGCCTGCCCGGAGCCGACAAGCCGGTCATGGATCCCGACAACGCCATGCGCATCCTGCGCGGCGAGCAGTTCGTCGATCTGATCCCGGAACGCTTCCGCAACCTGATCGTCAACAAGCGAATTACCCGATTGGTCAAGGGAGAGGACGGCAGCGGCCGCTTCGAAACGATCGGCGACCCGACCGAGGTCATCAAGCTGGCCGGCCGTCCCGGATTGTTCGATCTTGCAGAGGAATACGGCGTGCCGAACGATTTGATCGAGGCCCTCGACATCACCACCCAACTGGCGATGGCCGCGGGAATCGACGCCCTGCGCGAGGCGGGCATTCCGCTGGTGCAGACCTACAAGCGCACCAGCACCGGCAAGTATCTGCCCGAACGCTGGATGCTGCCCGAAGCCCTGCGCGACGACACCGGCGTGATTTTTGCCAGCGCCTTCCCCGGCGGCGACCGCTTCGCCGATGAGTTCAAGCGGTATTACACCTACACCAATCGCATCCAGCAATTGGAAATGCTGGAGGATCTGCGCAACTACGCATCCGATCTGGCGGCTCAAAACGAGATCAACCGGCGCATCGACGAGTTGCGCGACCAATTGGAGCGCGAACCCTATACTTTCGATCGTCGCTTCCTGTTCCGCATCCTGGCCATGGGTCATAGCCAGTTCGCCCAATACATCGGCGCCCGCGGCCCCAACACCCAAGTGAACGCCGCCTGCGCCAGCACCGCTCAGGGCATCGCCATCGCCGAGGACTGGATCCACAGCGGCCGCTGCCGTCGCGTCGTCGTCATCGGCGCCGATAATGTAACCGGCGACAATTTGATGGAATGGGTCGGCGCGGGTTTCCTGGCCGTTGGCGCGGTAACGACGAAGGATCAGGTGGCCGAAGCCGCCCTGCCCTTCGACAAACGGCGGCACGGCACGATCATGGGCATGGGCGCGTGCGCTCTGGTTGTCGAGAGCGAAGACGCCGTCCGCGAGCGCGGCATGCGCGGCATCGTCGAGCTGCTGAGCAGCGAGACGAACAACAGCGCCTTCCACGGCACGCGGCTGGATGTGTCCCACATCGGCATGGTGATGAACAGTCTGGTCACCGCCGCCGAGCGACGCTTTGGCCTGAACCGTCATGCCATCGCCCCGCAGACCGTCTTCATGTCCCACGAGACCTACACGCCCGCTCGCGGCGGCAGCGCCTCAGCCGAGGTCATGGCCCTGCGCCACACCTTTGGCGAAGCGGCCAACAGCATCATCATGGCTAACACAAAGGGCTTCACCGGTCACCCGATGGGCGTCGGCGTCGAAGACGTGATCGCCGTCAAAATCCTGGAATACGGCATCGTTCCGCCTGTGCCCAACTTCCGCGAAGTCGATCCGGAGCTGGGACCGCTCAACCTGAGCCGCGGCGGCCGTTATCCCGTGCAGTACGCCATTCATCTGGCGGCCGGGTTCGGCTCACAGATCTCACTAACTTTCACCCGGCGCATCCCAGGCAGCCTCGATCGAGTCGACAACCCGCCCATGTACCGTCGCTGGCTGGCCGACGTCAGTGGCTACGACACGGCCGAAACCGAGATCGTCAAGCGCACCCTGCGCGTCGTCGCCCAAGGCGCGCCCCCCCGCCCGCCGATGCCAAACCGCTGGCAGCCGGGCACAGGTCCGACGATTCGGGCCGCAACCGGCGGCGAAATGGCGGCAGTTGAGTTGCCGGCGCGGATGATCACGCCGATCGTCGACCGCCAACCGCCGGCTCGTGTTGCCGCCCAACAAATGCCAGGCAATGGCCATGCCGCCGTGGAACCACCCCGACCCGTCATCGAAGCGGTATCTGTCACTGAACCGGCGAAGCCAACGGCTCAACCCGTCAGCGAGCCACCACAAATCATTGAAAGTAGCCCCATCCCTGCGGCAGTCGTCGAACAGCCTCCGGCCACTGACCCGGTCACCGACAAGGTCCTGGCCATCGTCGCCGAACCGACCGGCTATCCACAG
>CAYXNH010000083.1:0-11324 GCA_964466135.1 uncultured Ardenticatenaceae bacterium | reverse complement strand
ATAATTCTGCTAATACATTTGGCCGGATTGATCGATCCCCCGGTTATGGGGGGCAGGTCGCGACCAGTCACACAATCGGCCCCTCGGCGGTGGTTGAACGACTATATGGAGGCGCGGGGCGAGGTGGTTGCGGACGACGGCCGGGACGGCAGTCTGGCCGATTCGGCAATAAATCGGCGAATATCCGCGTTCATCCGCGTCCCAATATCCTTCATGTGATTGCCCTGAACAACACGTCCGATCACTGGACATTTCGGCCGAAAATTAGGAAAATAAGGGATACGCGGCCTGGATTCGCTGAATAATCCGGCCGCCTGTTACCGTATGAGTATAAGAGCCAACGAAGCCCCTGTGATGCAGCCGACCGTTGAATGGCAGGATTACAGGGCCTATTACGCGGGGGAGCCGGGCCATCGGATCAGCGGATCGATTCGCATCGCCCCGGCGGTCTACAGCCCCCAACTTGATAACAAGCGCGACATCGCCGTCTATCTGCCGCCGTCCTACCACCAATCCGACCGTCGCTATCCCGTCATCTACATGCAGGACGGGCAGAATCTGTTCGATAACGACAACAGCTATGCCGGGGAGTGGCACGTCGACGAGACGATGGAGACGATGGCCCGCGAGGAAGGGGTGGAGGCGATCATCGTCGGCATCCCCAACACGGGCATCCACCGCGTCGACGAGTACACCCCGTTCCGCGACCGGCGGCTGGGCGGCGGCCGCGGCGACGACTACCTCCGCTTTGTCACCCAAACGCTGAAGCCGCAAATCGACCACGACTTTCGCACCCTGGCCGACCGCCACCACACCGGCATCCTCGGCTCGTCGATGGGCGGGCTGATCAGCCTCTACGCCTTCTTTCGCTTTCCGGCCGTCTTCGGCTTCGCGGGGGTCATGAGTCCGTCGCTGTGGTTCGCCGGCGGGGCTATTTACCCGTATATCGAATCGGCCGCCTATCATCCCGGCAAGTTGTACCTCGACGCAGGCACGCGCGAGTTGGGCGAGAGCGCCAACAGCGGCCGCCTCCATCGCGCCGCCGCCTCCCGTCGTTACTACGCCAGCGTCCGCCGCATGAAAGGCATTCTGGTGAAAAAGGGGTATCGCCCCCTGCGCGACCTGCTCCACGTGGAAGAGAAGTGGGCCACCCATAACGAGTCCTCCTGGGCGCGGCGTTTTCCGCTGGCCCTGCGGTTTTTACTGTCCGAGACCCTGCGCCAAACGCGGGGCTGACCCCCGCAACCACGGGGCTAATGGTTTCCACCTAGACACAGATCGGGAGAATCATGGAAAAGAAACTGGCTGAATTGAAACGACGCCTCAGTGAGGTGGAAGATTTGGGCAGCGTGGCCGCGGTCCTGAACTGGGACCAGGCCACCTACATGCCCCCCGGCGGCGCGCCCGCCCGCGGCCGGCAAATGGCCCTCGTCGGCCGCCTGTCGCACGAGATGCACACCGACCCCGAGATCGGCCGCCTGCTGGACGACCTCGAACCGTATCGCGAGGGCCTCGACCCTGACAGCGACGACGCCGCCTACCTGCGCGTGGCGCGGCGCGGCTACGACCGCATGACCCTCGTCCCGTCGGCGCTCATGGCCGAGTTCTTCGCCCACGGGGCCGCCTCCTATCAGGCCTGGACGGTCGCCCGCCCGGCCAACGACTTCGCCGCCGTGCGGCCGATGCTGGAGAAGTCGCTCGACCTCAGCCGCCGGCTGGCCGAGTGCTTCCCCGACCGCGACCACATCGCCGACCCGCTCATCGACTTCGCCGACGAGGGAATGAAGGCCGAGGATATCCGCATGGTCTTCGCTGACCTGCGGGCCGCGCTGGTGCCGCTGCTGCGCGAGGTGATGGAGCGGCCGACGGCCGATGACAGCTGCCTGCACCAGCTTTACCCCGAGGAGCTGCAACGGGCTTTCGGCGAGAAGGTCATCACGCGGCTGGGCTATGATTTCCAGCGCGGGCGGCAGGACAAGACCCACCACCCGTTCATGACCAAGTTCTCGCTGGGCGACGTGCGCATCACCACCCGCTTCCAGCCCGACTTCCTGGCCAACAGCCTGTTCAGCACCATCCACGAGTCCGGCCACGCCATGTATGAGCAGGGCATCGATATGAGCTATGAGGCCACGCCGCTGGGCGGTGGCGTGTCGGCCGGGGTTCATGAGAGTCAATCCCGTCTGTGGGAGAACGTCGTCGGCCGCAGCCGCGTCTTCTGGGGCTATTTCTATCCCCAACTGCAGGAGATGTTCCCGCAGCAGCTGGGCGATGTGAGCCTCGACACCTTCTACGGGGCCATCAACAAGGTCCAGCCCTCGCTCATCCGCACCGAGGCTGACCAGATGACCTATGACCTGCACGTGATGATCCGCTTCGACCTGGAGATGGCCATGCTGGAAGGCTCGCTGGAAGTGGCCGACCTGCCCGACGCCTGGCGCTCGCGCTATGAGTCCGACCTGGGCGTCTCCTCGCCCGACGACACCAATGGCGTGCTGCAGGATGTCCACTGGTTCGGCGGGATGATCGGCGGCGCGTTCCAGGGCTACACGCTGGGCAATATCCTGTCGGCGGCGTTCTACCGGCAGGCGTTGCTGACCCACCCGGAGATCCCGTCGGAGATCGGCCGCGGCGAGTTCGGCACGCTCCACGACTGGCTGCGGCTCAACATCTACCGCCACGGCTCCAAGTACACGCCCAACCAGCTCATCGAGCGCGTCACCGGCGGGCCGCTGTCGATCGAGCCGTATATGGCTTATCTGCGGGGCAAGTTTCTGGATTAACGGATGATGGCAGGCGGCCGCCGGCTGTTGCCATTTGGCCGCCCCCCAATGAAAAATGGCCCGGATACCACACGGTATCCGGGCCATTGTTATTTCCCAAATCAAACGACTGAAAACTATCTCGGCCCGGCGGCGGTGATCGTCGCGCCCGCCACATCCTCGAATTGCTTGAAGTTCTCCTTGAACATGCCCACCAGCTTGGTCGCCTGGGCGTCATAGGCGGCCTTGTCGGACCAGGTGTTGCGCGGCAGCAGAATCTCGTCGGGCACGTCGGGCACGTGGCTGGGCACGGCAAATCCGAAGAACGGCTCGGTCACGAAGGCCACGTCGTCCAGCTCGCCTTCGAGGGCGGCCTGGATGGTGCGCCGGGTGTAGGCCAGCTTCATGCGACTGCCCACGCCATAGGGGCCGCCGGTCCAGCCGGTGTTGACCAGCCACACCTTGGAGCCGTGCTGCGCCAGCTTCTCGCCCAGCATTTTGGCATAGACGCCGGGATGCTGCGGCAGGAACGGCGCGCCAAAGCAGGCGCTGAAGTTGGGCTGCGGCTCGGTGACGCCGCGCTCGGTGCCGGCCACCTTGGCCGTGTAGCCGCTCAGGAAGTGGTACATCGCCTGCTCGTTGGTCAGCCGGGAGATGGGCGGCAGCACGCCGAAGGCATCGGCGGCCAGGAAGAAGACGTGCTTCGGGTGCCCGGACAAGCCGTCGTAGACCGCGTTGGGGATGTGGGTGATCGGATAGCTGGAGCGCGTGTTCTCGGTCAGCGTGCCGTCATCGAGGTCGACCCGCCGGTTGTCGCTGTCCATGACCACGTTTTCCAGGATGGTGCCGAACTTGCGCGTGGTCTCATAGATCTCCGGCTCGCCCGTGGCGCTCAGCCGAATGACCTTGGCGTAGCAGCCGCCCTCGAAGTTGAAGACGCCGTTGTCGCTCCAGCCGTGCTCGTCGTCGCCGACCAGGGTGCGGCGGGGGTCGCTGCTCAAGGTCGTCTTGCCCGTGCCGCTCAGCCCGAAGAACAGGGCCGCATCGTCGCGGGTCTCACCGAAGTTGGCGCTGCAATGCATGGGCAGGACGCCGCGCTTGGGCATGTAGTAGTTCATGGCCGTGAAGATGCTCTTCTTGATCTCGCCCGCGTACTCGGTGCCGCCGATGAGGACGAGGCGACGGCCGAAATCGACGATGATGAAGGTTTGGCTATTGGTGCCGTCAAACTCCGGCTCGGCCTGCAGCTTGGGCATGTCGATCACCGTGAATTGGGGCACGTGCTTGCGCAGTTTCTCCGGGTCCAGCTCGCGAACGAACATGTTGCGCGCGAACAGGTTATGCCAGGCGTATTCGGTGATGATGCGCACCGGCATGCGGTACTCGGGGTCGCCGCCGACGTAGCCGTCGAAGACGAAGATGTCGCGGTTTTGGGTATAGGCCACCATCTTGCGGTAGAGGTAGTCGAAATGCTCCGGGGTGAACGGGCGGTTGACCTTGCCCCACCAGATGTCGGCCTCGCTGCTCGGCTCCTTCACGACGAACTTGTCGTTGGGCGAGCGGCCGGTGTGGCTGCCGGTCTGGACGACCAGCGGCCCGAGATGGGCGATGCGCCCCTCGTTGCGACGGGTGACCTGTTCGTACAGCATGGGAGTGGTCAGGTTCCAGTAGACGGTGCCGGGATTCTTAATGCCGTGATTCTCGACGCCGTATTCACTTACGTAAGCGCCAAAGTTTTGCATATCTATTACTCCTGTGGAAAGTTGGAAAAGAAGGTCGCGTCAGTGTGGCTATGGCTAGTTTATGCCAAGCGCGTCCGTTTGGCAATGAATAGCGCCGGTTTCTTTTGCCTCATTCGGCCGATTGCGGCACACTCCCATTACCATCACCGGGAGACCAGAATGAACGAAAATCAACCGATCGAGAAAATCCTGCGCGAGACCAAAACCATCGCCGTCGTCGGCTTCTCTTCCAAGGAACACCGCGCGGGCTATTACGTTCCGGCCTATCTCAAGGGCCAGGGCTACACCATCCATGCCGTCAACCCCACCCTGAGCGAGGGGCTGGACGGCGACCCGGCCTACGCCACGCTGGCCGACGTGCCCGCGCCGGTCGACGAGGTGCTCATCTTCCAGCGCAGCGAGAACGTGCCGCCGTTCGTCGACCAGGCCATCGCCATCGGCGCCCGGTCGGTGTGGATGCAGGAAGGCATCGAAAACGAGGAGGCGGCGCAAAAAGCAGCGGCCGCCGGGCTGGATGTCGTGCAGGACGCCTGCATGATGGTCGAGCACAAGCGCTGGGACGGCCGGTAAACGCCGCCGTCAGGAGATGACGAGACGCTGCAACTCATGATCCTCTCATGCGTATAGAGAGGTGGAGGTTGAACATCATGGAAGATCACATCAAGAAGTTGAAGGAAAAGGAACCGCGGATCGATGAGGCCGCTTTCCGGATGGCCGACGACGGCGCGCTTCAGCCGGCGAAAGCCGGTTCGCCCCATATCGTGGACGGCGGAGATATGGCCTGTGGCGGCCACTCCGGCTCGTGGGGCTTCGGTCTGGTGCTGATCATCGTCGGCGTGCTTCTCCTGCTGAGCAAATTCACCGGTTTTCAATTGAATAACTGGTGGGCGCTGTTCATCTTCATCCCCGCCATGGGCGCGTTCGGCAGCTTCCTAAGCTCGGTCCGTCGCAAGGGCGGCATGAACCGCGAGGCGTTCGGCTCGCTCATCGGCGCGCTGATCATCACCACAGTGGCCGTCATCTTCCTGCTGGGCCTGAACTGGGGCACCATCTGGCCGGTCTTCCTGATCATCGGCGGCCTCGGCGCGCTGTTCTCGGGCCTGTTCAGAGAGTAGCCGCAGTCGGCGATTCCTAATTCCTAATTCCTAATTCCTAATTCGTCATTCGTCATTCGTCATTCGTCATTCTACAAGCCTAGCCCATACGTATACTCCAGGCTGCCATACGCCTGCCCGTTGCGCTCGCGGCTGATCTCCCGGCCACCGATCGACCCGCGCAACCCGTCCATGCGGAACAGATACTCGTTGTAGTTCCAGTGCGACTCCAGCAGCCCGCCGAGGATCGGCCGGTCGATGAAGAAGCGCGACAGGCCGTAGGTGGCGGCGGTGAAGGCGATGTGGTCGCCGGCGTCATTGCGGGCGACGATCTCAAACTGCGGGTGCGGCCCGCGGCCCAGCACCGGCGTGGCCGACATGCGGTTGAACAGCACCGGCGCGCCCCCGCCCGGCGGAATCCAGCCCGCTGACTGGGCGATTGACCAGGTGGCCTGCTCCAGCCGGTTGCTTTTGAAGAACTTGTACCCCTTGCGGAACAGATTCAGCCCCAGGTAGGGCACGTAGGCGGTGAACACCGTCTGGTCGGGGAACGCGGCCCAGATCCATTTCCACGGGAAGGTGGGCACATTGAGGCAGACGCGCTGGAAGAAGCCGATGCCTTGCAGCGTCTCCGTCCCGGTGGGCAGGTCGAACCGGCCGCGGAAGTGCAGCCGTCGCCAGCCGATGTAGTGCGTGCCGCCGAAGGGGGTTTCGATGTCCATCGACACGACGGGCGACGAGATTTGCGCGTCCAGGTCGCCCCATGTCTCGAAGTGGGCCTCGCCGCCGGGGCCGCAGATGTCGGCCGCCAGCGACAGCGGCTGCGTGCCGGGCGTGCGGAAAGTCACGCAGGCGTCGTCGCCGGCCGCGCTGGGGCAAGTCAGCGTGCCGCCGCGCAGGTCGAGCACGGCCGGGCCGGTGTGGTGGACGTACTGCTCGTGCACCTCCTGGCCGTCGCTATACCAGCCCACGGCCATCGCGTCGAAGCGGTCGATGCCGTCGGTCAGCGTCCGATGGCGATCGATGCCGCGCAGCGGCTCCCCGGCGATGCGGATCTCTCCGCCCGTTCGCGCGGCGATGGTGAACATGAGCTGGCGCGGGCCGTAGCCCTCCGGCCCTTCGGGGAAGAGCAGGAAAAACCACCACGACGACGACGAGCGGTTCTGCCGTTCCGGCATCTGGGAAAAGATCAGGTCGAGCACGGCCTGGTGTTCGGCCGCGGTTTTATACGTGGTCAGGGGTTCCTCCTGTGGCCGGTCGGCCGCTGTTTTGTTTGGCTCCATGAGGGGGATTATAGGGTATTTTGTCGGATGGGGTAGCGAACTCTCAACCTGCCAACCCAACCTGAATCACGTATACTCCACCATCAATCATACCACGGCCGTTTGGCCAATGGGAACAACGAGGCAACGACATGATCAGCGTCTATCAGGAAAATCACGGCTGGCTGGAGCAGACTTCCGGCTATCAGAAGGGCACCTGGATCCACGTGGAGAACCCCGACGAGGAGGAGATCAGCCAACTGCGCGAGGCGCTGGGCGTGCCGCCGGCGTTCCTGCGAGCCGCGCTCGACCCGCGCGAGGTGGCTCGCACTGACTCCCGCAAGGAGATCCACCTCATCATCGTTCGCGTGCCCTATGAGTTCGGCGCCGACGCCCGCGTGCCCTACCGCACCGTGCCGATGGCCATGATCGCCACCCCCGACCATTTCATCACCCTGTGCAGCCGCTCCGTCGATTTCGTGCGCGACCTGAACTACAACTACGACGAGCGCGAACTGATGACTCGCCGCGCGGGGAGGCTGGTGCTGGCCATACTGGGCGTGGTCGGCGACTGGTTTCTGCGCTATCTGGAGATCCTCAACCAGCGGCTGGAGGACGTCGAGGTGCGGCTGATGGACTCCATCGAAAACAGGGAGATGATGGAGTTCCTGAGCTACGAGAAGAGCCTGGTCTTTATCAAGACCGGTCTGCAATGGAACGACCAGATGCTGGAGCATTTGCAAGGCAAGAGCTATTTCAACTGGGACGATCAGGATATGGAGCTGTTCGAGGACGTGCAGATTGAGTATCGCCAGGGCTACCACATGGCCGAGACGATGCTGGAGGTGCTGGAGGGTACGACCGACGCCTTCGCCTCGGTCATCTCCAACAACCTCAATGTGGTCATGAAGTTCCTGGCGGCGATCACCATCGTCATGACCATCCCGACGCTGATCGCCTCGATCTACGGCATGAATGTGACCATTCCGGGGCAGGATGCGACCAATATGTTCGCCATCCTCCTGGTTGGCTCGGTGTTCATGGTCCTGCTCGTGGCCTGGTGGTTCCATCGCCACGGCTGGCTGTCGTTCCGGCTGAAGCGCTATAACTGAGATGGAACGCTGGAGAATGGCGCGCGGCCGTCGCCTGTTGCTGCCGCTGATGACGCTATTGGCGCTGCTGATCGTTAGCGCGGGCGTGGTGGCGGCCTGGGCTTCCGGCAATCCCGCCGGCATGGAGGCGGCCGCCAACCGGCTGCTCCCCCGGACGGCCAACTACGACGACCCCGACGGGCCACTCTATTCCGGCGCCTATGCCGCCGACAATCAGGAGGACCCGGCCGAGCTGGTCGTCGTCACCTACAACCTGCGCTATGCCGAAGACATCGCCGGGGCGATCGCCGCCTGGCGCGCCGCCAATCCGCTGCCTCTGGCCGACATCGTCCTGCTGCAAGAGATGGACCCGCCCGGCGTGGAGCTGCTGGCGCGCGAATTGGGCTACAACTACGTCTACTACCCGGCGTCGATAGCCGAGGACGGCGACGATTTCGGCAACGCCATCCTGGCCCGCTGGCCCATCAGCGACCCCCACAAGCTCATCCTGCCGGGGCGGCACCCCATCACCGGCCAGATGCGCGCGGCGACGCGGGCCGTCGTTCATGTGGGCGAACGGGACGTACTGGTCTATTCCACCCACATCGAGGTCGCCACCGCGACGCCCGCCCTGCGTGCCGGGCAAGTGGCGGCCATCGTCAAGGACATTCCCGATGACGCGGCCTATGTCATCGTCGGCGGCGACTTCAACACCGTCACCGGCCGCGGCGTCAACTCCATGGCCGAACTGTTTGCCGCGGTGGGGCTGGAGCATGCCACGGCCGACCTCGGCCCGACTTTCACCCGCTTCGGGCTGCGGCCGTCGGCCACCGATCACCTGTTCAGCCGCGGCTTCGAGCGGATCGACGCCGGCGTCCTGGGCGATATCACCGCCAGCGATCACTTCCCGGTGTGGGCGAGACTGGGATTGCCCGCGCGCCTTACTGGATAGATCGTGTGCGCGGAGACTGCTCCCTCATCCATATTTTTTACGATTCTTTGAAACCACGAAAAAGCACGCTCATGAGCATCATGCTGCGGTATCATGGCCGCGACGAGTACGGAGGTATCGAACAGGAGCTTCACGTCCTATGATTCACCTGGTAATTGACTGATTCTTTCCGAGCGATGCAAGTGAATAAATTGAGTGACGTCAACCAGCGGTTCGGTGTCGATCACCAACACACCTTCCTTATCGACCAGGCGGGCCTCGTCGGGGTCAATGCGTAAACTGATCCCGTTTCCTTCGTCCTGCTCAACGACCAGTGACATACCCGGCAGTAGGCCTAACTGAGCGCTAATGTTGTCAGGCACTCGAATTGTTCCTTTTTCGTCGATCGTGGCAACAAATGATGTGTCCATAGGAGAAGTATATCATTTTTGTTGCTCATACAATGACTGTAGGTTAGCCGCACTTATAAAATCGGCACTATATCTCGGAGTTATCCTTAATATACTTAATTAACTCATCCCGCTGCGCGAAGGCCAGCGCCGTCACCGTGTCCGCGCCGCCGTAGTAGATGGCGATGCGGCCGCTCGGCTCGTCATGGAGCGCGGCACAGGGGAAGGCTACGTTGGGCACGTCGCCCACGCATTCGTAGAGCGTCTGCGGCGAGAGCAGGTAGGGCGCGCAGCGATATCGCACTCGCCACGGCTGGTCGAGGTCGAGCAGCGCCGCGCCGAAGCTGTAGACGAAGCCGTTGCACGAATTCAGCACCCCGTGATAGATGAGCAGCCAGCCCTCGGCCGTCTCGATAGGCGTCGGCCCGGCGCCGATTTTGGTCGATTGCCACCAGCCCCGCGTGCCCATCACGTAGCGATGTTCGCCCCAGTAGACCATGTCGTGGCTTTGGCTGAGGTAGATGTCGCCGAACGGGGTGTGGCCGTTGTCGCTCGGCCGATTCAGCATGACGTACTTGCCGTTGATGCGGCGCGGAAAGAGCACGCCGTTGCGGTTGAACGGCAGGTAGGCGTTCTCGATGAAGTGGAACGACTCGAAATCGTGGGTGTAGCCGATGCCGATGGTTGGGCCGTGGTAGCCGTTGCACCAGGTCACGTAGTAGCGATCCTCCAGCCAGGTCACGCGCGGGTCATAGCGATGCTCGTAGCCGGCCAATTCGGGATCGTCTACCTGCCACTCGATGGGATCATGGTCGATGCGCCAGTTGATGGCGTCGTCGCTGAAGCCGCGATGGATGTGCATCTCGCGCTTCCTGTTGTCGCAGCGAAAGACCCCGGCGAACTTGCCGCCAAAGGGCACGACGGCGCTGTTGAAGATGCTGTTGGACGACGGGATGAGGTCGCGCGGGATAATCGGGTTGCCGCTGTAGCGCCAGACGACGTCGCTGTTGCCGGACGGCCGATCTTCCCAGGGGATGTTGGGGAGGGCGGTAGATGGTTGGGTGTTGGGGGTCATAGGTTCCTTATAATCGCGGGTGAGTTGGGTTGGCGGAAGGTTTAGTGGTCAGATACTTGATTTTGCGGAAACACTTCCATTCCAATCCTTTGTCCTCCCTCCGCCAATTGCACATCATACGTTACCAGGACGACCGGCAGCCCCAGAGCCGCCTGCCATAATTCCGCCGAAGCGAGATGAACAGCATCATAGCCACGCAACCCCAGGTTCCAGGCCAGTTCGGCCGCGCGACCGACGGTTTTTTCGGTAATCGGAGTTTTGAGGTAATGCAACCACTGCTTGCGTAACAGGCGGATCGCCTCTTCTCCTGTCTCTTGCGATATGAATTTCAAGCGCGATGCACGGCCAAGCGCCGCGTTGGCTTCGGCCAATGTGATCAGGCTGGTTGCCGTGAACGCGGCCTGAGCCATCCACTGATTTACCTCATCCGTTCCCTGTTCGTGGATATACAGCTTAACCAACGCGCTGGTATCGAGATACAGGTTCATTCGCGCAGTTCGGATACGATGTCGGAAACAAGCAGGTTGCCGGTGTTTTTACCGACCGGCTCAAAAGCCAGGAGGCGCTCGCCGTTCCAAAGCAGTTCTCCACTGTCGAGCAGTCTCTGTATGCGTTCTTCGGGCGACTCAGGTTCAGGGACAATGCGTCCAATTGGCCGACCATGTTCAGTGATGATCACAGTCTCGCCGGCTTTCACCTGCCGGAGATATTCGCTTAGTTGTGCCTTGAGATCGCGTATGCCGACTGTTAGTTGGGTCATAACAGATTCGCCTCAAATAATATGACCACATTATATATCAATGTGGTCATATCGTCAATCTTTAGTAACCGGATTTTTACAGATCACGAGTTTTTAAGGTCATTGATGCCCCAATCGTCTATTAAGTTCCTCCAAAATCTTCTCCGCCGCCACCGGCACCACCGTCCCCGGCCCGAAGATGGCCGCCACGCCGTTGG
>CAYXNH010000082.1:0-11385 GCA_964466135.1 uncultured Ardenticatenaceae bacterium | reverse complement strand
CCGAGTATCACCGGTAGAAACGACTTTTCAGGCAGATCCGGCAACGATCGATCATCATTCTCGATAAGGATGACCGGCGAGCCGCCGATGGGGAAGATGGCGTTTTCATCTTCAGAGACGAACGGGTTGCGATTGGTCGCCGCCGAAAGCTGGATGGTGTAATGACCGTTTACAGCGGCGATCGGTTGCACTCGTCCGTCAGGGAAAACCAGTGTGGCGCGGCCGTCGGGGCTGGTGGCATCGATGATCGCAGTCTCCTCACGATCGCAAAGCGTCCACAAGCCGAGGATGCGCTCCCCGGTTGACTCTCGATAGAAGGCGACCCACTCCTGTGGCGGCGTGTAATATATGCTATCATTAGTGTGCTGCATCGGACAAGCATTCGGGTCGCCTTCTCGCTTGCGCCAGTAAGGCTCAACACCGACGACGTATTCGGTCAAAACCTGAAACGCAGCCAGCATCGGGCGAGAAGTGCTACCCTGCGGATGCTGGGTGAAGCAACTCATGTCAGAAGGATTACTAAATAATCCATTGGCATCACCCGCGCACGGTTTGCCCTGATACTGGCCATTCTCATCACACAACTCGCCGTTATGCGGCGGGAAGTCGGTTTCGGCCGGCTGGTTGCCGCAGCCATCATAAAGCTGGAAGTGAAAGATAGCGTCCGCCCCGGCAAACAGCGCGTAGAAGGCGGACTGAATGATATAGTCGGCCTGCTCGGCTGTGGTAGCGCGCAAGGCGCTATGGGGATCCCACACCGGCCCCGGGTAGTCGTCCCAGGCGGGAACGCCCGACTCATTGAGCCAGACGGGTTTGTCGAGGCCGTAAGCCTTCATGGCTCCCACGGCGCGATAGACGTGGTACCAGGACTTCCAGGTGTGGAAGTAGCTATGGGTCGCCAGAATATCGTGAAAGAAACCATTGGCCCCGGCCATTGGATCCTTGCTTAGGACTTCCAGAACATCGCGGTAGAAATTGAGTTTGGTATTGTTGGCCAACCCGCCGAACAGAACGACCGCGTTGGGATCGGCCTGTTTGGCAACCAGATAGCCAACCTTTAGCAAGCGAGCATAATCTTCAAGAGATCCATCCCAAAATGAGTCGTAGTCCGGCTCGTTCCACATCTCCCAATAGGTGACGCCTACACCACTTGGCCAGTTATCCATATGGGCCAATTCCCCGCCGGGTTTATACCGATTGACGGCCTTCCAGACGAAGACGGCCCATCTGTTGGCGGGATTGGGTGTCTTGCCGGAGCCGGGCTGGTCGGTGTCGTCATCGAAGATCGGCTCGAAGAGACCTTCAGGCGTGGCGCGCTCCGCAGCGTCGAGACTCAGTTGGCCTACCCGGGGACGCGACGGGCGACTAACCCTCACATCGCTGTCTGTTTGGTAGAAGCCTGGCGTGCCCAAAAGAATAGCGTTGGTTTTGAGGCCGTGGGCGATGTCGTCCAGTATCGTCTCGTCCTGGGTGGACCAGTTGAACTGGTCGGGCAAATACTCGATGGAGTTCCAGTATAGCGGCCAACGGTTCCAGCTCGCACCGGAAGCCAAGCCGTCCTGGTATTGTTGGGCGATAGAAGCAGAAGTTCGACCGCTGCCAGGAGCGCGATCCTCGGCCGAACTGATAAAGACCACCCCGTATTCTGGCCCTGTGCCGGCGGAACCCGTCGCGTCGGTAGAAGCCGGCGTGCCGGCAGACGCCATTGCCGCAACTGACAGCATCAATACGATGACGATAACGGGCAACAGGAAGAAGCGAATGGCGGTGTTTTCTTCGTTTGATGTTGAGTGGACGTCTCTCATGAGTGACGACCTCCCCTGAAAGTGATTCGCAGCGGCTAGTCTATCACGTACGAGGGGGTCATTCCACCCTGTTTTGCACGGAGAGGTCAGACTCAGTCAGGTGGCCAGCAAGTAGACCATCGAACGCAGCCCCGCGCCGATCCGAACCGTCGAATAATCGCGCACCTGCCGCTGGAAACGGAAGTAATCTACCTGCAATGGAGCCAGCAGAGCCTCCCCCAGGTAATCTAGGTCCAGATCGTCGACAAGCTCGCCGTTGCGGGCGGCCGAACGAAGCAAGGCGCGCACGGTGATGTACTGCCAGATGTGGGGTAAATTCATCCGCGCGCGCTCCTGGATCATGCCCGCTCGCGCCACCTCAAGTAACAGGGGCGAATGGTTCTCGGTGAATTCGGCCAGACCCTCCAGAAATTGGGCCAGTTGCTCCAGAAACGGCACACCCCGCTCGGTCAAGCTTTGGAAACGGGCCAGCATGCTATCCTGAAATTCGGCCAACTGGGCGTCCATCAGGGACAGGCACAGTTCGCCTTTATTGGCAAAGCGGCGATAGAGCGTCCCCTTGCCCACCCCGGCCGTTTCGGCGACCTCGGCCATGCAGACGTTCTCCACGCCCCGCTCGCGAAAGAGGCGCTCGGCCGTCGATAATATGAGCGTGCGATTGGCCGCGGCATCAGATCGCTCATGACGATCAGTCAGGGTCTTTTCATCCAGGCTTAGTTCGATTCGGTTTACCATGGCTATGCTTCCGTTTGAATCTCATCAGAAATATGATCATCTCTTGACAACCGGACTCAAGTCCAGTAACATTATTGCACATAAGCGGACTAAAGTCCACATATATTTTCTCAATAACAAAATCAACAAGGAGATTATAGCGATATGTCCTGGCAACTGGATAAAAGCCACACCCACATCAGCTTCACAGCCCGTCACATGATGATCAGCAAAGTTCGCGGCGGTTTCAACAACTTCGACATCGACGTGAATTTTGACGAAGAAAACCCAACCAACACCACCGTCAATGTCACCATCCACACCGACAGCATCGACACCCGCGACGAAAAACGTGACGACCATCTGCGCTCGGCCGACTTCTTTGACGTTGAGAATTACCCAACAATGACCTTCAAGAGCACGAAGGTGGAACAGATTAACCCCAATAGCGGCCGTCTGATTGGCAACCTGACGATCCGTGGCGTCACCCACGAGGTCGCCCTCGATGTGGATTATTCCGGACTCATCAAAAGCCCGTTCGGCAGCACGAGCGCCGGCTTCTCGGCCACCACGGCCATCAACCGCAAGGACTGGAACCTGAACTGGAATGTCGCCCTGGAAACCGGCGGCTGGCTGGTTAGCGATCAGATCAATATCGAGATCGAGCTGGAACTGGTCAAGGTCCTCGAGGCTGTTGCCGAACCGGCATAGCCATCCTTCAACATCAGATAATCGAAAAAGGCGGCCGCTCATCACAAGGAGCGCCGCCTTTTTGCTTGGTATAATACAATCACAGGGATACAAGTTGAACAGCTTGCCAACGGAGATCTATCATGACAACCATACCAATGCCTCCACCCCACATCGGCCGCGTGGCGCTGGCCGTAGCCGACCTGGACCGTTCGGTCCGATTCTATGAAGACGTGATCGGGCTATCCTTGCTAAAGCGGGAAAACGGCCAGGCAACTTTGGGCACGGCCGACGACGCTTTCCTGCTGCTGCACGGACAGCCCGGAGCGCGACCGGTTCAGCGAGCGACCGGGTTATATCATTTTGCCATCCTCGTGCCTTCGCGGCGCGACCTGGCCCGTACGCTCTATCACCTCCTGCAAGTGGACGCACCCATCAGCGGCTTCGCCGACCATGCAGTCAGCGAGGCGATCTACCTGACCGATCCCGACGGCCACGGCATCGAGATCTATCGGGACAGACCGCGCGCGGAATGGCAATATAGCGGCGACATGTTGCGGATGACGACCGATCCGATCGACATCCAGGGTATCCTTAGCGAACTGGCGGGAGAAAGCTCGGTATCCGGCCTAATAGCCGAGGGCACATCTGTGGGGCACATGCACTTGCAGGTAGCGAATATCGCCGCCACCGAACAATTCTACACGGGCCTGATTGGTCTGGATCTTGTGATGCGCTACGGTCCACGGGCGACGTTCATGTCCGCCAACGGCTATCACCACCATTTGGGCGCGAACACTTGGGCCGGCGAAAACCTGTCCTCCGCCCCATCCGACGCGGCACGATTATTATGGTATGAGATCGTCCAGCCTGATCATGTGGCCCTGACTTCGATCGGCGAACGACTGGAGGCAGCCGGGTTCGAGACCGAGCGAGAGGACTACGCACTTGTCGTCACCGACCCATCGGGTATCCGCGTCAAACTGACCAGCGCCGAATAAATACCTAACCCGCCCTACTGTGCTAGAATTCACTTATGTCTGCTGCCGGTAAGGCCCCTACGATCCTCTATGCCGATCAGGAGCATAGCGGACTTCGGTTGGCCATTTTTATCGGCCTGTTTATCGGCTACCTGGTCGGCTTCGGTATCGTCTCACTGCTGCTGGAGGCCTTCGCCTCGCCGGAGATCGCCGAATTCTCTTTTTTCCTTTCATGCGTCGGCGGTGTCCCCATCGCTCTGGTTATTATTTGGGGATTGGAGAAAATCCTCAAGCGCGTGTGGCACAGCGGATTAAGCCTGACGCTGGATGAGCGCGGCCTGTTTGTCAACAACCGGCGTGCCAATTCTAAAACCGACGAATCCGAAGCCCCAGCGATGGTCTGGTCGGCCCACCTGAACCAGATCAACTGGTACTTTCGCCTGAAGGGCTACCCGCGAGGCGGCCGGGAACGACGAGTCCCATCGAATTGGTTGGGCGTTGCCACCGAAGTCCAGCAAGACGATGCCCGTCTCAATGTCTACGCCCTCATGCCGCCCGAGGCAGCGGCCGTCTGGACCGAGAACCATAAGCTAAAGTTCCACTATCTAAATGTGGCCGAACTCTATGACAGCACCATGCGGGCCAAAATCGGGCCGCCCAGCCGCCCGAACATCGACAACCATTTGTTGCAGTCCAAGGACGGCCGCTATTGGCTGGCCGAGCGTCGCCGTTGGGAGTATGGCATCGAGTTAACGCCCGATGATTTCGCCACCCTGATGCGCTACGTCGCCGATGCCCAGAAAGCCGAGGCAACCTTTGGCAATAACTGATACGATATCAACCCAGGAGAATAATGATGTTCGATTTTATAACCGACGAGCATAAGATGATAGCGAACGCGGCCCGCGACTTCGCTCGCAACTCTATCGCCCCCATTGCCGCCGAGTTCGATGAGTCCGGTGAGTTTCCGCTTGAGACGATCCGCGAGATGGGCCAATTGGGATTCATGGGCATTGAAGTGCCCGAGGAATACGGCGGGGTGGGCATGGACACCATCGCCTACGTGCTGGCGATGGTCGAGATATGCAAGGCCGATGCCAGCCACGGAACGATCATGTCGGTCAATAACTCGCTCTTCGCCCACGGGCTGCTCAAATTTGGTACCGAGGACCAGAAGCAAAAATATCTGGTCCCGGTGGCGACTGGACAGAAGATCGGGGCCTACAGCCTGACTGAGCCGATGAGCGGCAGTGATGCAGGGACGATGAAGAGCCGCGCGGTCCTCAACGAGGCCGGGACACACTACATCATCAACGGCCGAAAATCATGGGTTACATCGGGACCTTATGCCGACTACGTTGTCCTGTTCACCATGACGCAGCCGGAGAAGGGGCACAAGGGCGTCACCGCTTTCCTCATCGACGCCGGCCGCCCCGGTTTCGTGCGCGGAAAAAAGGAGCCGAAGTTGGGCATCCGTGCCAGCGCGACCAGCGAGCTGATCTTCGATAATTATGAGTGCCCGGTGGAAGACCGGCTGGGCGCGGAGGGCGAGGGGTTCAAGATCGCCATGACGGTGCTCGATGCCGGACGCATCGGCATCGCGTCACAGGCGCTGGGTATCGCCGAGGCGGCGCTGGAAGCCAGCGTCAAATATGCGCGCGAGCGTGAGGCCTTCGGCCAAAAGATCGGCGAGTTCCAGATGATCCAGCAGAAATTGGCCGACATGAAATGCCGGGTGGACGCCAGCCGCCTGCTGATCTACCAGGCAGCGTTGGCCAAAATGGCGGCGACCAAAGGCGGCGGCCGCTACTCAATGGAAGCCAGCATGGCCAAGCTATTCGCCAGCGAATCGGCCATGTGGGTGACGACCCAGGCCATCCAGATCCACGGCGGTATGGGCTATAGCAAGGAAATGCCGTTGGAACGGTACTTCCGCGACGCCAAGATCACGGAGATCTACGAGGGCACGAGCGAGATTCAGCGCATGGTGATCGCCCGCTCGCTGACCGGCCTGCGGTAATTTTAACCAACGACGAAACGGCAAAAAGCTCACGCAATGGACGCTCTGAGTCCATTGCGTGAGCTTTTATTTTTTCGCTATCCTGAAGGGAATCAGATCAGGAGGCTGATGACCGCCTGTTGCAATACCCGCGCCAGCAGCAGGACGACCATGGGGCTAAAGTCGAGACCTCCCATCGGCGGCATCAATCGGCGAACGGGAGCCAGAACCGGATCGATGACGGTGCTGGTGATGCGAATGATCGGCCCCCAGACGGGATGATACGGACTGGGGCGAACCCAGGACAGGATGATACTGACGAACAATAGAATGTAGAATGCTCCAAAGAGCACATTGACGATATTAATCAGGAGCATGTTTGTTTAAGTACCTCGTTTGACATCCCGCAGTTCATGAAATCATTTTATCATCTTTCGCGTTCACCAAAGAGCGCGCGCCCGACACGAACATGTGTGGCCCCTTCTTCAATCGCGATATCGATATCATCGGTCATGCCCATCGACAGATAAAACCCCGGTTCCACGATCCGCTCCAAACATAACCAATCGACAAGCGCTCGCGTGCGGCGAAATACGGCGCGGATCTGGTCCGGCTCGACATCCCAGGGAGCCATCGTCATCAGACCGACGGGTGACAAACCGGGCATCTCGCCCGCCTCATTGATCATAGTACGCAGGCTCTCGCGCTGCGTTGCGTCGTTCTCCCAGTTGGCGAGATCGAGGCCGTGCTTGGCTGCTTCTCCGGATACATTGATCTCAATGAACGACGGCAATACGCGGCCGAGTCGTACCAGGTCACGGGAAAGGCGATGCACGATTCCAGGGCGATCCAGAGCATGAAAGACATCGGCATGGGCCGCCGCCAGCCCCGTTTTGCGGCCCTGCACCGGGCCAATGAGATGCCAGACGATGCCATTGTCCATCCCGACGGCGGCCTCGACCACCGGCCGTTTGGCGGCCAGTTCCTCGGGCCGGTTCTCGCCGAAATGACGCAGGCCGATTCCGTGGGCCGCGATGACAAGTTCAGCCGGCCACGTCTTCGTGACGGCGATGAGAGTGACCTCAGCCACATTTCGGCCTGCCCGGGCGGCAGCGGCGGCGATGCGCTCCAGCACGGCATCTCGCCGCTCCCGCAGTTCGTTTTGTTCAAGCATATGGGGATTATGCGTCGCTTTTGCTATTTTGGCAGATTAAACCAACACGACAATCATCCGCATATCTCCAAGCCTATCCCTCAAGGCGGTCGTGTCGCTGCTGGGCCCACTGCATCGTATACAGGTTAAAATAACGTCCCTTTCGGGCCAACAATTCCTCATGGGTGCCCTGTTCGACGATGCGGCCGTGGTCCAGCACGATGATCTGGTCGGCATTGATGATCGTGCTAAGGCGATGGGCAATGACAAAGCTGGTACGGCCGCGCATCAGAGTGTCCAGCGCCTGTTGGATGACCTTCTCGGTGGTCGTATCGACACTGCTGGTGGCCTCATCCAGGATCAGGATGCGCGGGTCGGCCAGCAAGGCGCGGGCAAAAGATACCAGCTGCCGCTGGCCCACGCTCAGATTGCTGCCGTTTTCACCAACCTCAGAGTCGTAACCATCGGGCATCCGCACGATAAACTCATGGGCGCCGACGGCTTTGGATGCGGCCAAAACTTCCTCGTCGGTCGCTTCCAGACGACCGTAACGAATATTATCGGCCACTGAACCGGTGAAGAGGAAGGTGTCCTGCAAAACAATGCCCAGCTGCTGCCGCAAGCTATCGCTGGTCACGTTGCGGACGTCATGACCGTCGATAGTCAAGGAGCCATCCGTGACGTCGTAGAACCGGGACAGCAACCGAATGACGGTGCTCTTGCCCGCGCCTGTCTCGCCCACCAGAGCGATGCGCTCCCCCGGTTCAGCTCGCAGATTAATGCTATCCAGCACTTTTCGTCCATCACGATTGTAGGCAAAGGACACATTGTCGAACACCACTTCGCCGCGAATATCGGGCAGCGGTTGCGCTTCGGGCGTGTCAATCAGGTCCGGTTGCAGGTCCAGCAATTCAAACAGTCGCTCCGAGGCAGCCATCGTAGCCTGGAAGGTGTTATAACGCTGCGCCAACTCGCGAATGGGGTCGAAGAAACGCTCAACATAGAGGACGACGGCCACCAGCGTTCCGGCGGTCAGCGCATCGCCCATCACGAGCCAGCCACCCACGCCGACGACGAGCGCCGTGGCCAACGAACCGATAAAGTCCACACCGGGGAAGAAGATCGAGGAGAGTTTGGTGGCGCGGACGTTAGCGTCGAAGAAGGAGTGGTTCAGGTCATCAAAGTGCTGAAAGTTTCGCTCTTCACGAGTGAAGCTCTTGGTGACCCGAATGCCGGTGATAGACTCGTTGAGGAAACCGTTGATCAGCGCCAATCGTTGGCGGGTGGCCCGATAGGCTTGTCGAACCCGACCGCGCCAATAGTTGGTGAGGATGATCATCAGCGGCATGACCGCGAATGCCACCAGCGCCAGTTGCCAGTTCAGCAGCAACATGGCGATGATAATGCCGCCCAGATTGAACACCGAACGAAACAGTCCGGTGATCGACCAGGTTACAAAATCAAGCAGGACGCCGACATCGCCAATCAGGCGACTCATGAGGCGACCGACGCTGTAATGACTATAGAAATTGAGCGTCAGCCGATGCAGATGGCGGAATAACTCGCTGCGCACATCGGCCACGATCTTGGTCCCCACCCGGGCCATGATGAGAACGCGGCCGCGATTCGTGATCCATTCCCCGATAATGGCCGCCAGAAACACCCAAGTCCAGAAACGCAGGACGGGGAGGGAGCCGGCCCGAACACCCTTGTCGATGGCGAAGCCGATGATGGCGGGACCGGCGACGCTGAGCAGCGAGCTGACCGTCATGAGGATAACCGCCAGCACGAGCTTGGGCTTATAGGGACTCATGTAGCCGCCCAATCGGCGAACCAGGCGGCCGTCATAAGCCTTGCCCAACAACTCGTCGTCGTCACGCAGGTATTTCCGTATGCGGGCCTCACGAGCTTCCTGCTCAAATCGGGCCACTTCGATTGGTGATCGTTCTTCCGTCTTAATCATGTGATGTTCGTTCAAACCCATCAAACCGACCTGTTAATCCCTATCGGCCACGGCCATTTGATCTTGCAAAGCTACAAATGCCTCTTGATCCCGCAATTGCAAGTCATAGATTTGCCGATAGGGACCGTCGTTAGTCAACAGTTCTTCGTGGGTGCCACGCTCCACAACCCGACCACGCTGGAGGACGAAGATGCAGTCGGCATGTTTGAGCGTCAGGAGGCGCTGAGCGATGATAAACGTCGTTCGCCCCACCATAATTTCAGACAGGGCCTCCTGGATGAGGTGCTCGGTTTCAGTATCCACGCTGCTGGTCGAGTCATCGAGAATCAGGATGCGTGGGTCGGCCAGCACCGCCCGGGCGATGGCCAGGCGTTGCTTCTGCCCACCGCTCAGGGTGACGCCGCGCTCACCGACGCGCGTATCATAACCATTCTCCAGCTCCAGGATGAACTCATGAGCGCGAGCAACCTTGGCTGCAGCGATGATTTCATCCATTGAGGCGTCGGTGCGGCCGTAGGCGATATTCTCGGCTACCGTTTGGCTGAATAGAAAAGGTTCCTGAAGGACGATACCAATGGCGCTGCGAAGGCTCTTTAATTGCAGGTCGCGGACATCGTGCCCATCCACCAGGACGCGGCCGCTGGTGGCATCATAGAATCGAGGGATAAGATTGGTCACCGTTGACTTGCCGCAGCCGGTCGGCCCAATGAGCGCGATTCGTTCCCCGGCACGCACGTGAAAGTCAATATCAGTCAGGACAGGCCGCCCGTCCCGATAGCTGAAGGAGACGTGCTCAAATTGGATATCGCCCTTGGGGTTCGGCAGGGTCAGGGCATCAGGGCGATCGACGGACTCGCGCGGCAGGTCGATAATCTCGAACACACGCGACGCGCTGGCCCCGGCCGTGGCGGCCAGGTTGACCAGGAAACCGAGGCGTTGAACGGGAGCGTTCAGCATCAGCACGTAGGAAATCAACGCAAATAGCGAGCCGACGGTAATGTCGCCTCGCAAGGCCGAAGGGCCGGCGAAGAAGAGCAGCAGGAAGATGCTCATCATGACCAGGAAGGTCATGAACGGCCAATTGTTGCCCCATGTCTTAATGACGCCCGCCCGCTGGGCATACCACTCATTATTCTCCCGGTCGAACTTGTCAAGTTCGTGCGGCTCACGAGCAAAGGCTTTGACGACATGGATGCCGGTCAGACTCTCCTGCATCACGGTTGACAGGACGCCCATCTGGTACTGGATGCGTTTGAACATCGGCTCAACGGTCATCCCGAAGCGAATGGTCGTGAAGAGGAGAATGGGAAACGGCAGCATCGCCAGCAGCGCCAACGGCACCGACTGCAACAACATCGCCACCACGACACCGACCAGCAGCAGGATGCTCGACAACAGGTCCATCAGGCCGATGCCGGCGAAGCGTTCAGCCTCGCTGATGTCGCCAGTGGCCCGACTCATGAGGTCACCGGTATGGCTCTGGTCATGAAACTCGAACGGCTGGTACTGGACGGCATTATAGAAGTCGCTACGCAAGTCATAAGCAACTCGATGGGTCAGCCATTCACCATAGTACCTTTGAGCGAAGCCGAGGACGCCACGCACCAGAGCAATCCCCATGATGATCGCTCCCGCCATGATGAGTGTCGACGCCTTGCCTTCCGCCAGGCCAAGGTCGATCGCCCAGGCAATGACCTTGGGAACGATCAGGTTCAGCCCTGTTCCCAGCAACATGGCCACATAGGCGATAAAAACCTGGCGACCATATGGCCGCAAATAACCGAGGAGCCGCCGGTTGGCATCTACCTTGCGCCGGTTGCCCGCTTGTTGTTCCGTCACGCGAATACCCCCTGCAATGGGTTTATGAACGCAAACCAGGAATCGCCTTTGAAGACGATTCAAATCAGTTTGGTGTGTCGAGGTTCAAATCAGACCGCAGACATTATTATAGCATAAAATCACGCGGATGTTAGGTAATTATCTAATGATTTTTTGCCCCAGCATCACAAGGAACAGGGCTTTGCCAAGCGATTGTTTTCCTTGCGGTAATACACCAATCTGCTACAATTGCCGTGTCTGTG
>CAYXNH010000081.1:4324-11554 GCA_964466135.1 uncultured Ardenticatenaceae bacterium | reverse complement strand
CCAGAACATAGCTCAGCCCCACGCCGGCCAGAAAGATGGCCATCGCCCCCGGTGAAGGCCGATCGCCCCACCGCCGCAGCACGCTCAGCGCCGCCAGCCACAACGCCCCGATGACCAGCCCGCCGATGGCGAAGGTCCAGGCCAGGGCGGGCGAGACCGACAGCCCGCGCCCCGGCAGCTCGACGGCTCGCAGGAGCAGCAAGGCCGGAACCAGCCCCAGGCCGTCGAGCGTCAGCCAGATCAAATCGTCGGGTCGTTTGGCGGCCCATTTGCCGGGCAGCAGCGCCACCGCCAGCCCGGCCAGCGCCGTCGCCGCGCAGGTCGCGGCCAGGGAGAGCGGCAAGGTTGGCGTGTTGACGGTCATGGTGATGGCCGGGATGCCGGCGGCCAGTGGAATCAGGCAGAATGCCCACACCCGCCACCATGGCGGCGTGCCGAATGACACGCCCCGCCGATGGGCGAGACGGCCGCCGATCCAGTTGGCCATGACGTAGAGCGCCATTACCACCCCCGCGACCACCAGTCCGGCCATCCGGTAGCGGCTGGAGGTGATGGCGTCGAACGGCTCGGTCAAGGGGATGCCGGGCGCGGTGTGGCCATAGAGAAAGACGATGTAGCGGTCGGCCACGGCGAACCAGTAGTAGAAGAGCGCGAGAATGAGAAGTGAGATGAGCGCCGCCTCGAGCAGCGCGCGTCGATTGTCGTGCCGGGTGGTGTTCATATCGGGGATTATATCGCCAAAACGGCAAGAGCCATGAGGATTGTGGCTCATGGCTCTTGAAAACAGGCTATTCGGCTATTGGGGTAGTCGGATCGGTGGCCTACAACATCGCCAGCAGTTCATTCAGACGCTCATAGCCGTCATTGACGCCGACTTCCATGCCTGATGCGATCATGCCGTCGCGGTCTTCGATGGATTGGAAAACCGATTGGCTGACGACGCGCGTCTTCCCGCCGCCAAGATCCTCGAAAACGGCCGTATCCATTGTCACATGGCTCGGCATCCCCTCGTACTCGAATGTCTGCACGATACGCTCCGGGGCGGTCACCTCGTGGAAAACGCCATGGAAGGCGTAGACATTGCCTTCGGGATCGTAATGGAGGAAGCGCCAACTGCCGCCCGCACGCGCGTCCAGCTCGTCCACCACGGTCGTCAGATTGCGAGGTCCTAACCATTGCGGGATGAGATCGGGATCGGTATAGGCCTTGAAGATGAGTTCGCGCGGTGCGTTGAAGGTCATCTTCGTGACAATCTCCTGGCTTCCCGGTTTGGCGATAATTTCCGGCTTGGACATGATGTGTTCTCCTTTGTTTGATATTGGCGCCGCCATGTGGCGGCTTGTGGTTCATTGCTCCGGTTCATCGCCGGATGTTTGCCTCTGTAAACGGTCGAGCAACTGCTCCAGGCGATCGTACCTCTCGCGCCACAGGCGCTCATAGGGGGTCACCCATTCATAGATAGGGCGCAACGCCTCGCTGTTCAGCGAGTAGAGCCGGTGTCGACCCTCATCGCGCACGCTGACCAGCCCTACCTCGCGCAACACCCCCAGATGCTTGGAGACCTGCGGCTGACGCATGTCGAGCGCCGCCGCGATGTCGTTGACCGAGCGCTCGCCGCCGGCCAGCAGGTCGATGATCCGCCGTCGCTGAGGCTCGGCGACGGCGTTGAAAGCATCCGATGTGGTTGGCGTTCGCGCCATGTTTAATATTATATTCCTATATGGGAATATGTCAAGGGTTAAAAAACCGGAGTTCCTGTAAGAGAACTCCGGTTTCATAAGGCAGCAATTATTCCCGTTTGTTCAGGGTCTTGTTCGCCCATGCCGCTACCATGCCGGTCAGGATCAGCGGCGCGGTCATGATGACGATGATCACCCGCGACTGGTTCAGCAACTGAATGAATGTTGCCTCCCCGACGAAACTCGACATGTAGAGCGCGACGATGACCAGCGCCGTAACCAGCCCCACCAGCGCGCCTGCGGGCCACCGCATGTTGCCAAGCCCGACGACCGCGCCGATGACGCCGCCCAGGAAACCGCCGATGACACCGACGAGCACGCTATAACCCATGGTCTCGCCCAAACGCGTGCCGTCGAGCGTCGCCAACACGAAGAAAGTCCCTGCGGTGAGCATCGCCCCGATCAGACCGCCCACCACCAAGCCGACAAGTGTTCGTCGTAGCATGTCGCCCCCGTCCCTTTTGGTTGGGTAATAGTCTATACGCGCTCTTCGCGCCGCTTCTCGATGGTTTTGTCGATATGGCGCGGGCGGGTTACACCTCGCGGACGTCCACGATCTCGCTGACCACCGGCTTGAGCGCGGCCATGAGAGCATCGCGCTCCACGTCCTGTACCTTGAGCATAATTTCGGCTGTGTCGCCATAGGAGCCGAGGATCCCCTTCATGCCGATGCCGACGATATTGCCGCCGGCTTCAAAGATGGCCGTGGTGACCTTCGCCAACACGCCCTTGACGGCTGGGACGGTGACGGAGATGCGTATGCCCGTCCGGCGGCCGCCCAGCAACTCCAGCAAGGACTTGAAGAGATCCGTCTCGGTGACGATGCCGACGAGGTCCGGCCCTTGCATGACGGGCAGGCCGCCGACTTTCCTGTCGGCCATGATGCGCGCCGCTTCCTCCAGCGGGGTCTTCTCGGCCACGGTGATAACGTCGCGGGTCATCACCGATTCGACCTTGAGATTGCTCAACAGCGATGGGATCTCCCAGACGGATAGCGTTGTGGCCGAGGAAGGCGCAGCCTTGAGCAGATCCTTGTCGGAGACGATGCCGACGAGGCGACCGTGGGAATCGACCACCGGCAAGCGGCGCACTTTGCGTTCCTGCATTAGATGCAGCGCATCGGGCACGGACATGTCGGGTTTGGCAGTGACGGGCTTGGGCGTCATGATTTCACGAACGAGCATGGGAACCTCCTGGGTATACACAATAATGTAAGGTCATGAAGTACTACTGTCGATTTCAGCGGCTCGACGCAATGCAAGGAATAATTCCTTAAGCGGTTGACTTATCGAGCTATCGGGCTGGGAAAGAACTAACTCCTGATAGATTTCCAAATAATTCGCACGCAGCCGATGAAACAGATGCAAAAAATGTCGCAGAAACCCTAAGCAGTCCAAGATGGTGAATTCGACTCCACCGGTTTGACGATAAATTGTACCCGCATATTGCATAACATCTTTATCGATCGGGAAAGTAGTGATGAAGATGTAATTATCAACCCGACGGTCAGAATTTGCCAACTTCCGAATAGCCAGATCGATATCTATGATGGTGATTTCCTTAGCCTTCATCTCATAAGAGGTTACGACATCGTCCTCATCCATCAGGGTGATTTCAATATCGCCAAGAGCACCGGTTTGGAAATCGGCCGCGGTATGAGATTGAAGCGGGCTGACATATTCTCCAATCAAATGTGAGACCGTGTGATAAGCAGCGGCAACGATCAGAACCGGCAGCCGACTCGAGTTAGGGCTTTGCAAATGTTGCCCGATTAACCCGACGATCTCTTCTACCGATAATGGGACTCCACTGCCCGCCGTTCTTATCTCGGCTAATAATTGCTCCATCCGCCCTTGCTGCTCCTGCTGCAGAAGCAGAAGTTGCCGTATTGTCTCCCCAACAAGCTGTTCAGCTGTTATTCGGTTTTGGTAGACATCATCTAATATCTGGATCGTATCAATGTACATCCGCTTTGGTCGCCCGGCAATGACGAGTGGCGGAGCCAACGGCGTGTTAATAGTGCGAAAGCCAGGGGTGAGGAAGGCAGTAGTAGAGTTCACCGGCAATTGATATTTGGAAGCAAAAGGCCAGATATATTTCTCGTCGAATTCAGCACGTCCCGAGAAAGAATCGGGAGCGCGAATTTCGGTGTAGGGTTTGCGAATATCAACATGTGGATTCGTTATCTTGGCCAAGGCACAAGTCATTAACATCCGAGCGCCGGCACGGTTCGATAGACAGCGGCTAACATAGCTGATTCTCTCGAGAATATCAGCATCATGAACCAGAGGTTCGCCTAATCTATCTCTTGTATATCGAAGAGTGTTCTCGAGTATGGCGTCTGGTGTTGCCATTGTATTTGCGATTCATCAGGTCTATTGGAAACTGATAAGGAGTAATTTACCCACAGAACCTCGCGGCGTTCCTGTTTAATGTTGTCCGATCGGGTGTTGGTAGAATGCGCTTTTTTCGATGGAGCCTCAATAACGGTCCAATCCCGATACAAATTATTCATGAGGGGTGACGCATACCCTGATATAGCCACCTTGGCTTTAACATTGTGCAAAATATCTGATAACTCGATATGTGCTCCATCAGTCATTTCATAAGCATAGGCATTCGTATCACTCCGAGATTCGTGGATGTAAGGGGGATCACAATAAAAAAGCGTATCCGTGCTATCGTAGCGAGCTATCACTTCCCGGGCGGGCGCATTTTCAATCTGAACTCGTAAGAGTCGTTGTGCAATTTCGGAGAGTCCCTCGACACTGCCAAGCCAACGGGAAACAGCGCCGGCCATGCCCGCCCGACTGGTAAGCAAGCAATGGGCCCATCGCCCTTCACTTGCCGTCTGCGCTAATCCGGTGCGGACTTGTCGGGCGCGAACAAAGAAACGACGAGCGCGTTCCAGGTCGGACAAGCCGTCAACATTTTTCTCCACGGCTATTCTCAATTCTTCTCTGGAAAACGGCGTTAGTCCGATTGCCTGGAGCAACTCTTCATTTTGGTCTCGAAGTACGCGGAAGAAATTTACAACCTCCCCATCGATATCATTATAGGTTTCGATTGGCGAGGGTTCCCGATTAATCAGGACGGCCGCTGAGCCGCCAAATGGTTCGCAGAAATGATAGGCGTTAGGCAATAACGGAAGCAGCCAAGCCAGGTGGCTGAACTTTCCACCGTACCAACCAAAAGCGATCTTTTTATCAGACGACATTCAACATAGTATATATCTTATCCGTTGTAGCGTCATTTCTCCTTTCTTTTGAACGATTGGACAGGGAGGCTTATTTGTTGCGATCCCTGTTGCCCGGCGGATTGCCATTCATCCTCCACCCTATTCCTGCTATACTTCACCTCTATGAAACTAGGCATTATCGGCTTGCCCTCCTCGGGCAAGACCACCATCTTCAACGCCCTGACATTGGGCAACGCTCCAACCGGCCAGAGCATGGGCGGCCGCTTCGACGTGCTGACGGCCGTCGTCGATGTCCACGACCCGCGCATCGACGTGCTCAGCCGCATGTTCAACCCCAAAAAGACCACTTACGCCCGCATCACCTACACCGACGTGGCCGGACTGCAGAAATCCGACGACGACGCCTCCGGCCTCAGCCCGCAACTGCTCAATCATCTGTCGGGGCTGGAGGGGTTTGTCCACGTCGTGCGCGCCTTCGAGAACGCCAGTGTGCCCCATCCTGACGGCAGTGTCGATGCCGCCCGCGACCTCGCCGCGCTGGACACCGAGTTTCTGCTCAACGATCTGGGAACCGTCGAGCGTCGTCTGGAAAAGATACAGGAGGGGCTGAAGAAGGGCGCGACGAAGGACAAGGCCGCCGCTCTGGCTGAACTGGCTCTATTCGAGGAGATGAACGCCACGCTGACGGACGGCCACCCCCTGCGCGTGCTCAGCCTGACCGAGGAGCAGCTCAAGGGACTGCGCGGCTACGGCTTGCTGACGCTGAAGCCCAAGATCGTGCTGATCAACCTGGGCGACGATCAGGCGGAGCTAGCCATCGAATACGATCAGCCGGGCACGCTTTCGGCCACCATTCGCGGCCGCCTGGAAATGGACCTGGCCCAACTCAGCGCCGCCGGCGAGGAGGAGAGCCTGGCCATGTTTATGGAGGAGTACGGCGTGACGGAGCTGAGCCTCGACCGCGTCATCCGCCTGAGCTATGACCTGATGGGGCTGCAATCGTTCTTCACTGTCGGCGAGGACGAGGTGCGGGCGTGGGAAGTGCGGCGCGACGCCACGGCCGTCGAGGCCGCCGGGGTCATCCACACCGATCTGGCCAAGGGTTTCATCCGGGCCGAGGTCGTCCACTACGATGATCTGGTTGGGCTGGGCGGGATGGCCGGGGCGCGCAACCACGGCAAGCTGCGGCAAGAGGGCAAGACCTATCTGGTGCAGGACGGTGACGTGCTCAATATCAAGTTCAATCTGTAGCGCGGGCGGCCGGTTTGCGGAAGGCCCACCGGGAACATTGGCCGGCCCGGTGACGTCTAAACAGTCGAATGAAGATGAAAAAGCATTACCGGTCGATTGATACGCATTTTTGGTGGGTCCTGGTGCCGCTTATGGCCCTGGTGCTCCTGGTTGCCTGCCGGGGACAAGCGCAAAATCTGGTGATTCCCACGCCGCCGCTCGCGACGGACGTATCGCCAACGACCGTCCCCACTGAACTGTCCGTGGTCACCCCAACGGCCCTGCCGGCGACCACGCAGACGCTCGCGCCGACGGCCGTCCCGACCCACCTCGCCTCCGTCACACCGGTCCCAACCGCGGCTCCCCCAGTGGCGACACCCGCTCCGGTCGGTGATAGCGATGCCGACCCTGTCTACCGGGTGGCCTTCGTCGCCGCCAACGACGTGTTGAACGTGCGCCGCCAACCCAACCCCAACGCGGCCGTCGTCGCCCGGCTGTCGCCCGACGCGACGGACATCGCCGTCCTCGACGAGGGGCAGGCCGTGACGGGCGGGTCGTTCTGGCTGCCCGTCGAAACGGCCGAAGGGGGCGGCTGGGTGAACAGCGCGTTCCTGACCGAAGCCGTGGACCGTGAGGCGTTCTGCGGCGACGCGGCCGTCGATGACCTGCTTGGCCGACTGCAGAAGGCCGTCGCTGAGAAAGACGGCGACCTGCTCAGCGAGCTGGTTCATCCCGAGCGGGGCCTGCGCCTGCGCCTGAACTGGTGGAATAACGAAATCCTTGTGCAAGGCGACGACCTGGCCGGGCTGTTCGACTCCACGACGGCCTATGACTGGGGGCTTGAGGACGGCAGCGGGCTGCCCATTCGTGGTTCATTCCGCGACGTAGCCCTGCCGCGTTTGGAGCAAGACCTGTTGGGAGCCGATGAGTGGACCTGCGATGAGGGGCGCTTCGGGCCTACGGCCGGATCAACAGTCTTGCCCGAGGGCTATGAGGCGGTACGTTTCGTCAGCGCCCACCGCACCGCGCCGATCGAGATGGAGATGGATTGGGGCACGTGGC
>CAYXNH010000081.1:0-4224 GCA_964466135.1 uncultured Ardenticatenaceae bacterium | reverse complement strand
GTCAGCGCCCACCGCACCGCGCCGATCGAGATGGAGATGGATTGGGGCACGTGGCTCATCGGCGTCGAGCGCTGGCAGGGGCGATATTATATCAGCTATCTGGTTCACTACCGTTGGGAGATATAGCCCACCATAGGGCGATAAGGCCAGCCTCTATGCGGCGGTCGGAACAATCGGGATGAACAAGCTAGGATGGACGTTTGCCCGCTCCCCTTTCTTCAAACGAGCCCGGGTGCGAGCAAAAACTATCGGCTTTTCCTCGCCGCTGAAACTGTCCAGTAACTCCAGGTTGTAGAGCCGCATCTCCGGATCGTCTTCAGGCAATATTACTAACTCGAAGTCATCCGGCAGGGACTCCAGGATATCGGGGTGATCAAGCAAATAGCGCATGATTTTGCCTGTCAGGGCGATATTCCTTTCAACGACATCCTCAGGGACAGTCACTTTTGTTTTAGCCATTGCTCGTATCTCCCGCGGTAGAGCTTCCAATTGATTGTCAAATCATCGATGGCAAAGGTCAATGATTCGTTGTAATCTCGTGTCTCCAGTTTCGTTTTCGTAGCCGGTCTATAAGGGTGCAATAGATCGCGATGAGCAAAATCGTGGGCTGTGTCATACCGCGCCACTGGCGTCCATCGACCCTCAAAAAGGCATTCCAGTTGAACAACAAACTCGATAACCTGACCCTGTTCCAGATTGAAGCGCACGCGGAGCGCATTCTCCTCACTCAATAATCGTCGAAATTCAACAGTGCGCACATTGTAATTCTAACGGGTGTGGATTGTCGGAGTCAACCTCTATTTAATCCACCAGATTCAGGTTCATGTCCTCGTTCATCTGTTGTAAATCCGATACTTCCTTTTCAAGTCGCAGCTGCGCCGTCTCCAGATCACGTCGCACGGCCGACCACCAATCGCCGTTTGGCTCGTCCAGTTCGCGGGCCTTGCGCCACAGGCGGGCCGTCTTGTCCTCGCGCAGGGCCTGGAGTTGCCGGGCCACCTTGCGCCGGCGGCGGCGGCATTGCAGGATGCGTTCGCGCAGCCGACGATGCTCGTGGCTTTCGATCGCGGCCAGCTCGCGCAACTCGCCCGGCTCCAGCTCCCCGGCCAGGTCGTAAAGGGTCTGGATATCGCCGGCCGTGTAGGCGCTGTTGACGGCCGTCATCACCGACGTGCGGTAGGCCAGCTCGGCCGCCCCCTCGGCCAGGTCGGGGTGGAAGCGGCGGGCCAGCTCGCGATAGAGGCGTTTCTCGGCCGCCTTGTCGTTGGGCGTGGCCGTGGGCAATGATTCGAAGGCCGGGTCGTCGTAGTCGGGCGGCCGCTCCGCGTCGGGTCCCAGCGGATTGCCTTCATCGAAAGACGGTTCCTCGGCCGCCTGCCGCGACAACTCCAGTCGGGTCAGCAATGATTGCCGCTCGGCCAGCAAGCTCTCGATGGCATCGGCCAGATCGTCGAGCATCAGGCGGGCATGCATGCGAAAGGCGTTGACCGCCGCCTGTTCGTTGGCCAGGTCCGCCTCGGCGACGCGAAGCTCCTCCCGGGCGACGCGTAACTCGGCCTGCAATTCGTCCGTCCGGCCCGCAGCCGAATCGACCCGTTGTAGCTGCTTTGTCATGGGGCGCCGCGAGTTTGTGGCTACTCGGTTTTGGCTACCTGTTGCGCCGACAGTCGCCGCTCGATATCGTCGGCCGTCATGTTGAACTGATCATCGAGGCGCGGGTAGAGCAACCACACCAGGCTGAGGCCCATGATCGCTCCGGTCAGGGCGCGTAGAAATGGCGAACTCTCGCGCAAGGGGAACAGTCGCATCAGGCTGTCGATCCCCAGGCCGACGAACATCTGGCTAAAGAGCTGGCTGAAACCGTCGAGGGCGATGGGACCCAGACCAATGATCACGAACAGCCAGAAAGGCAGCGGCCGGATGCGCCCGCGCCGCCGCAGCACGCCGTAGATCAGGCCGCCGATCAGCATCGAGAAATAGATGCCGACATCGCGCTGGCATATGGCCATTTTGTAGCCCATTTGCTCGTTGCCGCGAAACTGCCGGGCCGCCAGGATGAAATTGCCCCATTGAGCCGGATCGGGTGATGAGTTGGCGAATTCGGGGATGTCGGCCATGAAATCCTCGATCGGCCGCAGGCCCGTCCCGGCGATAGCTCGCGGGTAGGCCGATTGCTCGCCGAACAGGAAGAAGGAGCGGGAAGCGAGCTGGTGGCACATGGGACTGTAGACGCGGTAGATCAGGCCGGCCGACCGGGTCATGCCGTTGTGCATCAGCACCGGGGCCAGCATGGGCAGGCCGACGTAGATCGCCACCAGCAGGTTGAGGAAAAACAGCCAGCGGCGGGTCAGGGTCAAAAGGATGCGGTCGACGATCATGAACCCTCCGTGGATTCGATTTGTTGCAGATAGCCGTCAAGCGCCTCGCGGGAGATCATGCCGCGATGGACGTCAATCACGATGCCGTCGGAGTCGATGATGACCGTCGTCGGCAGGAAGTATGCGCCATAGGCCACGCCTACCTTGGCGCGCGGGTCGAGCAGCGCCGGCAGCGTCAGGCCGACCTCGGTGAAGAACTCGGTCACACGCTCGGCCGATTCCTCCTGATTGATGGTCAGCACCATCGGGCCGTCGTCGTCGAACCCGGTTTGGGCCCGCTGCAACTCCGGCATCTCCAGCCGGCAAGGGGCGCACCAGGTGGCCCAGAAGTTCAGGATGACCGGACGTCCCCGGAAATCGCTCAGGCGCACCGTCTCGCCGTTCAGGTCGGCCAACTCGAAGTCGGGAGCCACGCTGCCTGCCTTGACCAGATCGGCGAGGGTGGTGTCCAGGGGGGCGCCGTCGCTCGCGGCCGTGCCGCTGAAGGGAGGGATGGATTCCATCAACGCCGGCTCGTTATTGCGGCTTCGCTGATAGCCCCAAAACAGCAGGGAGCCGGCCAGGACCAGCGCCGCCAGCCCGAAGATGACCAGCAGCAGGCGCGGGACGCCCTTGTCCTGTGTTTCCGGCGGTTCGGGAGGGATCATCGGCGCGGGCCTAGCGGCTGAGAACCTGTAACAGCCAGTCCTGGAAGGCCAGCGAGCGCTCGTCTACCACGGCCGACCACCGCACCAGCGCGCCGTTGACCAGACCCATCCGGCCCTCCAGCATGAGCAGGCCGAGCAGGATGAATAACGCGCCGCTGATCAGTTGGGTGGAATGCAGATGGACCGTCACCCGGCGCGACTCGGCGCTGGTGACCGTCCACAGGAAGGCGCCGAGCAGGAGCAGGGCCAGGATGCCCAGTTCCATCCCCATCGAGTAGGTCAGGCCGTCGAGGAAACTGAAATTGTCGATGCCGTAACGGATGAAGGCGGCGGCGATGCGCCACAGCGCCAGCGCCCAGACGAGGGCGACGACGAAGACATGGGTGTCCCACGTCCAGCCCTTGCCGCGCAGCACGCGCCAGAAAGCGCTCTGGCGGCTCATCCGGCCGAAGAAGGTCGAGACGATGATGAGCGGCAGCCCCAGCCCGACCGTGTAGATGAACAGCAGCATCATGCCGTGCCAGACGGTGGCCGTCTGGAAGGCCAGGGTCAGGATGACGCCGAGGATGGGGCCGACGCAGGCCGACCAGCCGACGGCGAAGGTCAGGCCGAAGAGATAGGAACTGCCCATGCCGGGGCTGCGCTCCTGGGTGGCCAGACCGGTCGCGCCGCTGAAGCCGTGGCCGAGCAGGCTCATGACGCCGAAGACGACGATGGCCGAGCCGCCGATCATCATGATCAACCCCTGGTTTTGGCCCAGCACGCGACCGAGCACGAAGCCCGCCGCGCCTAGCAGGCTGAACGTTGTGCCCAGCCCCAGCATGAAGGCCAGCGTGTTGGCGGCGATGCGTTGCCGGTCGCTCTGGAAGGCGAAGGCGAAATAGGCGGTCAGGATGGGCAAGGTGCAAGGGGAGACGAAGCTGAGCAAGCCGCCCAGAAAGGCCAACACGGCCAGCGTCACGAACGGTTGCTTTTGCACGCCGAAGGTGATCTGGTCGGGCGTGGATGCCTGGGTCAGCGTGCCGATGATCAGAAAGGCGATCAGCAGGACGCCGAGGGCGACCAGAACCCAGTGGACGGGCGTTAGTTTACGCGACGCGGGTACTTTCAGGTCGGACATGGAAAAATCGTCTGTGAATCACACCGGATCGGTTGGATTGAGCCATACCCGATGAAGTATAGCACACGGCCGCCGCCGG
>CAYXNH010000080.1:0-11602 GCA_964466135.1 uncultured Ardenticatenaceae bacterium | reverse complement strand
TTTGAATCCCGTATTTGACTACGAGATTTAATCTCAAAAATTTGGGCCCAGAATTGTTTCTGTTTCTATCACTATTCAGTTGTTAAGGCTGTGGTTCCGGTTCGCCGTTCTCGTTCGCTACAGATTCGAAATCCGGGCTGCAGGTTGTTGGCCTGTGCCCGGCTCCCGTTTTTCTGTTGTTAGCTCGCGAGGTCGGCTTCCTTTCCCCACCAGGAATCGGAATTATAACTCTTATTCCGTACCCTGTCAAGACCCAATTCATGCGAAACCCGCGGTTCCTGTTTTACGGAAACCGCGCCTTCCGTCATGTTCTATTCGGTTTTTTGGGTGTGCCGTTTTCTTGGCGGCGACACCTCTTTTTTGGGTCAACGATTTAGAAGTATATCGGACAGTCGGGCGGCTGTCAAGGGGGTTTTGGAGATTGGTCGAAATTGGTTTTTGGGCCCTTACTGCTTAACGCGACCTGTTGTCGGGGTCAGGCAACCGGGCAACTATCTCCATGGAAACACACGGCGTCCCTTCCCGGTTGCCTGACCCTTCTGCGTCATCCTGAATAAAAAACGCCCGACCTTTCGGCCGGGCGTCGTTGGCAAGTCGGAAAACAACAAAGGCTCCGAAGAGCCTTTGCCTGATGATTAGAAGCCGAACAGACCCAGCAGCCAGCTGCCGAGCCAGCTCACGACGGCGATGGCCACGGCGGCGATCAGGGCGCCGTTGAAGCCGGCGACCTTCATGCCTTTCACGAAGCGCTCGCTGAACAACAGGACGAGGGCCGAAATCACCAGGGAGACGAGAGCGCCAAACCAGGCGGCGCCGATGCTAATCTTCAACACACTCGTCAACAGCCACATGACCACCCAGGTGATGATGGCGATGACCGCCGCGGCGATGAGCGCGCTGACGAAGCTGTCGACCGACAGGCCGAGGTTCAGCTTGCCGACGATGAAAATAACCAACGCGGCAAGAAGCCAGGAAACGAGAAGACTAAGAATTGCACCCATGACAAATATCCTCCGAATGTTAATTGAAACAGGATAACAACTATAAATGTAACGATCGAGCGGCCGAATGGACTTGCCACATCCGGTCACATGATGATCTAACCAATGTAACCCGATTATGATTCATTGGTTACGATTTCTGCCCTATAATAGAAGGAAATTTCGCGCGCGCAATCATAATTCGCCCCAAAATGGAGGTTCGGCGATGAGGCGTCACGTTTCGCTTGTGCTGTCGATACTGCTGTTGGCCGTTTCCCTGCCGGTCGCGTCCGCTGTCGTTCCGGACACGGCCGCCAGTGTACCGGCGACGGCCGCCCATGACGACCCGCCCTACACCATCCTCCTGCCCTATGCCGCCAACGACCCCTGCGGTCCCTTCGACGACCCGTTCGACGACAACGCCGCCGGCTGGTTCACCGGCCAATCGGGCGACCTGCGGGCCGAGATCAGCGGCGGCGAATACCGGCTGCACTTCTCCACCCCCGGCATGGTATGGACCGTCCCCGCCCCGGTCTGCCCGCGCGCCAAATACGCCGCGGCCGTCGATGCCCGTTGGGGCGGCGCGAGCGGCAACTTCATCGGCCTCCTGTTCAACCTCGACGACAACCGGGAGCAGCTCGCCCAGCCCCGGGGTTTCCTGCTGGCCGTCAACACCAACGTCCGGCGCTGGATGGTGTTCGAGGTGCGCGGAGGCGACCTGAGGACGGTCATCGCCCCCACCGGTCACGACGCCATAAAGCCGGGCAATGGCGTGAATCGGCTGGCGGCCGAGCGCGCGGGCGAGCGCATCCTCCTCGCCATCAACGGCACGCAGGTCGGCGAGCTGACCGGCATCGGAACGGCCGCGCCCGTCCTGGCCGGAGTCGTCGTCGCCGCCTACACCAACCAGACATCGACCGACGCCCGCTTCGACAATTTCTCCTGGCACGGCCGCTAGATCAGGCCACCTATCGCCAAACAGGCGGCCCGGCCGATCCATCTGGAAATCACCGCCTATCTCGTTTATCATACAGACATGACCGCCCAGGACCGCCGACCGCTCATCGAGTTCCACAACCACATCCCCACCATGGTCACCGTGGCGGTGGCCTTCGGCATCGCCTACCTCCTCTTCTTCATCGAGCTGAGCAACGGCGAAGACCCGCCCTTCACCCTGGCCACCCTTCTGGCCGCCACGGGGTTGGGAGTGATCTATCTGGCCTTGCTGATGGTCAGGCACGACGCCCTGGAGCCGCTGCTGGGCCGCCACACCCAATGGGTCAGCTACACCACTCTCGTCGTCCTCATGCTCGTCATCCAGTTCATGCTGGGCGGCACCTACACCATCTGGCTGATTTCGATGCCCCTCGTCGGCATCGCCGCCGTCGAACTGCCCCGCTGGCCGCGCCGCCTCATCTATGTGATCGTCCTGGTGGGCTTCTTCCTCATCTTCTACATCCGGCAGGGCAACCTGGCCGAGGCTTTCGTCACGACGCTGATCTTCAGCACAGCCCTCGTGTTCGTCATCATCTTCGTCAATCTGACCCAAAAGGCCGAGCTGGCCCAACGGGAGGCCGAACGGCTGACCGCGCAGCTGGCCGACGCCAACCGCCGTCTGGGGGATTTCGCCGTCCAGGCCGAGGAACTGGCCACCACCCAGGAGCGCAACCGGCTGGCGCGCGAGATCCACGACAATCTCGGCCATTACCTGACGGCGGCCAACGTCCAGATCAAGGCCGCCCAGGCGTTGCTGGACAAGGACCCGTCCCGCGCGGGGGAGGCGCTGGAGAAGGCCGCCCACCTGACGCAGGAAGGGCTGTCGGCCGTGCGTCATTCGGTGTCGTCCTTGCGCGAATCGCCGCTGGGCCGCCTGACCCTGCCCGAAGCTATCGCCCGCCTGGCCGATGAATTCCAGGCCACGGGCCTCGTCGTCGCCTTCCATCAGATCGGCACGCTGCGCCCGCTCGACCCCCGCGCCGAACTCACCCTCTATCGCGGGGCGCAGGAGGGGCTGACCAACGTCCGCAAGCACGCCCGCGCCTCGCGCGTCGACCTGACGCTCAGCTACCTCGACCCGGCGGCCGTCTCGCTGGTCGTCGCCGATAACGGGATCGGCGCCGGCGGGGGCGGTGAAGCGAGCGGCTTCGGGCTGCTAGGGCTGCGCGAGCGCGCCCGGCAACTGGGCGGCCGCGTCGAGGCCACCTCCCGACCCGGCCAGGGCTACACCCTGCGGCTGGAATTGCCCGCCACGGCCTCGGCCGCCACGGCCACCGAACCCGCCGAGACGGAGACCCCATGAGCATCCGCGTGCTGCTGGTCGATGACCAGACTCTCCTCCGCGAAGGGCTTCACACCCTGCTGTCGCTCCATGACGACATCGACATCGTGGGCGAGGCGGCCAACGGGCAGGAGGCGCTGGACGCGGCCGCCGCGCTGCAGCCCGACGTCATCCTGATGGACCTGCAGATGCCCGTCCTCGACGGCGCGACGGCCATCCGCCGCCTGAAAGCGAGCGGCCATCCCGCCCGGGTCATCGTGCTGACGACCTTCGACGACGACGACCGCGTCTTCGACGGGCTGCGAGCCGGGGCGCTGGGCTATCTGCTGAAGGATGTCTCGTCCGACAAGCTGGTGGAGGCCATCCACGCCGCCGCCCGGGGCGAGAGCTTCCTGCAGCCGTCGGTGGCGTCCAAGGTGCTGGCCGAGTTCAACCGGCTGGAGAGGACTGCCGGGACGCCCCCACCCCCGCCCGACCTGGTGGAGTCGCTATCGGAGCGCGAGCTGGAGATCTTGCGGCTGGTGGCCGCCGGGGACAGCAACAAGGAGATCGCCGCCCTGCTGGTCATCACCGAAGGCACGGTGAAGAATCACGTCACCAATATCCTGGGCAAGCTGGGCGTGCGCGACCGGACGCAGGCGGCTCTGCGGGCGAGAGAGATGGGACTGCTGTAATGCCCCCGCATCCCGGGTTTCCGTTCTATGATATAATGAAAGCCATCATGACCACGGTGCCCATCCAGACAACGCAAGAGCGCCCCGGCCTCATCCGAGTTCCGGCATCCTATGCCGACTATCTCGCCTGGGAGCCGGACAACGCCAAAGTCGAATGGAAAGACGGGGAGATCATCACCTATATGCCAGCCACCGACCGCCACCAGCAGATCGTTATCTTTCTGGCCTATGTCCTCAATACCCTGGTCGAATTGCTTGGTCTGGGGCGGGTTCAGATAGGGCCATTTGAGGCCAAACTGTGGCCCGACGGCCCTGCCCGCGAGCCGGACGTCCTGTTTGTGTCCGCGAATCGGGCCGAACGCTTTGACGACCGGCGCTTTAATGGCGCGCCCGATCTGGTGATCGAGGTCGTCTCCGCCGGCAGCGCCCGCATCGACAAGGTGGACAAGTTCATCGAATACGAGCAGGCCGGTGTGCGGGAATATTGGGTGATCGACCCGCGGCCGCGCCAGCAACAAGCGGATTTCTACCGGCGCGACGAGGAAGGTCGCCTGGTGCCCGCGCCCCTCGACGACGACGGCATCTATCACTCGGCCTTGCTGCCGGGTTTTTGGCTCGACCCCGAATGGTTGCGCGATGACCCGCTGCCGAATGTGTCCCTCAAAACGGCCGAGATCGCCAAGGACATTGCAAACCTGTCCGACGACGTGCGCGCCGCCTATCGCCACTTGTACGATGTGCTGAGCCGCCTGCCCGCCGCTTAGTCGCCTCTATCGTTTTTAGCGGCTTCCCGCCGGTGGGCTTCGATCAGCTCCAACAGATCGACCGTCCGGTCCAGGTTCTCCCACTGCCCCTCCACCACCATCGGCCGCCGCAAGCGCGCCACAAACAGGTCGCGGTCGATGAACATCTCCCCCGCCACCTTGTCATTCGTACCCTTGTTGCGCCGCAAAAGCTCATTCAACGCCTCGCGGATTCCCTGCGTCGGCCTGGTCGGCAACTTGTCGGTCATCTGGCCCCTGTCACATTCCATTACATAAAATCGCCACCTGTATTGTACCCGCCGCCCAACGAGAGGGGCGTAAATTTTGCGCAACGTTCGGCCGTTTCAGGGGATTTCACTCCCCGTTTATGTCAATTATCCTGCCAGGTGACAACCCCCGGGTCATGCCGCCGAACATGACCCCGACATGACTTCCGATAGATGTAAACCGGGCAGGATTCCTTTATGATGACGGCAGAGTATGAAACCACGACTCCAGGCTGTGAAATCTGCGGCCTTTCATCTCAATCTTTCCAAACTGCGGCTAACACTTATCAGAGGCAAACCATGACCGAATCAATCCTGACCACCAAAGACCTTCGCAAGACATTCGGCGAATTCGAAGCCGTGAAGGGCATCTCCTTCAGCATCCTGCGCGGCGAGATCTTCAGCCTGCTCGGCCCCAATGGCGCGGGCAAGTCCACCACGATCAACATGCTCAGCTGCCTTATCGAGCCGACCGGCGGCATGGCCGAGATCGCCGGCCACACCATCCCCGGCGACACCCTCAGCGTTCGTCGGGCCATCGGCGTCGTGCCCCAGGAGATCGCCCTCTATGGCGCGCTGAGCGCCCGCGACAACCTCCGCTTTTGGGGCCGCCTCTACGGCATGAGCGGCCGCGAGCTGGACCGGCGCATCGACGAGGTGCTGGCGCAAGTCGGGCTGAGCGACCGGGCCAAAGATGACATCAAGACCTTCTCCGGCGGCATGAAGCGACGCATCAACATCGCCGCCGGGCTGCTCCATCGGCCGCAACTGCTGTTCATGGATGAGCCGACGGTGGGCATCGATCCCCAAAGCCGCCGCCGAATCCTCGACATGGTGCAGGAACTGCGCCGGGAGGGCATGACCGTCCTCTACACCACCCATTATATGGAAGAGGCCGAGGAATTGTCCGACCGCGTGGGTATCATCGACAAGGGGCGGCTCATCGCTCTGGGCACGCAGGGCGAGCTGAAAAAGGTCGTGGGCGAGCAGGAGACGCTGCGCCTGCACCTGGCCGAGGAAGCCGCCGCGGTCGTCTCCGAGGGCGCCGGAAACAACGGCGACGCCCCCGAGAGCGGCGGACCGATCGCCCTGTTCAGCAACCTGCCGGGCGTGCTGGGGGCGTCGGCCGAGGACCACACCATTCTGGTCAACGTGGCCGACGCCGGGGAAGCCCTGCCGGGCGTCGTCGGCCGCGCCAACGACCTCGGCTTGCGCGTCCGCTCCATCGACATCCAGGAGCCGAATCTGGAAGCCGTCTTCCTGCACCTGACCGGTCGCGGGCTGCGGGACTAGGCGAGGACATCAACGAAACCCGAACGCACCCAACGACAGAAGAAGGTCATCATGAACAAGATACTCATCATCATGTGGAAAGATATCAGCCTGCTCTTGCGCGACCGCACCGCGCTCATCCTGGTCATCGCCGGGCCGCTGGTGCTGACCCTCGGCATGGGCCTCGTGACCGGCAGCTTCAACCGCTCCGACGACGCCCCGGCCGTCAGCGAAATCCCCGTGGCCATCGTCGATCACGACGGCGGCGAGCTGGCCCAGCCCCTCATCGACCTGTTCACCGGCCCGGATTTGAGCGACCTGGTGTCGGCCGAGGTTTGGGACGATGAAGCGGCGGCGCTGGAGGAAGTGCGCGCCGGTCGCGTGGCGGCCGTCATCGTCATCCCCGACGGCTTCAGCCAATCCTTCATGCCCGATATGACCACCGGCGACTCCCCTGCCCCGGTCGCTCTGCAGGTCTACGGCGACCCCGGCTCGCCCATCCGCGCCGGCATTGTACGCAGCATCGCCGAGGAGTTCACCGCCCGCGCCGAAACCGGCGTGACGACCATCCGCCTCAGCCTGACCGAGCTGGCCACGAGCGGCGCGGTGCCGTCCGAACAACTGCCGGACGTCGGCCGCGCCCTGAGCGAGGGTTTGCTCACGGGCGACGCATCGACCTCGACCTCCGGTCTCATCCGCGTGCGCACCGAGACGGCCGCGGCCGGCGACGACGACCAGGGCTTCAACCTGTTGTCCTACTTCGCCCCGGCCATGGCTCTGCTCTTTCTGATGTACGCCGTCACGCTGGGCGCGCGCACCTTGCTGTCGGAGCGACGCGAGGGCACGCTGGCCCGCATGCTGGCCGCGCCGGTCACACCCGGCCAGGTGCTGGGCGGCAAAGTGGCCGGCATCTTCCTGGGCGGCTTCATCCAGATGGCCGTGCTTATCCTGCTGACGACGGTCATGTTCCGACTCAACTGGGGCAACCCGCTGGGCGTGCTGTTGCTCGTCGTCGCCGCCGCGCTGGCCGCCACCGGCTGGGGCTTGCTCATCGCCTCGCTGTCGTCCAACGACAGTCAAATCAGCGCCATGGGCATGGCTCTGACACTGATCTTCGGCATCGTGAGCGGGAGCTTCATTCCCGGCCAGTCATTCGGCCCGGTCATGAACACGGCCGCGCGCCTGACGCCCAACCGCTGGGCGCTGGACGGCTTCATGTCGCTGGCCGCCGGGGACGGCCTGGCCGGGATCGCCGCGCCCGTCGCCGCCCTGTCGGTCATGGCCATCGTCCTGTTCGTGGCCTCGGCCATGCTCATGCGCCGCCGCCAGACCGACCTGTTGAACGGCTAGAAGATTTATCGACCAAACAGGCAAATCAAGCTACAGAGGAAATCATCATGCTTAACAAACTCATCGCCATCATTCGCAAGGACATCGCCCTGCGCTTCAACGGCCCGACGGAACTGGTTTTCTTCCTCATCCTGCCGCTGGTATTCACCTGGCTCGTCGGCGGCGGCCTGCCGCAGGAGATGACCGACCCCCGCATCGTCGTGCCGGTGGTGGACGAGGACGGCGGGGCGCAGGCGGCTGCCTTTCTGGACGCGCTGGGCCGCTCGGAGACCATCCGGCCGGAGACGCGCAGCCGCGACGAGGCCGAGGAGCAGCTGGCCGGCAACGACATCGGCGCCTACCTCATCATCCCCGCCGGCTTCAGCGACACCCTGACGGCCGACAGCCTGCAAGCGGGCGACGCGGCCGAGATCGTCCTGCGCTCCGCCCCCAACAGCAACATCGGCCTGGTGGCGCAGCAGGAGGCCGCTCGCGCCGTGGGCCGGATCGCCCGACCGCTGCTGGTGGCCCGCGAAAGCCTGGCGGCCGTTGAATCGGTGCATCCGTTTGCCGACGATGCCGCCCGCGCCGCCTTCTTCGAGGCCACACTGGCCGGGGCCTCGGCCGAACCGCCGGCCGAGCGCGTCGAGTTCACCGTCGCCGCCGCCGGGCAGACCGAAGTCTACAGCCAGCGGGCGCAATCCTCGGCCGGGCAGCTCGTCACCTGGGTGTTCATCCCCCTGCTGGGCGCGTCGGGCCTGTTCGTCATGGAGCGCGCCCTGGGCACGCTGCGGCGACTGATGGTGACGCCGACCCGCAAATCGACCTTCCTGCTGGGAGCCATCGGCGGCCAGTTTCTCGTCGCCCTGGTGCAGATGGCCTTGCTCATCCTGTTCGGCATCTATGTGATGAAGGTTCCCTGGGGCCAGGACCCGGCGGCCCTGGCTGTGGTGCTGGTGGCCTTCGGCTTGTGCGGGGTCGCCCTGGGCACGGCGCTGGGCGCCTTCGTGAAGACCGAGAGCCAGGCCTCCAATCTAAGCATCATGCTGGGCATGGTCATGGCCCTGCTGGGCGGGGCCTGGTGGCCGATGGAGATGTTCCCCGCCGGGATGCAACAGGTCGTCAAGGTGCTGCCCACGACCTGGGCCATGAGTGCCCTGACCGACATCACCATGCGCGGGCAGGGGCTGGCCGACGTCCTGCCGGAAACGGCCGTGTTGCTGGCCTTCGCGGCGGTGTTCTTCGTCGTCGGCGTGTGGCGGTTCCGGTTTGAGTAAGTGACGACTGGAAATCGAATAGAACGCGGATGACACGGATTTCACTGATTGACATGGGCAGGAATAACCCTTGCAGGCGGGCCGAGACCGGGCATCCCACATCACGTCCCCCATCGCAGCCACCGGTCATATCCGTGTTCATCCGCATTCATCCGCATTCATCCGCATTCATCCGCATTCATCCGCATTCATCCGCGTTCATCCGCACTAATCCGCACTAATCCGCACTAATCCGCACTAATTCGCGTTCATTCGCGGTCCAATATTTTTCACGCGATTGCCCTAATGTACCCCGGTTTCCAGCCCCAAAGCCGTGGTATACCGTGGTATAATGAGAGTCGGCCTGCCATCGCGGGCCTGGCATCCTGGAACAATTTCAAATCGCCATTCGTCATCCAATGGACAACATCCTCCCTCACCTCACCTCACGTCACCGACCGGCACGATGACCGACACCACCGACGGCCGCCCGCCCGACAAGCCCCGCCTGCTGGAGCAAATCCGCGCCCTGTTCAGCGACAGCGAGCTGCGCGACCTGTGCTTCGAGCTGGGCGTCGATTACGAGGACCTGGCCGGGGCGGCCAAGGGGGACAAGGCCCGCGAGCTGATCCTCTACATGGAGCGACAGGCCCGCCTGCCCGACCTCATCGCCCGCGTGGTCGAATTGCGCCCCCATATCGGGCTGAACGTCCAGCGTCTGGCCCGTCGCGCCGGGGCCGCCCCCGAGCAGCAGGCCGAGCTGCAAAGCCTGCTGGAGCAGTTCCGCCGCTACAACGAGCAAATGGTCGAATGGAAAGAGCTGCACAACCGGCTCAACATCCTGCTCAACGTCTACGACTCCTTCGGCACCCAGGTGGAACGCATCGACGCCCGCGAAGAGCGCATCGACCCGCGCATGCTGCAACTGGCCTGGCAGGCGGTCTATCAGACCATCTACATGCTGCTGCTGTTCGCCCGCGACATCCGCCACATCGGGCGGCCGTTCAACGAGACGGCCGACGCCATCACCGGCCCGGAGTGGGCCGTGGAGCTGAGCGCGCTGCGCAACAGCATCCAGGCCCATCTGGCACGGCGGCCGTCGTCGCCGGCGGCCACAGCCGACAATGCCTGGTGGCAGACACTGCGCGAGGAGACGTCGCGGCTCGACGACGCCATCAAGCGCAACCTGTTTCTGGCCGACGAGGAGCTGCGCAAGACCGCCGGCGACCTCTACGACCTATCGGCCGAATCCCTATGGAGCGTGGAATGACATTCTCGGCCCTCCAACAACGACATGAAGCCCTGCTGGCCCGCCAGAGCAAGTTGACTGCCGACGACCTCCGCCGACGCACCCCGGCCGCCGGGCAGCTGGCCGACGACGTGCGGCAGTTCATGGCCGACGTCGTCACCGGCAGCGAGGGGGTGGCCGAACCGCGCGAGCGCGACCTGCTGCGCGCCTGGCTGCGCTATTGGGCCACCTTCACCTTCGAATGGAGCGGCGTCTTCCCCAAGACCGACCTGCGCCCGGCCGCCCTGACCGGCCAGAAACCGATTGACTATACGCAACCCGGCTCGCAGACGGCCGCCTCCGGCGGCGGTCTGCCCCGCTGGGCCATCTGGCTGGCCGCCGCGCTCAGCCTGCTGCTCCTGGCTTGGGCCATGACCCGCGTTTTGCCGGCTTTTAATCAGGGTCATGCCGGTGACGCAACCAAAGTGCCGCCGGTGGAGACTGCCCTCCCCCCAACGGCGACAAGTGACGCCACTCGGCCGACGACCACCCCCACCCGTCGGCCGCCGGTGACTTCCCCGGGCCAAACGATCGACAACAACAACGTCTCGCGCGTGCAGGAACTCGGCCGCGTGGATGCCCACAGCGGCGGCGCGTCGGCCGTAGCCTTCGACCCCGGCCGGAACGAGGTCGCCACGGCGGGGATGGACGGCGTGCTGCGCTTTTGGGAGGTGCCCTCGCTGGTCCTCCGCCATGAGACCGCTGACCAGCCCGGCTGGGTGCGCGCCCTCGCTTATTCGCCCACCGGCGGCCTTCGGGACGGGTTGCCGCTAATCCTGACCGGCGGTAACGACCGCATCCTGCGCGCCTACGACACCGACACGCGGCAGCCCTTCGCCGAATTCCAGCCGTCGTCGAGCAACAGCGGCTTCATTTTCGCCACCGCCTTCAGCCCCGACGGCCGCCTCATCGCCGCCGGCTATGGCGACGGTCTGGCCCGCATCTGGGACGTGGCCGGGGGGACGGAGGTCGCCCGCGTGCCCGCCGAGAGAGCCGGCTCGACCTTGGCCGCAGTTCCGGCGGCGGCGGCGGCGATCACTGACCTGGCCTTTCGCAAGGGCGGCGGTCTGGCGCTGGCGCTGGCCGGGGAGCCGGGGGTGCTGGTGACCGACAGCACGTTCACCCAAATCCTCTGCGCCCCGCAGATCGGCCCGGCGACGGCCGTGGCCTTCTCGCCCAATGGCGAGATGCTGGCCGTGGGCACAGAGCGCGGCACGCTGGTGCTGGTCGCGGTCGACGGCTGCCGAACGATGCAAGAGGTGGTCGCCCACGACGGCGGTGTGGCCGATATCGCCTTCTCTCCCGACGGGGGCTGGCTGGTGACGGGCGGCGGCGACGGAACGATTAAGTTCTTCACCGCCGAGGGGCGGCTGACGGCCACGCTGAAGGCCGGCGCCCCGGTCACGGCCGTGGCCGTGGAGTATGCGGCCGGCCGGGTGGCTTCGGTTGATACGCGGGGGCAATTGGTTTTGTGGGGGGTTCCGACGGAGTAGAA
>CAYXNH010000079.1:9592-11716 GCA_964466135.1 uncultured Ardenticatenaceae bacterium | reverse complement strand
GGAGAGTAAAGATGGTTTTTGAATCACAACACCCGCTGGTCAAACATAAATTGACCCAGATGCGCGATAAAAATACGAAACCCGAGAAGTTCCGCCAACTCATTCGCGAGATATCCATGTTGCTTTGCTATGAGGCGACGGCCGACCTGAACACGACGCCGGTCACTGTCGAGTCGCCGATGGGCACGGCCGAGGGGTTGGGCGTGGTCGATACGGTGGGCCTGATCCCGGTTTTACGCGCCGGTCTGGGTATGGTCGAGGGCATCTGGGAGATGATGCCCGGCGCGGAGGTGTGGCATATCGGTCTCTATCGCGATGAGCGCACGCTCAAGCCGGTGTCGTACTATAATAAACTGCCGACCAACCCGACGGTGCAGGTTTGCCTGGTGCTCGATCCGATGCTGGCCACCGGCGGCTCGGCCGTGGCCACGGTTGACCTGCTCAAGAAGTGGGGGGCGCGACGCATCAAGTTCGTCGGTATCCTGGCCGCGCCGGAGGGCGTCGCTCGTCTGGGTGGCGCTCATCCTGACGTACCCATCCATATCGCCCATGTCGATTCCCATTTGAACGAGATCGGCTACATCGTCCCCGGCCTCGGCGACGCGGGCGACCGCCAGTTCGGCACGGGTTAATCGCCCCTAATGGTTTACCTGATCGTCGCCCTTGTCTCGGCCGTCGCGGCGCTGGCGCTATCGCCGGTCGTTCGCCGACTCTCATTCCGCTGGGGCATCGTGGCCGAGCCGGGCGGCCGCCGCATGCACAAGGGCAGCATCCCCAAACTGGGCGGGTTGGCCGTCTTCATCGCCTGGCTGGCGGGGATCGTCGTGACCTGGTGGCTGCTGCCGCCGGCCAACCCCGAGGACGCGCTCCGGCTGCGGGGGGTCGTACTGGGCAGTTTTGTGATGGTCGCCGGCGGCTTGCTGGATGATCGCTACGATTTGTCGCCCGGCATTCAGTTTCTTATTCAGCTCCTGGGAGCGCTGGTCGCCATCCTGCATATCATCTTTATCGAGGTGTTCACCAACCCGTTGCCCGATGTCGGGTTGTGGGAGGCCCTGCCATTGTTTCGCGTGGAAGGCGAGCTGGTGTGGTTGTGGCGGCCGCTGGCATTGCTCTTCACGACATTCTGGGTGGTGGGGATGATCAACGCCGTCAACTTCCTCGATGGCCTCGACGGGCTGGCGGCGGGGGTTTGCCTCATCGCCGCGGTCTTCTTCGCGTTCCACAGCTATCGACTGGAGCAGGTGACCGTGCCGCTTTTCGCTGTGGCGCTGGCGGCGGCGTTGCTGGGCTTCCTGCCCTTCAACTTCTCTCCGGCGCGGCTCTTTCTTGGCTCGGCCGGGGCCTGGTTCCTGGGCTATCAAATGGCGACCCTGTCAATTCTCTCCCCGGCCAAGTTGTCCACGGCGCTGCTGGTGATGGCTGTGCCCATCATCGATGTCGCCTGGCAGATCGTCTCGCGCATTCGCCACGGCCGCCACCCCATGCGCGGCGATCGTGGCCATCTGCATTTCCGCCTCTCTGACCGGGGCCTGCCGACGGCGCGAATTGTGATCGGCTATTACGTGGTGGCTATCCTGTTTGGGCTGGTTGCCGTGCTGGTCGCGTCGCCGTTGATGAAGGTGGCGATGCTTGTTGGACTGGCCGCGGCCGTGTTTGCCCTCCTGATGCGGCTCAGTATGAGAAAGGAATAGAGCCTGTAGAATATGGCTTGTTATTCAGCCGCTGGTGTAGCCGGGATTACTATGTCTCCCATAAGCCAAAAAGCGCCCGCCCCGCCCTTCAAGCAGTGCGCGGGAGTGCGTTGGCGTACTTGCTCATCCAGACGAACGTACGATACTTCGCCGCCTCCAACTTGCACTGTTTCTCCGCTGCGCCATACGATCTTCTCGCCTGTGATCTCGTCACTGATCTCAACCATGTCCTCTTTGATATCGACTGTAAAATCGGGCGGCCATACAAGCAGGTAGTCATTAATGCGCAGACATTCATTTTCTATCGTTAGCTCGCCAACCATCTCAGCCAATAAACGCGTCGCAATCATCGGCGGTGTTGCGGCAGAAGTGGTAACTTGGGGTTTTGTGTCACAGGCTGTTAAACCAAGTAATGCCAAAATAAAAAAGG
>CAYXNH010000079.1:0-9492 GCA_964466135.1 uncultured Ardenticatenaceae bacterium | reverse complement strand
TCGTCGTGCGTGCCCTCGTTGACCCACCATTCGTGGGCGACCCCGGCGGCGGCCAGCGCGTCGTGCAGCGGCCGCGCCTGAATGAGATACGGGTCGCGTTCGCCGATGTCCACCCAGATGCGCAAGCCGCCCAGGTCGTTGGTCGCTCCGGTGACGGCCGGGTCTTCGGCCGGCCCGGCATGACTGTCGATGAGCGCCGGACTATGTGCGCCGACGCTGCGAAACAGGTCGGGCCGCCGAAAGGCCATCATCAGCGACCAGTAGCCGCCGCGCGAAAGCCCGCCCACGGCGCGGCCGTTCGCGTCGGGCCGGGCGAGATACGTGGCTTCGATATGGGGGATCAATTCATTGAGCACGAACCCCTCATAGGAGTTCGGCCCGCTGGTCGTCGTGTTGGCCAGCCAGCCGTTGTCGGGCATGACGATGAGCAGCGGCGGGATGTCGCCCTGCGTGATGGCCGCCTCGGCCGCCTCATCCAGGCCAAGCGTGTCCCAAATCGCGTCGTCGTGGACATTGCCGCCGAACATGTAGAGTGTCGGGTAGAAGCGGTCGTCTTGCCCGTAGCATGGCGGCAGATAGATACGGTAGTGCATGGCCTCCCCGGCCACGACGCTGTCGATCGAGCCGAATTCGATGCGGCCCGGCTCGGTGCAGGGGAGCGGCGTGGGTAAGGGCAGGTCGGTGGGCGCGATGGTTGGGGCGGGCGGCGGGTTAGTGGCGATGGTTGCCGCGACGGTCGTCGCTGTCGGAAGGGTGACGGGAGCCATCTCGGTCGATGAGAGGGCGGGCCAATTCGCCGGCGCAGTTGGCAATGCCATGGCCTGGGCCGGATCGATGGCGATCGGTATCGGCCCGGCGGTTGCGACGAGGGTCGGAATGGCGGTTCCGGCGGTGCATCCCGCCGCGGCGAGGACGACTAACAGCAGGGGGAAGATGAAACGAAGCCGGGCCATGGAACGGCTCCGGGAGCAGCGCCTAGCGGGTGACGGCCGCCGGCGGCTCGGTCATCAGCTTGCGGTAAGCGCCGTGCCAATCCGACGGCTTGCGGGTCATCGTCTTGATGTGGATGTCGTCGAAGTGGGGCGAGAGGTCGGCCAACAGTTCCGGCAGCAGATCCCAGGCGCTGTGGCGAATGACATCCTCGATATTGTCGGCCAGCTCGGGGATCCACTCCCAGTCGCGAACAAAACGCTCGACCTTCATCCAGTAGCCGCGCTTCTCCCAGGCCGCGGCCGATTCATCGACCGTCTCTTTGATGTCGCGCAACAGATAGACGAGCATGGCTGCCATGTCACGAGCTTCCTCGTCGATTTGTCCCTTGCGGCCAAGCAGGCGCAGTATCTCAGCGATCGAGCGCCGCGACTGATTACGCCGCTTGCCCGGGCTGTCCACATGAATCACTCGACTCATGAAATCTCCTCTTTCAAAGCTGTCAAATCGTCGCCCGCGGCATGGTTCGCTGCGAGCGCCGCAGAATCATAACATGGCCCCATGAAGCAGGCCAATTGCCCGTCACTTGTGTGCCAATTCCACAGGTTGGTTGTATAGTAATCTTGCGGCTACGCATGATTACCAATACCATCAGCGACTCACAGACGGAGGGCATATGCCATACATGAAGAGTGTCCTGGGCCTTATTCTGGGTGGCGGGCAAGGCGCGCGCCTGTATCCTCTCACCAAGGAGCGCTCTAAGCCGGCCGTTCCCCTGGCGGGGAAGTACCGGCTGATCGATATCCCCATGAGCAATTGTTTCCATGCCGATATCGAGAAGATCGCCATCCTCACCCAATTCAACTCCGCCTCCCTCCATCGCCATATCTGGAGCACCTACACCCGCGATCAGTTCTCGCCGGGCTGGATACAAATATTGGCCGCCGAACAGACCCCGCGCAGTCGCGACTGGTATCAGGGAACGGCTGACGCCGTGCGCAAGCAATGGGTCGAGATCAAGGAGGCCGGCACGCGCTACGTCCTCATTCTGGCCGGCGATCATCTCTATCGCATGAACTACCGCGATTTCATCGACCGCCATGTCGAGCTTGGGGCCGACATCAGCGTGGCCGTGCAGCCGGTCGACCGGGAGAGCGTCTCCGGGCTGGGCATCCTGAAGATGAACAGCGACAATCGCATCACCGCCTTCACGGAAAAACCCAAGGACGCCAAGACTCTCAAACAGTTCGAGAGCGGAGCCAATCCCGACAAGCCCTTCATGGCCTCCATGGGCATCTATGTCTTTAATATGGAGACGCTGCAAGAGGTATTGGCGGAGAATTACGTCGATTTCGGTCGGGACATCCTGCCCCAATCCATCGAGAAGCGACAGGTATTCGGTTACACCTTCGACGGCTTCTGGGAGGACATCGGAACCATTCGTCGTTTCTACGAGGTCAACCTGCGCATGGCCCGGACCGACCCGCCATTTGATTTTTACGACGCCCACGCGCCGATCTACACCCATGCCCGCTTCCTGCCCGGCTCGGAGGTTCAAAACTCGCGGCTGGATGAGGTGCTGCTGGCCGATGGTTGTCGAATCTTTGACGCCTCCGTGCGCGAGACGGTCGTCGGTTTGCGCTGCGTCATCAAGGCTGAGGCCAATGTCCAGTCGTCGGTGCTCATGGGCGCCGACTATTACGAGACTGACGCGGAGAAAATGGAAAACCGCACTCTCGGCCGCCCCGATATTGGGGTTGGCGAAAATGCCGTGATCAAGGGTGCGATTATCGACAAGAACGCCCGCATCGGCCGTAATGTCACCATTCGCTATATCCCCGACCGTCCCGATGAGGAGACCGAGAACTGGGTATCACGGGACGGCATCATCATCGTGCCCAAGGGGGCTATCCTGCGAGATAGCGAAGTGATCTAACCCGCACTACGAATAAAAGAGAAGACCGGTACAAACGCCGGTCTTTTTGTATCAGGAAGCTGCTCTATCGAGATGTTTGGAAGCCGCCTCGGGGCTGGTGAATGGCTCCTTCACGTGCCCGTGGATGAGGACGTGGCCGTCTTCCATGTTCACAATGGCCGGGTACCAGCCGTGTTCGGCTTGGGGGGGATGGACGGCCGCGCTATAGCCGCCGTGACGCGTCCGGGGGAATTGCCAGATCACCCAGGCGAATAAACGTTCCATGGGAACGGAGGTTGGTCCGGCCGGGTCCAGTGTGATGCCATCCAGGACTACCTTTTTTCGAGCAGCCATGTCACTTGCCTCCAGACTAAAACAGAGGTTCTACTCCGCTATGCCCAATACTTCGGCCGCGCGCGGCCACAGCGGTTCGTCGACCGCATCCAGCGTGGGTGTGGGCGGGCCGACCTCGATGCCGCGCTGGTTGAGGATGGCCTTGATGCCGCCAATGCGCGCCCCGGCCAGCACTTCCAGCAAACGGTTGATGCAGCGTTGCCATTCGCGCGCGCCATCGATATCGCCCGCGCCGAATGTCCGGGTCAGCTCCACAAACGGTTCCGGAATGGCGGTGCTCAAACCGCTGATCAGTCCGTCCGCGCCCAGGGCCAACAAACCCAGCGCCGCGCTCTCGTTCCCCGCCAACAGAATCCGGTCGGGCGGCAAGGCGTCGATGAGCCGACGGACGATCTGGACATCGCCCCGACTGCATTTCAGTCCAGCCAGCGACGGAATCTCGCGGGTCAGGGTTGCCAGCAGCGACGGGCTGATGCCGTTCACTGCGAATTGCGGGATATCATAGAGGAAGAGCGGGGTATCGGGCGCGGCCTCGGCGATGGCCGTGAAATGGCGAGTCAGCGCGGCGTCGCTCAGGCCGAAGAACGTCGGCGTCATGGCCACGATGGCGTCAGGTTGCAGCCCGACGGCGTGTTTGGCCAGGGCGACGGCCGTTTCGGTCCGCTGGGCCGCGACGTGGAGCAGAATAGCCACACGGCCACCGGCCGCGGTCATGGCTGCCTCGTGCAACGCGCGGCGTTGATCGTCATCGAGGAGGATGCCTTCGCCGGTTGTGCCGCCCACGAACAGCCCTTTCACGCCCTTGCCGGCCAGAAAATCGACCAGCGCCGGCACGGCGGCTGTGTTGACGGTGTGGGTTCCGGGGATGAGCGGTGTCGCCATGGCCGGCGATACACCGTTGCGCAAAGTTTCTTTTAATGTCGCAATCCGATCGGTAATCGTCATCTTATGCTCCGTTCCTCAGGTAGCGCGCCTCGGCTTCGGTCAGCGCCTTCTCAAAAATTGACAATCCTTCTTCGACCAGCGGCCGCTCGATATTCAGCGGCGGGGTCATGCGAATGGAGTTGGTGCCGCAGGGGATGAGCAGCAGGCCCATCTCGAACGCGCGCTGGATGATGTGGTTGCGCAGGTCGACTGCGCGCTCCTTGGTCTCGCGATCCTTCACGAACTCGATGCCAATCATCAAGCCGCGGCCGCGCACCTGGCCGATGCTCGGATGGCGCGCTTCCATCTCCGCCAGGGCGTCCATGATGTATTCCCCGGTGTCGGTCGCCCGTGCCAGAAGGCCCTCGCGCTCGATGACTTCCAGCGTCGCCAGAGCCGATGCGGCCGCCACCGGATTGCCGCCGAACGTGCTGCCGTGCGAGCCGCGCCCCCAGGTCATCAGACTGTCGCGAGCGATGATGCCGCCGATGGGCATGCCGCTGGTGACGCCTTTGGCGAAGCAGACGATATCCGGCTCGACCTTTTCGTGTTCGGTGGCCCACCATTGGCCCGTGCGACCTGCTCCGCTCTGAATCTCGTCCACCATCAGCAGGATGCCGTATTTATCGCAAAGCTCGCGCAGGCGCGGGAAGAAACCGGCCGCCGGGACGACGTAGCCACCCTCGCCCTGAATCGGCTCAACCAAAATGCCCGCCACGTCGGTCGGCGCCAGCATGTGATAGAAGATTTGCTCCTCCAGGTAGTCGATCACCGTGTCGCCATAGTTGGCGCCCGGTTTGCCGGACAGGACAGGGCGGTATTCGTTGGGATAGGGGATGTGATGGACCTTGACTCCCGGCAGATAGTTGGCCCGTTGGACGGCCTTGCTGGCGGTGAAAGACAGAGAGCCGAGCGTGCGGCCGTGGAACGCGCCCAAAAAGCCGATGAAGCGCGTGCGGCCGGTGTTGTACATGGCCAGCTTGATGGCTGATTCGACGGCTTCGGTGCCCGAATTGCTTAGATAAATCTTGGTCTTCTCCGATATGGGGGCGATGGCTTGCAGTTTTTCGGCCAGGGTGATCGCGTTGGGATAGTAGAAGTCCGACAGGCAGATATGCCAGAACTTGCCGATCTGCTCCTCGACGGCCGCCTGCACGTGGGGATGGCGATGGCCGACGTTCAGGACAGCGACACCGGCCATGAAATCAATATAGTGGCGCCCGTCGACATCCCACACTTCTGACCCCTGGGCGTGATCGACCACCAGGGCATATTCACGACTATAGGAGGGGGACAAGCTGGCTGTGTCGCGCTCGATCCAGCTTTGGCCGACAGCGCCGGCCCCGCTAAGGCTGAAACTCATAAAAAAACTCCTTCTGCGGCGTGGCCCACGTTGAGGCGTGGCCCACGCTGAGGCGTGACTTACGCCGATTCAATGGTAAACGTCAGGGGGTAACCCTCCAGACTGGCGGCAAAATGCGCCTGCCCCACCTTTTTTTCTGCTTCGCTCCTGGGCAGCGTCGTCACATAAGCGATGCCCGACATATGCGCGGTATAGGTAACCTGCTCGGCGTCCAGAGGGTTTAGGCCGAAAAAACGTTGCAGGACGATGATCACAAACTCATACGGCGTCACATCGTCGTTGTGTATGAAGACCCTTGCCGGCGGTTCGATGGCTTCGGATTGTTCGGTATCCTCGCCAATCTCTGGCTGGATGACGGGGTCCAGGATCATAAATGGATTATAGTTTGCCCCTCCGGTTGTGGCAATCGAGCCTTCGGGTTTTGGCTGGTCAACCTTGCGGGAGACGCTACAATTTATCGGCCATGACAAAACGCTTTATCCTGGTAGCCGGCAATATCGGCGTTGGCAAGACCTCTCTGGCCGAACGGGTGGCCGCCCGCCTGGGTTGGACGAGCGGCTTCGAATCGGTGGCCGATAATCCCTATCTGGCTGAATTCTACGACGATATGCGCCAGTGGTCGTTCCATTTGCAAGTCTTTTTTCTGGGGCACCGCGCTCAGCAGCATCTGGCCCTGGCCAATGCGTCTCAATCAGCTATCTCCGATCGCAGTATTTATGAGGACGCCTATATCTTCGCCCGCGTGCTCCACCATCTGGGCAATCTGAACGAGCGGGATTATCAATCGTATCGTCGTGTCTTCGACCTGGTCGTGGCCGGCTTGCCGCGACCCGATCTGCTGCTCTATCTGACAGCCCCCGTGCCCGTGCTGATGGAGCGCATCCGCCGGCGCGCTCGCCCGATCGAGGCGGGCATCACTGAGGACTACCTCCAGTTGCTGGACTCTTTCTACGGGGAATGGCTTAGCGGTTTCGATCTGTGCCCCGTCCTGACCCTTCGCACCCAGCATCTCGACTTTGTCCATCACGAGCAGCACCTCAACACGGTGATCGACCGCATCGAGGCCAAGCTGTCCGGCCGCGAAGAACTCATTTTCGATTGACATCTCGTCGCCATGACGCATTGTGTTAGACTTCACCCGTGAGTTCGGAAGAGACGCAAACGCCTGTTGATGATGAAGCCGCGAATGACGGGAAGGGGCCGTCGCCGTTTGTCTATTTTATTTTGGCGCTGGTCCTGTTGGCCCTTGCGCTGAGCGGGTGGGTTTGGATTGCTGACAAGGCCTCTCAGCCAACGCCCGTTGGGGTTACCAATCACACGCCGGAGCCTTTACCCACCCACGACGAGGATGTTCCGGGGGATGCTTTTGGGCTGGTACCGGGCCTGGCTACTCCCTGGGCGGTGGCCGGCGGGCCGGGGGAGACGCCGACGGCCGCAGGCGAGCCTACAACGGCCGCGCCGGTGCCTATCCCCTTGCAGGGGCCACCGGTGGGCAGTCTCTTTCGGATGGAGGATACGGTATCATTCTATTGGGGTGCTGCGGGAGAGCCAACACCCAATCAACAGTACGGCGTCTATTTGCTGAATGGCGATGAGCGCGTGCTGCTGGGTTCGGCCATTGGGCCGAATTTGGGGCAGGGGTATCAGATACGGGCGACGATCGGCGAATTCGTCGATAAACCGGGCGACTATAGTTGGCTGGTCGTTCTGGAAGATGTTGATTCCGGGGCCATCATTGGGCAAAGCGAGATCCGGCTGATGACCTTGATGATTAATAATTAACGGTAAAGTCACGCAGGATAGAGAAGCGAGAGTTGGAAATTTGAACGTTCGTGTATAATAGTACAAAAGGCCCACCGATTCATATCATCGGATCGGGGTGTTTGCTCTTGGCCGTCAGATCGGGATAATCACGCGAGTACAAGTTTGTTATGGTGGCGAGGGATAAGGAAGACCTGTCCGGGCAGCAGATAGGCAACTACGAGATCGAATCCCATATCGCGGCACGCAAGGCCGGCGATCTCTTTCTGGCGCGTGATGTCAAGCTGGAGCGTTTGGTGTTCCTGGAAGTCCTGCGCGTGACGGGCGATGAGGATGAAGACCTCGTCGAGCGCTTCTACACCCGGATGGAGACCGTCTCGCAACTCAAGGACCCCGCCATCGCCGTTGTCAGTGATATCGATGTGACTGAAGACGGCTACCCGTATGCCGTCATCGACTATTTCCCTTATCGGACACTGGCCGACAAGATCGCCATTCTGCGAGGCGATGCGGAATCTTTACCGGTCATCGAGTCGCTGGGGTTGGTCAAGCGAATTGCACAGGGTCTGGGTGTGGCCCATGAGGCAGGACTGATCCACCACGACTTACGGCCGGAAAATATCATGTTGCGCGAGGATGGGTCGCCGGTCCTGATCGATCTGGGCGTGCCTCTGGTCACCGGCTATCCGGCTCCGGCGACTGCCGGGACCGACGACGCGATGCTGGGTTATACCGCGCCGGAGGAGACGGAAGGCAAGCCGCTGACCGAGCGCAGCAACATCTACTCCTTGGGCATCATTCTCTATGAGTTGCTGGCGGGGCACCGCCCGAACTTGCCCAATCTGCCCTTCGACATCTTCCCCCATGCCAACATGCCCAAAGAGGAGCCTCTTGAAGAGGCGCGTCCGGGGCTGGCCGGCGAAACATACCGCCTGGTGCGCAACTGCCTCTGGCGGCAAGAATGGAGCCGTTTCGAGACTACGGATGAGATGATCACGGCTATCGAGACTGCCGTCTTTGCCGAGCAGGAATTGCCCAGGGCGGCCGCCTGGTCCGCAAAGCGTGGTCGTTCGATGGCCGTCTACATTGTGCCCGTCGCCCTGATCCTGGTCGGCATTCTGGGCTTCTTCTTGCTTAGGGGCCTGTTCGGCTCCAATAGCGGCGGCCAGGCGACGCCGGCGGGGACAAACGTCGCCGTCGTCGAGACGGCCGACCCGAACGCCACGCCCACCGGTACGCCGACGCCTGAACTGCCTACTGAATCGGCCGGCGATTTCTCCATATCGGTGCTTTTCCCGGGGCCATTCCGCGAATTCGGCATGAAGGATACGATCAACTTCGACTGGATGTGGCCGACGGTGCTGGAGCCTGGCCGCCACTTCGCCGTCTACTTGCTTGATGGCGAGCAGGAGTACAAACTCGGCGCGCTGACCGAACCCAACAACGGTGCGGTCTACCGCTTGCAGGTTCCCGCAGCGGAGTTGCCTGTCACGGGCACGGGACTCGCCTGGCAGATTCGTCTGGAGAGCGTTGACGGCAACGAGGTGTTCGTTGCCAGCGATCTGATTCCCATCTCGATTCGGCCGCCTGAGGTGGAAGTGACGGCCACACAAGGCGGGACCGAGGCCCCACCGAGCGAGACGCCGTCCGCGACGCCAACCGTGGTTTGCGTGGTGGATCCTCCGGCGGCGTGGGTGGCCTATACCATTCGCAACGGCGATTCCTTGTCCAAGCTTGCCGAGCGAGCCGATATCCCTGTGGAGACTTTGCTGGAAGTCAACTGCCTGCCCAATGATACGCTGAGTGTTGGCCAGCAGGTCTGGGTGCCGCAAGCGGCGCTCCCGCCCACCAGCGCGCCGCCACCGGCCACCAACACGCCCGCCCCACCGCCGCCCACGTCTGCGCCCATCACGACGGCGCCGCCGCCGGCTACCTCTGCACCACCGGCTACATCTGCGCCGCCGACGACTGCGCCGACAGTTCCTCCGGCGACGGAAGTGCCGCCCACGGATATCCCGCCGACGGAAGTACCGCCCACTCCGCCGCCGGGATAGGGCAGAATTCGGACGATAATCGCCCAATTTCCAAATTCGACTGGCACAATTTTATAGAACAGATTAGTATTTCAGTACGATGACTAGTACTGAAGTACTATTATGCGTGGAGAATGCCGGTTATTCTTTTCGCATGTCTTGCCGGCTGAAGGCGGCTCCGATCGCCTCTTGTATTTCACTGATAATTAACC
>CAYXNH010000078.1:0-11932 GCA_964466135.1 uncultured Ardenticatenaceae bacterium | reverse complement strand
TAGAGCTGGATGGCGCGGTCGTTGGTGGCCGTCTGCCGGTCGAGGAGCAGCAGAGCGACGGCCTGGTGGATCTCCCGGACGGTGGTCGACGGCGGGGCCAGCAGCAGAACGAGGCCGAGTTCCAGGGCCGTTTGGCTGAGTGTGTCATTCTGTGGGCCAATGCAAAGCAGCCCGGCTGCGGGCAAACCGGCCAGCGCGGTCAGGATCTCGCGCGGGTCGTGCGCGCCAAAGTCGGCCGGCAGGTCGGGCGGGATGATGACCAGATCGTTGGGCTCGGCCTGGCTTTCGAGGTCGTTCCAGCCGGTGAGGACGGTCACCCAGTTGATGGCTTGCCGCGGGTCGGCATCCCCGATGAGCGTCGTGTTGAGGGGCAGGGCGAGACGCAGGACATCACCGATATGGATGGGGCCGTGGGCGTTGTCGGTGGGACTCATGTGGAATGACGAATTAGGAATTAGGAATTAGGAATTAGGAATGGTTATTTCAGGTAGAGGCCGGAGGCGGTGGTGTCAGGGCGCTGGATGGGCAGGGTGACGACAAACGTCGTGCCTTCGCCGGGTTCGCTGGCAACGGTGATCTCCCCGCCGTGTTGCTCAATGATCCGGTGGCAGGTGGCCAAGCCCAGCCCGGTGCCTTGGCCGGGGCCTTTGGTGGTGTAAAACGGCTCGAAGATATGGAGGGCCTCGGCTTCGGTGATCCCCTTGCCGTTGTCATGCACGAGCACCTGGATCGATTGTCCGTCCTTGATCACGCGGGCGGAGACGGCGAGTTGTCGCCCGTCACTGGTGTGCAGCAGGGCATCGCGCGCGTTCAGCAGTAAATTGAGCCAGACGCTCTTGAGATGCTCCCAACTGGCGACCATCTCCGGCAGGGAACCCTCGATATCCTGGGTGACCGCGATGTGGGACGACAGGAGCTGGTAATTGACCAGGTCGAGCGCCTCCTGGATGGATTCCTCGAGGCGGCCGTTGGTGAAGGTGTACTGCTCCTGGCGGGCGAAATCGAGCAGCCCGCGCACGACCTTGGCCGCGCGTTCCCCGGCTCGCACGATCAGATCGACGGATTCGAAATTCTCGTCCTCCACCGGCATGATCATCTTCAGCATCTGGGCGTTGGCGTTGATGGCCGTCAGCGGGTTGTTGATCTCGTGGGCCACCCCGGCGGCCAGTTGGCCGATGGCAGCCAGTTTGCCGGCCTGCATCAGCGAGCTTTCCAGCCGGCGTTCCTCGGTCTTGTCTTGCCACACCAGCACGGCCCGCGCCCCGCCGGTCTGCTTGCCGGGGATGGGGTAGGCGCTGACCTCCCATTCCCGCGGTAGATGGTCCTCGCCCTCCCACTTCACCGGCCAATGCTGCTCGGTCTTGTCGCTGAGGGTCAGGGCCGCCCGGCAATGGTCGCAGGGTTGGGTGCGATTATAGAAAGCGCGAAAACAGATGCGACCGGTCAGGGCTTCAGTCGTGGTTCCCAATTCATCGGCCTTGCTCTTGTTCACGACCACCAGCTTCCAGTCGTTGCTGATGGTGTAGATGGGGTGGGGGATGCCGTCGATGAGCGCCTGGAGGGTATTGCGACCCTCCAGCAGGTCCTGATGGCGCAACCGGATGCGCTGGAACAGCCCGGCGTTTTCGATGGCCTCGCTGATGGAGTTGGCCAGGGAGGAGAACAGATCCACCTCCACGTCGGTGAACTGGCCTTCGCGCTTGTTGTAGGCGGCCAGCACGCCGACGGGACGGCCGCGCACTGTGAGCGGCGTTGTCAGCATCGAGCGCACGGTATAGCCCAGCGGTGAATCGCGCGACGGGTCGAATCGGGGATCGTCGGCCACCTGATTCAGGCACAGCGTTTGCTGCTCGCTCCAGGTCGCCCCCAACACGCCGACGCCTTTCTCGGTGGAAGGGAAGATGTGGGCCGGGATAGCTCCCTTGTAATGGCGGACGTGCTGGCAGTGGAGCTTGCCGCCCTCGACGATGAGGACGGCGGCCATCTCCACTTCGAGAATGGCGTCGACGCCGCGAATGGCCGTCGTATAGACCTGGCTGGTCTCCAGCGTGGCGGCCACGGCCTGGTTGACGCGGTTCAGTTCCGCCAGTTGGCGGCTCTGCCGGTGGAGCTGCTTCTCGAGCTGCTGGGTGCGCAGGATGGCCTTCACTCGCGCCAGCAGCTCCTGCATATGATAGGGTTTGGTGATGTAATCGTCCGCGCCGGCCGACAGGGCCTGGACCTTTTCGTCATTGCTGGCGGCCGCCGTCAGGAGGACGACGCGGGTGTAACGCAGGTCAGGATGTTGCCTGATCCAGGCCAGGACGTCCAGCCCGGTCAGTCCCGGCATGCGCATGTCGAGCAGGACGAGGTCGACTTCCGTCGCCCCGCCGATGGATTTCTCCAGAAAGGTGATCGCCTCGCGGCCGTCGTGGACGATATCGACCCGATAACCCTCGCGCCGGATCAGAAATTCGGCCAGCGATTCGGCTATCTCGATCTCGTCATCCACGACCAGGATACGAGCCGTGGAGGAAGACGGGGCGGACGGCGGAGTGGCGGGATGCGACGCCAGTGGCCGGCGCGAAGGATCGTCGTTACGCCCTCCCGCGGGCTTGTCCTCGCTCTGGGCGATTTTGGGCCGGTCGGCAAGCGCAGCCTGGCGCTCCCCGGCCGGGCTGTCGAGCGTCCTAGCCACCCGTGGCCTCTGACGAGAAGGAGTAGCCGTGGCCCTGGATGGTCTTGATATAGATCGGGTCGGCCGGTTGCGGCTCGATCTTCTCGCGCAGGTTCTTGATGTGCGCCCGAACGAGTTCGGGGCTGCCGGTATCGCGCGGATAATCCCACACGTCCTGCAGCAGTTGCTGGCTGTTGAACACCTGGTCGGCGCGGCTCATCAGATGGTAGAGCAGGTCGAACTGCACGTTGGTCAGCAGGATGGTTTGATAGGGTGTGGTCACCTTGAAGGTGCGGCAATCCAGGGTAACGTTGCCGACGACCACCTCGTTGACGGTCGCCTCCTCGGTCTTTTCAGGCACGGACCGCCGCAGGATGGCCTTCACGCGCAGTTCCAGCTCCTGCATGTTGAACGGTTTGATGAGATAGTCATCACCGCCGGCCCGGAAGCCCTCGATCTTGTCCTCATCCTTGGCCTTGGCCGTCAGGAACAGGACGGGGGCGTCTTGCAGCAACGGGTCGCCCCGAATCTGGCGGCAAACCTGATAGCCGTCCACGCCGGGCATCATGATGTCCAGAATGAACAGGTCGGGCCGGTGGCGCCGGGCCAGTTGCAAGCCTTCGATGCCGCTGTTGGCGGTCATCACCTGGTAATCGTAATGCTTCAGCGCTCTTTGCAGAGTGCGCGAGACCAGATCATCGTCGTCAATGACTAAAATCAGGGCCATAGTACTTCTACCCCTTTAAGCTTGGTAACGGATTCCTCTATCAGTATACCCTAATGATCCGATCTTGGCAGCATTCGCGCCACTTTTTCAGGTATTGACGGCCTACATCTGACAGGTGGAAGGCCAAAGGTACCCGGGCAGCTATGCATTATTCATTTGTCCGGCAGGCTCCGGGTTAATCGCGACTACGAAAATGCCCCGTATTTATATCAGCAATCGAAGCGGGTTTTCCAGCAGTTCCTTCAGGCGCTGCATATATTGGGCCGCCTCGGCACCGTCGGTCACGCGGTGGTCGGCCGAGATGGTGGCCTTCATGCGCGTGCCGATGGCCAATTGGCCGTCCTTGACCACGGGTACCTCGCGAGCCGAGCCGATGGCCAGGATGGCTGCTTCCGGCGGGTTGATGATGGCGATGAAATGATCGACATCGTAGACGCCCAGATTGCTGACGGTGAAGGTGCCGCCCTCGACGTCGTCGGGGCGAACCTTGCCGGAGCGGGCGCGCCCGATCATCTCGCGATTGTCGGCCGCCACCTTCGACAGCGTGGACGTGTCGGTGTCCTTCTGGACTATAGTCGTCAATCCGCCTTCCACGGCCACGGCCGAGCCGACGTTGATCCGCCGGTGACGGATGATCTTGTCGCCGTCAAAGGCCGCGTTCAGGTTGGGGAAGTCGCGCACCGCCAGCGCTGCCGCCTTGACGATGAGGTCATTGACCGACACCTTGCTGTCATCGGGCAGCGTGCTGTTGATCTGCTTGCGCAGGGCCAGCGCCGGAGCCATGTCGATCTCCGTGGTTACATAGAAGTGGGGAACGGTGGTCTTGCTCTCCACCATGCGGCGGCCGATGGCCGAGCGCAAACGAGTGAGGGCGATCTCTTCGCTGTCCGGCCCGGCGACCACGGGTGTGGCTGTGGGGGCGGGACGAGCAGCCGGGGCAGGCGCGGCCGCAGGTTGGGGCGTCTCGGCGTAGGCTTCCACGTCGGCGCGCACGATTCGGCCGTCGGGGCCGCTGCCGGGCACGCGCGTCAGGTCGATCTGACGTTCCTCGGCCAGCCGTCGGGCTACGGGGGTGGCCTTGACGCCGCCGGGGAAGGTCGCATCGCGGGCGGCCGGCGGTTTGACCTCCGGAGCGGCCGCGGTGGATGCGGCGGGGGCGGTCGTTGCCGCCGGCTTCGCTTCGGCCGCGGGGGTGGCCCCGTTGCCGCCGGGCGCCTCGGCCACGGCCTCGCCGGCCGCGCCGACGACGGCCATATTGGCCCCGACAGGCACGACATCCCCCGGCGTGTGCAGCAGTTGCAGCATCGTGCCGCTGACATGCGACTCCAGTTCCAGCGTGGCTTTGTCCGATTCGATCTCGGCCACGACATCGCCCTTGCTGACGGGGTCGCCCACCTTCTTGAGCCAGGTGTTCAGCACCCCCTCGCGCATATCGAAGCCCAGTTTCGGCATGACGATATATTCGGCCATCAGACAATCTCCTTCACCGCGGCGATCACACGATCCTTGTTAATCAGCGCCGACTGTTCCAGCGCGCGTGAGTATGGCAGGGGGACTTCCAGTTGGGCCACCCGCTTGATGGGGGCGTCCATGTAGTCGAACACTTCTTCCTGCAGGCGGGCGGCGATCTCCGCTCCGATGCCGTAGGAACGGTAGCCCTCTTCGACGATGACCGCCCGGAAGGTCTTGCGGAAGGAGGCCAGCACCGGCCCCATGTCCAGCGGCCGCAGCGAGCGCAGATCGACGACCTCGGCCTCGATCCCTTCCTGGGCCAGCTGGGCGGCCGCTTCCAGCGCGACCTGCAACCCTTGGGCATAGGCCACGAGGGTCACGTCTCGCCCTTCGCGTTTCACATCCGAGACGCCGATGGGGACGATGTAATCGCCCTCGGGCACTTCGCCCCGAATCTGGTAGAGCGTGTGGTGCTCGATGAACAGCACCGGGTCGTCGGTGCGGATCGACGCCTTCAGCAATCCCTTGGCGTCGTAGGGTGTGCTGGGCGAGACGACCTTCAGCCCCGGGAAGTGGGCGAAGATGACGTCGGGGGTGTGGCTGTGGGTGGCCCCCAGCTGGCGGCCGCCGCCGCCCGGGGCGCGAAAGACGGCCGGGCATTTGATCTGGCCCCCGAACATGTAGTGTACCTTGGCCGCGTGATTGATGATCTGGTCGATGGCCAGAAAGGCGAAGTTGATCGTCATGAACTCGGCGATCGGTCGCAACCCGTTCATGGCCGCGCCGACGGCAACGCCGCCGATGGCCATCTCCGAGATGGGGGTGTCGCGCACGCGCTTGGCGCCGAATTCGTCATAAAAGCCGCGCGTCACGGCATAGGTGCCGCCCCAGACGCCGACTTCCTCGCCCATGATGAAGACCGATTCGTCACGTTGCATTTCTTCGCGCAGGGCGTCGGTAATCGCCTGCCGCATGGTGATGAGTGCCATTCTTGCTCCTGTAATATGCCCTAAAAACGCCGAATGGCTCAGGCCTCGACGTAGATATTATCGAACAGTGAATCGAGCGAGGGAAAGGGGGATTTGTCGGCGAAGTCGACGGCCTGGTCGATAACTTTCTCGACTGCCTCATCGATCTTCTCCAGGTCTTCCTTTTTGGCCGCTTTGGCCTTGAAGATTTGGCGCTCCAGGACGCCGATGGGATCGTCTTCGCGCCACTTGGCGACCTCTTCCTTGGTTCGGTAGCGCAGCGGGTCGCCCATGCTATGCCCTTCATAGCGATAGGTGATGGCGTCGATGAACTGCGGCCCCTTGCCGTTGTGGATGGCGTCGATGGCGGCTTTGGTGGCTTCGTAGACTGCGACGACATTCATGCCGTCGACCTTCCTGGGATCCATGCCGTAGGCCAGGGCTTTGGCCGACATCTCCGGCACGGCCGAGGCGCGGTCGACGGCCGTGCCCATGCCGTAATTGTTGTTCTCGACGATGTAGATGATCGGCAGCTCCCACACACCGGCCATGTTGAGGGCCTCGTGGAAATAGCCGATGTTGGTCGAGCCGTCGCCCATGTAGCACAGGACGACCGCGTCGGTGCCCTTGTACTGCTCGGCCAGGGCGATCCCCGTCCCCAGCGGCACGTGACCGCCGACGATGCCGTAGCCGCCCCAGAAATGACGGGACACGTCGGCCAGATGCATCGAGCCGCCGCGCCCCTTGCTGACGCCGGTCTCCTTGCCCAGCATCTCGGCCATCAGGGCATTGGGGTCCGCGCCGACGGCCAGGGCGTGGGCGTGGTCGCGATAGGCGGTGATCACGTGGTCCTGGGGGCGACGCGCGCCGATTGACCCGATGGCCACCGCTTCCTGGCCGATGTAAAGGTGTAGAAACCCGCCGATCTTGCCCAGTTGGTAAAGCTCGGCGCATTTCTGTTCAAACCGACGGACTAGCACCATCTGCCGGTACCAGTCCAGTAACGTCGCCTTGTCCATTCCTGTCTCCTTCAATTGTGGTGAACGGAATTGAATCCGTTGAGCAAACTGTGGTGGAGAGGAGTTTATCAAATATCGCGGTCGCCGGCGACCATCAAGCGCAAACGAACGCCCTCGGACGTGGGCTTCAGCGCCCACATGCGGCTGCCCACCCCGGCGGCGGCGAACGCCTCGCTCATGGCCTGGCCGATCACCTGTCCGTCGGACGGAGTGAAGGCAATCAGGCTTGGCCCCGCCCCGCTGAGGGCCACGCCGGCCGCCCCGGCCTGATAGGCCGCGCGATAGGCCTCGGCCGCGCCGGGAATGATCTTCAGGCGGTGGGGCTGGTGGAGCCGGTCGCCCATGGCCACCGGCAGCAGATCGAGATCGCCCGTGGTCAGGGCATGCAGCAGCAGAGCCAGGCGACTGGCATTGAAGATGACGTCGCCGCGGCCGACCGTGTCGGGCAAGGCCGCTCGCGCCTCGCTGGTCAACAGGTGAAAATCGGGCAGCACCACAACGGCCGTCCACGGCGGCGGCTCCCAGCGACGCACGATCAGCTCCTGCGGGCCGTCGACCGCGTCAGGCAGGACGCCCAGTACCAGTCCGCCCAGCATGGCCGGGGCGACGTTATCCGGATGCCCTTCCATCTCCACGGCGATCTGGAGGAGTTGCCCGGTCGTGAGATCCCCGCCCGCCAGCGCGTTGGCCGCCGCCAGCCCGCCGATGATGGCCGACGAGCTGCTGCCGAGGCCGCTGCCCACGGGGATGCAGTTGTTCAGCCGGATGTCGACCGTGGCCGGGCGCCGCCCCGCCAGCCGGAAGACCGTTTCGGCGGCGACGATGGCCAGGTTGCCGCGATCGAGGGGCACCTTTTCGGCATCGACGCCAGTGACCGTGACGGTATAGGCGGTCAAGTCGCCCGCGACATCGCTCGCGGCAAAGGTGATCTCATTGCGCAGGTCGAGGGCCAGACCCAGGCAGTCGAAGCCGGGGCCGAGATTGGCGCTGGTGGCCGGCACCGAGACAGTGACGGCGCGAGACGGGTGAGCGGTGACCATGAAGACGGGGCGTCGCCGTCAGGCTTCGCTCGCGACCGGGGTTGCGGACAAAACCTCGTCCTGCAGCTGAACCCTCGCCTGGCTCTTCTCATAAGCCAGCACATTCTCGAAGGCGGCGATGGCCACGGCCAGCATGCCCATGTCCGGCTCGCGCGTCGTCAGGCGTTGCATGGCCAGATTGGGCTTGGTGACGAGGCGGATGAGGACGTTGCTCTGATGGGCGGCGGTGAACTTCAGAAACTCGTAGGCGATCCCGGCCACGATGGGCAGGAGGATCAGCCGCGACAGGATGCGCGGTAGCAAGTCGAGTTGCGGCAGCAGACTGTAGATCAGGATGGAGATGACCACCACGCTCAGCAGAAAGGCTGTGCCGCAGCGGGGATGTTCCAGTGGGAAGCGCGCCACCGACTCCGGTGTCAGCTCCGCGCCCGCTTCGTAGGCGTTGATCGTCTTGTGTTCCGCGCCGTGGTAGCCGTAAAGCCGCTTGACGTCGGCCATCAGGCCGATGGCCCAGATGTAGCCGACGAGGATGACCAGCCGGATGAGGCCCTCGATGAAGTTGACCGCCACCGGCGATCCGGACAGACCAAAGGTGCGCTCGATGAAGTGGGCCAGGAAGGTGGGCAGCACGAAGAAGAGCAGGACCGATAGCGACAGGGAGAAGGCGACCATGGCCCATTGAGCCGGTCCTTCGAATACCTTTTCGGGCTTCCCGTCGGGATCGTTTTCTTCCTGCAGGGCGACTTCGGCCGCGAACAGGAGGCTCTTCACACCCAACCCCAACGCGTCCCACAGCAGGGTCAGCCCGCGCAGGAACGGGATGCGGGCCAGACGGCCGCCGTAGATGCGGGGGTCGAGCGGCTCGGTGTGGACGACGATGTCGCCCTGAGGGTTGCGCACGGCGACGGACAACGCCCGCGAGCCGCGCATCATCACCCCTTCGATGACGGCCTGGCCGCCGTAGTTCGCCGAAGTCAGTTGCAGGGGGGAATCTTCGGCAGTGGATGATTGCGTATTCGAATTAGACATCAGATGGATTTTACACAAACGGGATGGACTCACAACAGGGCGATGATGATCAGCAGCACCCAGCCGACACCGAGATAGATGCCCAGCCAGCCCAACGCGCCGCCGATACCCGCCTTGCCCTTGCCGCTTTGCTCCAGCACGGCCGGCAGATTGAGATACCACGACGCCTGGCGACCCTGACGCAAGGCGGCAAAGCCGGCCAGCATCGATGGCAGGATGCCCAACCCGGCCGTCAGGGCGATGGTCAGCGGCGTCAGCGTCTCGCGGATGCGGTCGAACAGGCCCGCTCCGGTCGGGTTGAGCAGCGCGGGCAGCACCAGGATCAGGAGGGGGATGACGTTCAGCGCCAGCCCGATCAGCCCGTAGGTCAGGCTGGAGTTGGCCGACTTGGCCGCCTTCTCGCGCATCTCCGGCTGGACGGCCTCCAGCGTCAGCGGCCGCCCGCAATTGGGACAGAACGCGCTGCCACGCAGGGCCGGGGTGTAGCAGACGTTGCACATGGTCACAAAGCCCGACCGGTCGGTGAACACTTCGGGGTCAACCTTAAGCTCCAGCAGCATGTTCTGCCGGTTTTTCACCAGCACACCGGGATTGTCGGGGATGGAGATCGGCGCGTCCAGCGACGGCCCGACGGCCTGGGCCGGGTCGCCCGTCTCCACCAGCGCGGTAGCCTGTTCCTCGACGACGGCCGGCAGCGTGGTCGAGCTGCTGTCGCTGCCGCCGCCTCCAAGCAGGCTGCGCGCCTTGCCGGCCAGCTCTTGCCGCTTGACCTTGTTGGCTTGCTGGCGTTGCAGGTCAACCCATTGCATCGTGGCGTTGGCCTGAACGCGGCCGCCGTCGCGGGTGTAGGTGGCGATGAGTTGCAGCAGCTCGCGCGCCTTGTCGAAGTCGGGGGCGTCCAGCTCCAGCTGGCTGGTGCCTTCGAACGAACGCACGCGGGCCACGACTTCCTGTTTTTGCAGCCCCAACCATTTGGAGACGGTGGCCACGATGACCCCGCTCTCCTCGTTGTAGGTTTGCAGGGTCGCGCCCATGTTGGCCAGCGCAAAGAGCGCGCTGCGCATGACCACCGTCGAACTGACCGGGAAAGCCCTGATTTCTGTGACCGTCATAGTGAAACCAATTGTAACCTATTCGTTCATATTTTAAACGATCACGTCTTAGAGGCCTGTCGGGTTAATCATGACCACCGGGAACGATCCGGTAGATCCCGCCCGTCCCGTAGTTCAGCGCGTACAGCTCCCCATGTACATCTTCGCCAAAGGACGAGATGAGCAGGTCACTGTCCATCACGGGATCGCTCAGCCAGCGCGTCCCGTCGTGGAACAGGCGCCAGATGATGCCGGAGCAGAAATCGGCGACGAAGTAATTGCCCGTCATCTCGGGGTATTCGCGGCCGCGATAGACATAGCCGCCGGAAATCGAGCAGCTGCCCTGGGAATGGTCGTACTCGAAGATGGGCAAGACCAGCCCGCTTTGGTCGCAACTTTCGGCCTCGAAGCAGTGGCTTGCCTCCATGATCGACCAGCCGTAGTTCTCGCCCCCGGGGCTGCCGGCCCGCTGGAAGTTGACTTCCTCAAATATGTTCTGGCCCACGTCGGCGATGAAAAAGTCGCCCGTCACCCGGTCGAACGATATCCGCCACGGGTTGCGCAGGCCATAGGCCCAAATCTCCGGTCGCGCGCTGTCCACGCCCACGAAGGGATTATCAGGGGGGATGGTGTACGAGTCGGCCTCCGAATTGACATCGAGCCGCAGCACCTTGCCCAGCCAGGTGGTCAAATCCTGACCGGCTCGCAGGGGGTCGCCGCCGCTGCCGCCGTCGCCTAGTCCGGCATACAGGTAGCCGTCCGGCCCGAAAGCCAGGCTGCCGCCGTTATGATTCTCATAAGGCTGCTTGAGGTACAGATACTCCACTTCGCTGCCGGGATCGGCGCGGTAGGGATCGTCCTCGAAGACCGAGAAGCGCGAGATATGGGTGTTGCCGCTGTAATCGGTGTAATTTACGAAGAAGTCGCCCTCGTGCTCTGCTCCAGGGGTGGCGTAGTCGGGATGGAAGGCCAGCCCCAGCAACCCCTGCTCACTGGAAGCCGAGCCCACCCGATCCAGGATGTCGAGGAACGGTTGCTCCAGCAGCTCATCGTTCTCGATGATTCTGATCCGGCCGGGTTGCTCCAGCACGAACAGGCGCTCATCGAAGGCGTGGGTCAAGTCGGTCACCAGCTCCAGCCCCGACAAGGGCAACTGCTGCAGGTCGATGGATTGAACGGGTGTCTGGGGCGGCGTGGTCGGCACGGACGTCGGCTCCGACGTCGGGGTGGCCTCGTCATCCCCCGCGACGACGGGGGCGAAGGTGTTGGTGGCTTCGATCGTAGCCGGGGCGGTGGTGGCTAATGTCGGGACGGAGGTAGATACTACCGGGGCGGGACGGGTGTTGCCGATGGGCGGTGCCGAAGGCTCCGGCGGGGCTTCAGGCTCGATTTGGCCGCCGCCGCAAGCGCTCAGCAGGCCGAGAATCAGGACGAGTATCAGTCGGGTTGATTGGCGCATGACGACATTATAAAGAACCGGCCGGAAAGAGGGGAATTCTTCCGGCCGGTTCTCATATCCTTGCGGGGTTGGGATGCAACTAAAGGGCCTAGCGCTCGCTCAGGGGCACATAGACCTGATCGAAATTGCCCACGTAGCCTTCCTTGGGCCGTATAAGACGGTTGTCGGCCAGCTGCTCCAGCACTTGGGAGCACCATCCGGCGATGCGGCTGGTGGCAAAGAAGCAAGTGAACTGGTCGATGGGCATGCCCAGCGTGTAGAGCATCACCGCCGAGTAGTAATCGACGTTGGGGTACAGGTCGCGCTCGATGAAGTACTCATCCGCGCGAGCCAGCAGTTCGATCTCATGGGCGATGTCGAACCATTGGCTGGTGCCGCTGCTTTCGGCCAGTTTCTTGGTTAGCGGCCGCAGGATACCGGCGCGAGGGTCTTCGACCTTGTAGATTCGGTGGCCGATGCCCATGATACGCTTGCCCGATTCGCGCGCTTCC
>CAYXNH010000077.1:0-12008 GCA_964466135.1 uncultured Ardenticatenaceae bacterium | reverse complement strand
TAATTCGTCGATCCTGCCGATTAAATCAATTAGATCAATTTAATCAATATATTATCTGGGGGGGGTAGACAGGATTTCGGCCGTGCCGATTGTCCTGCAGGTACCCCCATATTATAACTTTATTTACTTGATTAACTTTCATAAGTCCTCGGCCCAAGGGCATTAAACAAGTAAATAAAGTAATTAAAGTTAATAACAGGGTGGGGGTACCCGTCCTTTATTATTCATCTCGCCGGCAATCATTGCTTGTGGAACGACGGCGGAGGTACAGGTAAAATGCAGCGTGGCCTGACGTCATTGTTCGGTTAAGTATGAGCGCGAAGTCAGGTGAGTCCGCACGCTCATGTTTCCTCATCGGAACAGTGTTACTCCTCAGGCCTGGGCCGCAGTATCAGCGATTGAAAGTGGGAGTGGCCGTTGCCCTTGATATAGCTGTTAACTTTCGAAGCGGATTCCCTGCGCCAGCGGCAGATCCCTCGACCAATTGATCGTATTGGTCTGGCGACGCATGTAGCCTTTCCAGGCGTCGGAGCCGGATTCACGGCCGCCGCCTGTCTCCTTCTCGCCGCCGAACGCACCGCCGATCTCCGCGCCCGAGGTGCCGATATTGACATTGGCGATGCCGCAGTCGGAACCCGCGGCCGCCAGGAAGTTCTCGGCCGTGCGCAGGCTGTCGGTGAAGATAGCGCTCGACAATCCTTGCGGAACATCGTTGTGCAGGTGCATCGCCTCGTCAAGCGATTCATACTCCATCAGATAGAGGATCGGCGCGAACGTCTCTTGCCGCACAATCTCCGTCTGGCCCGGCATGCGGATGATGGTCGGCTCCACGAATTGTGGCCCAACGTCGGGTCGCGCTGCTCCGCCGGTCAAAACCTCGCCGCCCTCCGATACCGCTTGCCGCACGGCCTGCTCCATGCGCTCGACGGCCGACTGGGTCACCAGTGGCCCCAGCAATGTTCCTTCCGCCAGCGGATCGCCTAACGGAACCTGCCGATAGGCGCGAACCAGCCGATCGGCCAGCTCCCCGGCGATTGCGCGATGGGCGATGATGCGTCGCGTGGATGTGCAGCGTTGCCCGGCCGTGCCCACTGCTCCGAAAAGGATGCCGCGCGTCGCCAGATCAAGGTCGGCGTCGGCGGCCACGACGATGGCGTTATTGCCCCCCAGTTCCAGGATCGTTCGCCCCAGGCGGCCGGCGACTGTCTGGGCCACATTGCGGCCGACTCGGGTCGAGCCGGTGAAGGAGACGAGCGGCAGGCGCGAATCCCCGGCGATGGCTCGGCCGATTTCCGGCCCACCAGCGACCAGATTGAAGACGCCGCTCAAGTCGTGGTCGGCCATGACCCGGTTGGCGATGTGTTGCAAGGCGACGGCCGTCAATGGTGTCAACTCCGATGGCTTCCATACGACCGTATCGCCGCAGACGGCGGCGATGGCCGCGTTCCATGACCAGACGGCCACGGGGAAGTTAAAGGCGGTGATGACGCCGATAGGGCCAAGCGGATGCCACTGCTCATACATGCGATGCTTCGGCCGCTCGGAGTGCATGGTCAGGCCATAGAGCTGGCGCGACAAGCCGGTGGCGAATTCGCAGATGTCGATCATCTCCTGCACTTCGCCAATGCCCTCGGCCCGTATCTTGCCCATCTCCAGGCTAATCAACTCGCCCAGAGGCTCAACGGCCTCGCGCACCGCTACACCAAGATCACGAATAACCAACCCGCGGTGGGGGGCAGCTATCTCGCGCCAGGTGGCGAAACCCGCTTCGGCTTTGGCGATGACGGCTTCATATGTCTCGGCCGTCGAGGGAATTACCTGAGCAATAGGCTCGCCTGTCGTGGGATTCCAGGATGTGATGGGGGGCGCGCCGCTATCGATCCAGTCGCCCATTCCGGTGCTGACCCCCGGATTCACCGGCTTGATCTGCAGATAGTCCAGTAGTGACTTAACCTTGTTTTGATTCATCGTTGGGAAACCTCGCTTGATATGAAATGGGCGGCTACTACAGGCGATTATAAGCAATGACGTTCGACGGGCAAACGACCCTGCGCTTCAGATGGAGCCTGGAACCCAGGCCATCCCGGTGATTGGCTTTATCAGGTGGAGGGGATTGGTTCTTTCCGACGGCTATGATGGACGATATAGACGCCCGCCAGCACGGCCGCCCCGCCCAGTGCTTGTACCCAGGTCAGTTTTTCTCCCAAAAGAGGCACTGCCAACAGGCCGGTCAGCACCGGTTGAAGCAGCAGAGTCGGTGATACAATCGACGCCGGCAGATAACCCAGCGAGTAGGCGACACCCATCTGCCCGCCGACCTGCACAAACAGACCCAGCGCCAGCAGATAAAGATAGGTCAGATTCGAGTAGCCGGTCAACGGTTGCCCCAACAAGCGGGCCATCAGGGCCAGCATCAGGGTCGTGGCAACCGTGGACAGCCAGAACGAGGTCAGGGTACTCAGTTTCTGACGGCTTCGCTGTACAACAAGAAAATAGCCGCTGTAGAACATGCCCGACAGGATGCCGAAGAAGGTGCCCAGCCCCACATCATTGAGGGTGTCCACACCCAGGATGACGGCCGCGCCGGCGATGGCTACCAACAGGCCCAACCAGAATCGCCCTGCCGGTCGCTCATTAAAGAAAACCATTGCCCCTAACCCAACCCAGATTGGGGCGGTGTTGCCCATCAATGTCGGATTGGTGGCCCCACTGATGAGGATGCCCGTGTTCCAGAAGAACAGGTCGAAGGCGAAAAACAGGCCCGCCAGGATGGCGATCATGACCTCCCGGCGATTGGGGACGCCGACCCGCTGGACATTGCGCATGAACGGGATCGCCAGCGCAACGGCAGCAACGGCCATGCGGTAGAACCCCGATACCGCTCCCGGCGCTCCGGCCAGGCTGACGAAGATGCCCGAAAACGCCATGCTCAGGAGGCTTAGCGCCAGAACGAAATAGGCTCGGGTGTGATTTTGTTGTGGCAACTGAACAGGTTCCATGCCTGATGACGTCCAATAATTAAACAAGCTCGCGCCAAGTCGGCCGCGAGCGTGATGGACTTATACAGCAGGCGGTAACCGCAGGCAAGTGATTGGGATATGGACGATAATCGCTGCCCTGACAGACCATATTGCTCGCATGAAGGTCCTCCGACCTTTCGAAGAGTTAGCTAAACTGCTATATACTAATTTGATCGAGAAAGTTCCGATTAGTCATAATGAGTCAAAAGAAATCCATCTGGTCGCCCATTACCGAGCGACGCCGCTGGCTGGTGCCCGGCATCGGCGTGAAACGCTGGATGCTTGTGCTGGCATTGGGCACGGCCGTCGCCAGTCTGGGCTGGCTCAACCTCCTGCTGGGTATCGACGGAGCAGGGCGACTATCGCCTCGCGCGTTTGAGCTGTTGACGCTCCAGTTTTTGCCTTATGTTGCTCGTGTCGCGCTGCCGTTGTTACTTGGTGGCGTAATCATCCTGGTGGCACTGGTCAGACTGGGGAGGAATCTGGTCGAGCCGTTGCGCGGTCAAAGCGGAGCCCTGGTCGATTCGCTGGTTGAGTATCGCCAGCGGGATCGCGGGCCGCGGATCGTGGCTATCGGCGGCGGGACGGGCTTGCCGGGCCTGTTGCGCGGGCTGACATCGCGCACCAGCAATATCACGGCCATCGTCACCGTGGCCGATGACGGAGGCAGCAGCGGCCGCCTGCGCAAGGAGTTGGGCTTGCTGCCGCCGGGCGATTTTCGCAACAATCTGGCTGCGCTGGCGCGGGACGAGACACTCATGACTCAGGTCCTGCAGTATCGCTTCGGGGGGCAGATGGGGGAAGCCGGCCATGATTCGTCGTCGGACCAGGGCTTGCGCGGTCACGCTTTCGGCAATTTGCTGCTGGCAGCGCTGACCGGCATCACAGGCAGTTTTGACGAAGCCTTGCTGGCCGCCCAGCGTGTGCTGGCCCTGCGCGGCCAGGTGTTCCCCTCCACACTCGAGGACGTGACCTTGACGGCCGATGTGGTCTTGCCCGATGGCGAAGTTGTCAAGGTTGCCGGTGAATCGGCCATCCCGCAGGCCGGCGGCCGGATCGAGTACATGGCTCTCAACCCTAGCAATGCGCGAGCCTATCCCCCCGCGTTGCGAGCGATTTTTCAGGCCGACCTTGTCGTATTGGGTCCGGGCAGCCTGTACACCAGCATCCTGCCTAATTTACTGATTGCCGATCTGGCTCAGGCGCTGCTGCATACGCGGGCCAGGGTTGTCTACATCTGTAATCTGGCTACGCAGCCCGGCGAGACCGACGGTTATTCGGTCGTCGATCACGTCGAGGCGATCCGCCGGCACACCCCCGACAATATCATCGACATTGTATTGGCCAATGATAATCTCGCGATTCCGGCCGATACCGGTGGCGGGCATACGACCTTCGTCGTGCCCGATGAACCGTCCGGCGTGCGACTCATCACCTGCGATCTCATTGATGAAGCCCGACCCTGGCGACACGATAGCGGCAAGCTGGCCAATGCGGTGCTGGCGTTGCTTTCCTGAGTATCAAATAAATCAGCCGCCTGATTAGCCGCCGGTTTTTAATCCAACGGGATATCTGGTATAATACTCACCAGTGCGAGTCCATCGCGCTCTTGCACTTCTACACCCACACCTGCACATTAAACTAGATTATTTCATTCACCACGAAAGGAGATTTCTCAATGGCGATTAAAGTTGGTATTAATGGCTTCGGCCGCATCGGCCGCCAGGTCTATAAAGCGATTTACGAGAACTACCGGGACGTCCTCGACGTTGAGGCGATCAATGACTTGATGCCCGCGGAGACAAACGCTCACCTGTTGAAGTACGACTCAACCTACGGCAAGTTCCCCGGCGAAGTCGAAGTCCGCGACGGCGACATCTATGTCGATGGACAGAAGCTCAAGAGCTATGCCGAGAAGGATCCGTCCAAATTGCCGTGGGGCGAGTTGGGCGTCGATATCGTCCTCGAATGCACCGGCCGCTTTCGTGACAAGGCCACGGCCGGCGCGCACCTGACGGCCGGCGCCAAGAAAGTCATCATCTCGGCTCCGGGCGGCAAGGATATCGACGGCACGTTCGTCCTTGGCGTTAATGAAGAGACGTACAATCCGGCTACCCAGAACGTGATTTCCAATGCCAGCTGCACCACCAACGCCCTGGCTCCGGTGGCCAAGGTGCTTCACGAGAACTTCGGCATCAAGCGCGCCCTCATGACGACCATCCACGCCATGACCAACGACCAGAGCATTCTGGACGTGGCCCACAAGGACTTGCGTCGCGCCCGTACCACCGCCAACAACATCATTCCGACTTCCACCGGCGCGGCCAAGGCCGTCGGCCTGGTGTTGCCCGAATTGCAAGGCAAGTTCAACGGTATGGCCTTTCGCGTGCCGACCGTGACCGTATCCGTCGTTGACCTGACGGCCGAGGTTGAGCGCTCCACCACCAAGGAAGAGATCAACAAGGCCTTGAAGGCCGCCGCCGACGGCCCCGGATGGCTGGGCAAGGTCCTGAATTACACCGAAGAACCCCTGGTTTCGATGGACCTGAAGGGCGATCCGGCGTCGACGACTGTCGATGCTCTCTCCACCGATGTCATTGACGGCAACTTCGTCAAGGTCGTCACCTGGTACGACAACGAGTGGGGTTATGCGTCTCGGCTGGCGGACCTGACCGCTTTCGTGGCCGAGCGGCTGTAGGCCTTAACGGTCGGCCCGAATCCGGCGGCCGATTGATCGGTCGTTACCGGATAACCCCGCCTGCTTCGGGGGAAAATGAGTTAAACTCGAAACCGCCGGTCGCACCCGCGTTGGGGTGGCCGGCGGTTTCGCTTTGCGGCTACAATCATTAGACGATGAACCTGAAAGAACTGGAAGCGCGCATGCACGACTTTGTGTCGGCCAAGGGCTGGTATGAAGACGGCTCGCCCAAACCGCAGACGCCGCGGAACCTGGCTATCTCTTTGGCTTTGGAATCGGCCGAGGTTCTTGAACATTTCCAGTGGCGAGAAGATGCCCGCGACCGGGAGGCGCTGGCTTCGGAACTCGCCGACGTTGCCCTCTACCTGATGCAGCTGGCAAGCATCAGCAACATCGATCTGGAACGCGCTATCCTGGATAAGCTGGAGCAAAACCGCCACCGCGATTGGCCTGACCCATGAATATACTGGCCGTAAGCGATCGGGTTATGGACAGGCTTTATAGCGGCCAGGCACGTCAGTTTTACCCCGACGTCGATCTGCTTGTTGGCTGTGGCGATCTGCCGTTCTACTATCTGGACTTCCTGACCTCAGTGTTTAACGTGCCGCTATTTTACGTCCGCGGCAACCATGATGGCGGCCCCCAGTATTCCGCGGATGGCCATGTATGGAGCGATGTACGCGGCGGGTCCGACATTCATGGCAAGGTCGTCACGCATAAGGATCTGATCCTGGCCGGATTTCAAGGCTCCATGCGTTATAAGGCCCACGCTGATTACATGTACAGCGAGTCGGAGATGCGGATGACTGTGGCGCAGATCGTCCCCCGGTTGCTATGGAATCGACGACGTTTCGGCCGCGCCCTCGACATCCTCGTCACCCACTCGCCGCCATACGGGATTCAGGACCGCCCTGATCTGGCTCATACAGGCTTTAAGGTCTTCCTGAGCTTCCTGCGCATGTTCAAGCCCCGCTATCACCTTCACGGCCATATCCATGTCTATCGGCAGGATGAAACCGTGGTGACCCGGTATGAGAAGACCGAGGTTATTAACGTTTATCCCTATCGATTGCTGGAGATCGACTGATCTCCTGTAGTGATATTGTGCTGGATATTTCTTCTCTTTGAGTGAAGAGAGCCGGTGGCCGAGGGGAATGGTCGCTAGGCCGATTGCTCGCCGATCCGGTAGACCTGCCTTGTTTCACGATGGAATAGCCAGGCCAGACCCAGGATGGGTTGGATGAGCGGAAAGTAGCCATAATCGGCGCCGAAATGTCCCCACACCGTTCGTCCGATCAGGCCAGGGTAGAGCAGGCTGAGCGTGCCCACGATGAGAACCATGGCCAATTCGAACCCCAGCATCGTGACCGATAGCTTCCAGGCCCACTGCTTACGGATGACAAAACCAAGCGTGGCCAGCAAGTAGCAGATAGCGGCGATGCCGCTCAGGACAGCCGGTAAATAATCTACAGGGCCTTCTTTCAGAAATAGTTGATAGATCGATCGGACGCCGGCCGACAGGGCCAGAACCGGATAGGACACGGCCAGGATCACACCGGCGGCGCGAATGAAGCCGGATAAGGCGTTTTGGGAGACAGAAGAATCATCGTGCGTGCTCATATCCGTGATTCTAACACAGTCGGCGCTGATGATGGTGTCACACTATCAGCGTTTTGGTTTGCTAAACGCTTGGTGAACTGCCTCTGGGATATGGCCGCTCCGGTGTTACAATCCGCCTATGTACGATGACGACCCGTTCATCGATTCGGATGAATTCGACGATTTCGAAATTGATACTGCCCGGGCTGACAGGCGGCGCAACTTCCTGTTCATGCTTGTCTCCATCATCCTCATCTTCAGTCTGGTTGGTTCGTCGATAGTCGTTTTTTTCGTAGCCGCCCATCAGCAAAGCCGCACAGCCACAGCCGGCCGGATCGAGCGAGTCAGGACCGACCCGACGGCCGCCCCCGGCACCGTCGTGGCCGCCGTGTCCACCCCGCTGCCGACCCCCGAATCCGAAATAAGCGTAGCCACACCGGCGATCAACCGCATCGTCGTCATCAATCATGAAGGCCAAATTGAGACGATGTCGCCCGCTGGAGATGAGCGGCGCGTGCTGACCCAGCGCAGCGACAGGGCCTTGTTCCTGATCCCGGCCTGGGCACCCGACGGTCGGCGGCTGGCGGTAGTCGGCAATACGCCGGCCGGTGGCGGCATTTATGTGCTGGAAGACACAGAGCGTACCGGGTTGCTGGCCGACAGGCAGATCTATTTTAGTGAGGATAATCCCCCGTTCTATCTCTACTGGTCGCCTGACGGTCATCATTTAGCCTTTCTGGCGAACTATTCACGCAGCCTGATGAGCCTGAATGTGGTGACCGGTGACGGCTCTGAGGACAGCCGCCTGTTGGCTACCGGCTCGCCGTTTTATTGGGACTGGTCTCGCGACGGCCACCAGATGCTGGTGCACTCCGGACGGAATCTCTCGGATGGCTTGCTGTCGCTTATCGACATCGATGGCCGGACGATGGCCGATAACCTGGCCGTCCCCGGTGAGTTTCAGGCTCCCGGCATTGGGTGGGACGGCCGCTACTGGGCTTTTGCCGAGCGGGCCGGTGATGGTCTGAGTGCGCTGGTCGTCGTCGATACGCGGACCGGAGAGCGCCAGGCTTATGAGCAAGGCAGTTCGGTGGCGTTTGGCTGGAGCCCGACTCACGACCGGATCGCCTATACCAACGGCCCTTTGAGCGGCCATCCATATTGGGGGCCATTGCGACAGCTCGACGTGGCGACGGGAGAGGTTCATCTGCTCAGCACGCAGATGGTACTGGCCTTCTTTTGGTCGCCCGACGGCCGCTCGATCGCCTTCATCACGCTCAGCAACGATGCGAACGATGACAGCATCAATGCCAATAAGGATAGCGACCGTCGTCTGAGCCGGGTGGCGGCCGAGCCTGCCCTTCAACCTAATCGCAGCCTGCTGACGCTATCGGTTATCGATGCTGAATCGGGGACCGGTATGCGGCTGCTGGACTTCATGCCGACGGGCGTCTACCTGTCACAATTTCTGCCCTATTTCGACCAGTACGCCCTGAGCCACCGCATCTGGTCGCCCGACAGCAGCGCGATCGTGCTGCCCGTTCGCGAAGATGACGGCAACCATATTCTGGTGGTGCCGGTGGGTGGTGGTCGGCCCTACCGCTTGGCGGATGGGGAGATCGCCTTCTGGAGCCATAACTAGCGCGACGGGTTAACCGTTCACGCGCGCTCCAAACGTCCCATCGCTGACCTGAATAGTGATCCCCTCGCCCGGATTGGCCTGGGTGACAGCACGGATCACGTTGCCCCCGTCATCGCGCACGATGGCGAACCCGCGCGCCAGTGTTGCCAGAGGGTTTACGACGGTCAGACCGGCTACGGCGATATCAAGGCGCGAACGGTGGCGGTCGAGTACGCGATGGAGCGCCCGGGTCATGCGGTCGGCCAGCATGTCAATCTGTTGATGATCAGCATCGATCGTTCGTCGGGGGCTCAACAGGTTGAGGAGCTGCATGCCGGAGCGAACCATCTCCCGCCGTCCAGCCAATGCGGCGTCTAACTCCGCCCTCAAGGCGCGTTCATAATCCCGGATCACCGGACGCACATCGGATAGATCGATGACGGCCAATTCGGCCGCGGCTGACGGCGTCGGCGCGCGCAAGTCGGCCACGAAATCGGTGATAGTGAAATCCGTCTCATGCCCCACGCCGCTGATGACGGGATGACGGGCGTCGTAGATGGCGCGGGCGACGCGCTCATCGTTAAATGCCCACAGATCCTCGATGGAGCCGCCGCCTCGCGCCACGATGATCGTGTCGATATCGTCGCGGTCGTCGAGCCATTTTAGCGCGCGCACGATCTGGAGCGGGGCCATCTCTCCCTGCACGAGAGTCGGCGCGATCAGCACCGACACCAGTGGGTTGCGCCGTTGCAGCACATTCAGGATATCGCGCAGCGCGGCCGCTCCGGTGGAAGTGACGATGCCGATCTTCCGTGGCGCGCGCGGAATGGGCTGCTTGTGGTCGGCGTCGAACAAACCCTCGGCGGCCAGTTCTTCCTTCAGGCGCTCGAAGGCGGCCGCCAGATCGCCGCGGCCCACCGGTTGCAACCGTTCGGCATAAAGCTGGTAGATGCCGCCGACTTCGTACACTGAAATGCGGCCGCGAGCCGTCACGGCGTCCCCTTCGACCGGGCGAAATCGCAGGCGCTCCGCCTGGGTGCGCCACATGACGCATTTGATCTGGGCGGACGCATCCTTTAGAGTGAAATAGAGATGGCCCGACGCGGCCCGCGTGAAATTGGATATCTCGCCGGTCACTTCGACATCCTGCAATCGATAGTCCAACTCGAACATCTCGCGGATGTAGGTGGTTAACTCGCCCACTGTCCAGACTGAATGGTCGAATTCCTCCGATTGTTTGATAAAGGGAAACATAGGCGACTCGCAAGTTTAGAACATCTGCGCTAAGTGTAGCTTCTGACCGGCGTGACGGCAACCGCTGATATGGCCAAGCCCTGTTAAAATAGCTACAATGTAATTGATATTTGGTCCGGAGGTGTTATCTGGAAGGTCTGGAATTTGCTCATTTAATAGTCGATGTCCTGCAGGATAAAAAGGGTGTCGATATTCTCGTGCTCGATCTGCATGCCCAGGCCATCTTCGCCGATTATTTTGTGATCTGCAGCGGCGAATCAGAGCCTCAATTAAGGGCGCTGATGCAAGCAGTGCAGTATGAGGCGAAGGCGCTCGGCGGGCGAATGCCGAAAGGTGTTGAGGGAACGCCGGGCGACGGCTGGGTTTTGATCGACTATGGCGAAGTCGTTATCCACCTGTTCGCCGTGGAAAAGCGCGCCTACTATGATTTGGAGTCGCTCTGGCACAAGGGGCGGGTGGTCGTCAGAATGCAGTAGAACTGCGGCGGGGCCTTAGTAAAAACGAACCACAGGTGACGACGATCAACGGCAAGCCGGTCGTCATCACCTGTGGTTTTACTTTTTTATTCGCGGATCCAGCGGTCGGTTTCGCGTGGCCAATCGAGGAGTTCGCCGGCAGAGAAGAAGAGGGATACTTCACGGGCGGCGCTTTCCGGGCCGTCTGAGCCATGGACCAGGTTGCGGCCGATCTCCACAGCCAAATCGCCGCGAATCGTTCCCGGCGCGGCCGCACCGGCGTTGGTGGCCCCCATCGTTGTGCGCACGATCTGGATGGCATCCTTGCCTTCCCAGACCATGGCGACGATGGGACCGGAGGTGATGTAGCTCACCAGTCCCGGATAGAACGGTTTGCCGACATGGGCCTCGTAGTGGGCTGAGGCCAGCTCGTTCGTCATCTGCATCAATTTCAATCCGCTCAGTTTTAGCCCGCGACGTTCGAAGCGCGTGATGATCTGTCCGATCAACCCGCGCTGCACGCCGTCCGGCTTAATCAACACCAGGGTTTTTTCCATCTAATAAGCTCCGTGATCTATCAGTAAATAGGTTATGTTAACGCGATGTTGCGGGTGGCCCGAACTCGCGGTTAATCCAGGGGTTTCAAGAGATCGACCCAAGACAGTTGAGGCGATTCTTCAGGCTGAGGCGGCTCATCGACCACAACCTCTTCGACTTTAGCTTTGGCGGGTTTGGCGCGGCGCCGCCTTGATTTGGGCGTTTTGAGTGGAACCTCCACCGGTTCGGGAAGGCTTTCCTCGACTTGAGCCTCGATGACTTGAATCGATTCAGCAATATCCTCAGCGGCCACATCGACATCCTTGATTAGGGCCGCAATAGGCTCAGCGACGATTTCCCCAGCTTCGCCTTCGAATCCTGTATTTTCTTCACCGACCGTTGCATCAGTATCTTCGACCGTCGTCTCAACAGGCGCGGGTACGATATTTGCGGATTCGCCCGCTATGGCCGCGATGATATCGTCGATGGTCGCATCGATGTCGTCGATCACCGCCTTAACAGGATCGTCGGGAGTGATCTCCTCAGCTTCATCTTCTGCGATTGTGGCGGTTTCATCGACGACCTCCAGATCATCGACAAACCCGGCCTGAGGCTCGTCGGCAGCTTGCTCCACTTCATCATCGATGGCAGTGACGACGCCTGCGGCTCCGCGATCTCCGGCACTGGTCTCGTCGCGTGCCAGTCCCTCAAGCCAGGCCATAGCCTCATCGGGATCGTCGGGCATGCTGAGCAAATCGGCCGTGGCCCAATCTTCGGTCAACTGATTGGCGGCGTATTGACCGCCGTCATACGCGGCCGAATCG
>CAYXNH010000076.1:0-12018 GCA_964466135.1 uncultured Ardenticatenaceae bacterium | reverse complement strand
CGGGGTCATCCCGTGAAACTCATCGGCGTGGTCGAGAACGTCCTCGCGGACGGCCGGCCGTCATGTTAGGCACACAATGATGAATGACTCCATCGACGATATAGTGCTGGTCGCGCAAGGTCGTCGGCCGGCTCGTTTCAGCACAGCCTCCCTGGTCAATAGAGAAATCGAGGAGGACCGCGCCGGGTCGCATCCGCTGTATCATCTCGCGAGTGATGAGAATGGGAGCGCGATGGCCGGGAGTGAGGACAGCGCCGACGACAACATCAGCGAATTCGGTCACCCTTTCAATGTTATAGCCGGAGGATAGCATCGTTGTGACCCGACCATTCAGCGTCTTGTCAAGATGTTCCAGACGCTCCATTTCGTTGTCAAGCACGACGACCTGCGCGCCGACATTGAGGAAGGCGCGTGCTGCATTGCCGCCAAGCACGCCGCCACCGATGACGGCAACGACACCTCGAGGCACACCGGGGATGCCGCTGAGCAATGTGCCTCGGCCGCCGGTGTTGGACATGAGTAACTGTCCCGCTACAAAAGGAGCCAAGCGACCGGCGACTTCACTCATCGGCACAAGAATGGGGCGCACACCATTAGGACGCTCGATCATCTCACAGGCGATAGCCGTCACCTCACTGGCTATCAGGGCATCGAGGAAATCAGAGGAGGCAACAGCCAGGTGCAAAAAGGCGATAAGCGTTTGGCCGGGGCGAAAGAAAGCATGTTCGGCCGCCGTGGGTCGAGTCACCTTGACGATGACCTCCGAGCGACCATAGACTTCGGCCGCCGAATAAACAACCTGGGCCCCACTTGTTCGATACGTCTCGTCGCTGAAGCCCGCGCCGACACCGGCGTTCTTCTCAACATAGACCGTATGGCCATGGCGCACGAGAGAGGACACACCCGCGGGCGTCAGGCCCACGCGAGATTCAAGATCCCGAATCTCCTTTGGTATGCCAAATTCCATGATCATTTCTCCTGTTCAGCATGCCGGTTTCGATCCGACTACGGTTGATCTGAAACCAGTTCGCCGGGAAATATCTGCTGAAATTCCAATAATCTGAACCAAGCTCACCACACCGGGCAGCCCGATCAGATAGTTCAAATCATAACAATTAGAGGGATATAAACAGGTGACTTTCTTCATTAAATGAACTGCCATTTGTCACTTTAGATAGAGGGGGGTTTCTGTCATACTGAAGCCAGTAAGGTACTCTTGCCTCAGTTCCCGATCCTTGAAAATAAACTGGCATTGAGCAGCGACTATCAGGCTATGGCGGAGGCGACGGCCTACACCTCCCCAGCCTTTCTTCTGATGACAAACGACATATTAAAACCTGCTTTCCTATTTCCCATTTCACCGGAGGTACTCTAGATGGCAACTGGAAGAGTTGTGATCGATGTAGAACGGTGCAAGGGGTGTGAATTATGTCGCGAGGCCTGTCCTCCTTCGGTTCTGTCTCTGGCAGATGAGCTGAACAACAAGGGATACAGGCCCGTCATACTTTTAGACCCCGAACATAATTGCACCGGCTGCGCCTTATGCGCTGTGGTTTGTCCTGACGGCTGCATCACCGTCTATCGCGATATCGTCGAAAAGGGGCGACGAGCAGAAGTACGAGTCACTGTTCCGCCCCCGGAAAGCCTCATCACGATGGCTGAACCTGCTACCCCGGAGGTCATACGCCATGGCTAAAGAACTGTTGAAAGGAAATATCGCCTTCGCGGAAGCGGCGATTCGTGCCGGCTGCGAGGCATATTTTGGTTACCCCATCACACCACAGACGGAGCTACTGGAGCACATGGCCAAGCGGATGGTCGACCTGGATCGTGTATTCCTTCAGGCCGAGAGTGAAGTTGCCGCCATTAATATGGTCTACGGCGCGTCCTGCGCCGGCGCAAGGGTAATGACCTCGTCCAGCAGCCCCGGCATCAGTCTGATGCAGGAGGGATTCAGCTATATTGCCGGATCGAACGTGCCGGTCGTCATTATCGATGTCATGCGTGGCGGGCCGGGCCTGGGCAACATTCAACCCAGTCAGAGCGATTACAATCAGGTGACGAAATCCGCCGGTCACGGCGATTTCCATCCGATCGTGCTGGCACCATCAACGGTTCAGGAAGCCATCGATCTGACAACATTGGCCTTCGACCTGGCTGACAAGTACCGCACCCTCGTTTTCGTGATCGCCGACGGCGCAATCGGCCAGATGATGGAGCCGGCCGAACTGCCGGAGATGCGCCCGTTGCGGGAGAAACCGCCCGCATGGGCCTTAACCGGCGCCAAAGGGCGGCCGCAGAACACCATCAGCTCCCTGTTTTTGGGCGCGGAGCAGTTGGAGAAGTTAAACCTCGAACTGCAAGCCAAACTGGCGCTCATGCGGGAGAGCGAAGTCCGCTACGAGGAGGCATTCCTCGATGACGCCGAAGTCGTCGTGATAGGCTTCGGTACCGCGGCTCGCGTGGCCCAGACGGCGGTCAAGCAATTGCGTGACGAAGGTCTGCCAGTCGGCTTGTTCCGACCCATCTCTCTATGGCCGTTCCCGGAAAAGCAACTGGCCCGGTTAGCTGAGCGTAATCCTGCTATTCGCTCGTTTCTGGTGGTCGAGATGAACGCCGGACAAATGCTCCATGACGTGCGCATGATTGTCGGCCACCGAGTCCCGGTTCGTTTCAAGGGTCGGATGGGCGGTATCATCCCGTTACCCGAGGAAATCGAAGAGGAAATCCGCCTGACGTTTGAGTCGGTCGGCATCCCAACGTTGCGCAAGGAGGCAAGTAATGGCCATATTGCCCGCTGATGAAAAATTAATCGATGTGGTCGCGATTGAAAACCGCGATGAAAAGCTCGTTTACCAGCGACCTGCCTCCCTGACGGACGTCTACACTCATTATTGTCCCGGCTGCACGCATGGCATCGCCCATCGGCTGGTGGCTGAAGTCATCGATGAAATGGGTCTGCGGGAGGACACGATCCTGGTGGCCTCTGTTGGCTGTTCCGTATTCGCCTATAACTATTTTGAACTGGATGCCTGTGAAGCCGCCCACGGCCGCGCTCCGGCGATGGCGACCGGCGTCAAGCGCGTTCATCCCGACAAGATCGTCTTCACCTACCAGGGCGACGGCGACCTGGCCTCGATCGGCATGGGGGAGATCATCCATGCGGCCGCCCGTGGCGAAAAATTCACAACCATCTTCATCAACAATGCGGTCTATGGCATGACCGGCGGGCAGATGGCCCCGACCTCGCTGCCGGGACAGGTGACGACCTCATCGCCCTTCGGCCGCGATCTGGCGCTGTGTGGTGCGCCGATCAGGGTAGCCGAATTGCTGTCCAATCTGGACGGTACGGCTTATTCCGTGCGACGCAGCCTCCACGATGCTCGCCACATCATCCAGGCCAAAAAGGCCATCCGTACCGCGTTCGAGGCTCAGGTTCAGGGGTTGGGCTTCAGCATTGTGGAATTACTCTCGACCTGCCCAACTAACTGGGGAATGACAGCCAGCGAGTCAATGGAATGGGTCAAGGATGAGATGATCCCTGTCTACCCACTAGGTGATTACAAGGTGGCGCCGGAACTGGCGACGCGCAGATAAACAAGAGGAGCAAACCCATGTCAACTCCATGGAATCATCGTTGTGCCCAGCGGATGCAGTCGATGAAAGGATCGGCCATTCGCGAGCTACTCAAACTGGCGGAAAGCCCGGATATCATTTCTTTCGCCGGTGGGATGCCTGCACCGGAAGTCTTTCCGGTAGAGGCATTTCGTGCTGCGTCTGATCGAGTCTTGGCCAGGCAGGGGAAGCAGGCCCTGCAATACAGTGCCACAGAAGGATATCGGCCTCTGCGCGAGTGGATTGCCCGGAAGATGGCTCAATACGGTATCGAATCCGCCCCGGAAAACGTGTTGATCACTAGCGGTTCCCAGCAAGCACTGGACTTGCTTGGCAAGATCCTGATCAATCCGGGCGATCTCATCCTGACCGAAAAGCCGACCTACCTCGGAGCGTTGCAAGCATGGCGAGCCTATCAAGCTGAATTTGCGACGGTTCCGATCGACGAAAACGGCCTCATTGTGGATTCGCTGGAGGAGGCGCTGACAGCCGGCCCGAAGTTCATGTATATCCTGCCGAACTTCCACAACCCCGGCGGTGTGACGCTCTCTCTGGAACGTCGGCACAAGTTGATCGAGTTCTCCGACCGTTACGGCATCCCCATCATCGAGGACGATCCCTATGGCGAATTACGCTATGAGGGAGAACACATCCCGCCGCTGGTGGTCATTGATTCCGAGCGCCTCAAACATCGCTATGGTCATGACAAAGACGGTATCAACTACTATGACGAAACAACGCCTGTGAATGGCAACGGCCGGACTTACATGCGTGGCAACGTCATTTATCTGAGCACGTTTTCCAAGACGCTGGCCCCCGGGCTGCGTTTGGCCTGGGTTGTCGCACCGGCGGAGGTGATCCATCGTTGCACGATAGCCAAACAAGGCATGGATCTCCATACGGCCACCATGAACCAAATCATCGCCCATGAACTCCTGACCGGTGGCGAGGAAGGGGATGACTTCCTGAAGGGTCACGTCCGGTTGATTCGCGAGGTCTACCGCGATCGACGGGATGCCATGCTGGACGCTATGGAGCGATACTTCCCGGATGGCGTCACCTGGACCCGCCCGGCAGGCGGCCTGTTCCTGTGGGTGACGTTGCCCGAATTCATCGACACCACGGAACTTCTCGAGAAGGCGGTCGAGCACAAGGTGGCCTTCGTTCCGGGCAACGCATTTCATCCTCATGGCGACGGCCGAAACTCGTTGCGTTTGAATTTCTCTTTCTGCAATCCGGAGAAAATCAACACGGGTATCAAACGGCTGGGCATGGTAATTCACGAGGCAATCGAGGAGTACTCGGCCCATACAATAGACACGGACGCGCCTGTTCTTCATGCAGCGCTTTAGTATCGACGAGGGAAATCGACCTATGGAGACATCAATCATTATCTCGGGCTTTGGCGGTCAGGGAGCATTGTTCGCCGGGCAATTGCTCGCCTACGCAGGGATGGACGCCGGCCGGCATGTCACCTGGATTCCATCCTATGGCCCGGAGATGCGCGGTGGGACGGCTCATTGCGTGGTAATCATCAGCGACGATCCGGTTGGCGCACCCGTTGTGGCCCATCCCGACGTGGCCATCGTCCTGAATCTGCCGTCATTTCACAAGTATGAACCTCTGGTGAAGCCTGGAGGGTTACTGATCGTCAATAGTTCGCTGGTAGACCATCAATCAAGTCGCTCCGACATTGAAACCCTCTACATCCCGGCCAACGGGCTTGCCGAGGAATGGGGCACGGTTAAGATGCTAAATGTGGTCATGGTCGGGGCGCTGTTGTCAACGCGGCCTGTGCTGCCGCTCGATGTAGTCGAGAAAGCCCTGATCGCTCATTTACCCGCCGGGAAGCAGCATCTGATCGACGGAAATCTTAAGGTCATCCGGCAAGGATTTCAGTTCGCCACACCAGTCCGTCATTGATGAGGCGATAGAAGACCAACATTAGAAATGAACGCCCCTCTCGCAGGTTGGAGAGGGGCATTTCCCATGCGCGTAAATCATTGACGAGCTTGGGCCAAATCCGGTAGAATTATTTATCCCGTTTTCCACCACGCACCCCCTAACGTGGCTGGCATTTAATAAAGGAGAATCATGAAACCCGCTTTCAAGCGCCTTTCCCCTGTCCCTTCCGATCTCGACATCGCCCAAGCCGCAACCTTAAAGCCCATATCCGAAATCGCCGCCGAGCTTGGTCTGACTGATGACGATTTGATTCACTATGGCAAGTATAAAGCCAAGGTCCATCTGGATACATTGCCGAAGTTGGCCAATCGGCCGACCGGCAAATATGTCGACGTTACGGCAATCACCCCAACCCCGCTAGGCGAGGGCAAAACCACAACCTCGATCGGCCTGGTTCAGGGGCTGGGAGCTTTGGGGCATAAGGCCATCGCCTGTATTCGCCAGCCAAGCATGGGGCCGACGTTCGGTATTAAGGGCGGCGCAGCTGGAGGCGGTTACAGCCAGGTCATTCCGATGGAGGATTTCAACCTTCATCTGACGGGCGACATCCACGCCATCACGGCCGCGCACAATCTGGTTGCGGCGGCGATCGACGCGCGATATTACCATGAAGATCGGATGAATGATGAACGGCTGGCCAAAGTAGGCTTAAAACGGCTGGACATCGATCCCTACCGCACAACCTGGAACCGGGTCATGGACACGAACGATCGTGCCCTGCGCAAGATCATCGCCGGCCTGGGACCGGAAGACGACGGCCGTCCGCGGCAGACAGGATTCGATATTACTGTAGCCAGCGAGATCATGGCTATTCTGGCCCTGGTGAACGGCGACGATTACAAAAGCGCGTTGAAGGATTTGCGTCAGCGAGCCGGGCGCGCCGTGATCGGCACCAACAAGAATGGCAAACCCATCTCCCTTGAAGATCTGGAAGTCGCCGGAGCAGTGACGGTAATGATGAAGGATGCGCTCCATCCAAACCTGTTGCAGACACTGGAAGGACAAGCGGCCTTCGTGCATGCCGGGCCGTTCGCCAATATCGCTCACGGCAACTCATCGATTCTGGCCGACCGGCTGGCGTTGAAGCTGGGTGACTATGTGGTTACGGAGTCAGGTTTCGGCGCCGACATCGGCATGGAGAAGTTCTTCAACATCAAATGCCGTTATTCGGGACTGCTACCGGATTGCGTCGTCCTGGTAGCCACAATCCGGGCCTTGAAGATGCACGGTGGCGGGCCGCGCGTCGTGGCGGGTCGGCCGCTCGATAAAGCCTACATTGAAGAGAATGTCCCCTTGCTCGAGGCCGGAATGGCCAATCTGGCGGCGCATATCCGCAACGCCAAGCGGTACGGCATCCCCGTGGTTGTCGCCGTCAATCGTTTCCCGACCGACACCGACGCGGAGGTTGAGGCGGTGCGCAAGGGCGCGATTGAGGCAGGAGCCGAGACGGCCGTCATGACCGACCATTGGACCAATGGCGGCGACGGCGCGATCGAATTCGCCGAGGCTGTCGTGGAGGCGTGCAACAAGCCATCGAACTTCGATTTTCTCTACCCACTTGATCTGCCGATTAAGACAAAGATCGAGACCATCGCCAAGGAGATGTACAGCGCGGGTGAAGTCATCTACTTGCCGGAAGCGGAGAAACAGATCAAGTCCTACGAAGATAACGGCTTCGGCAATCTACCAATCTGCATGGCCAAGACTCACTTAAGCATCAGCCATGATCCCGCTCTGAAAAACGCACCATCTGGCTACACACTGACCGTTCGCGAGGTTCGGGCCAGCGTGGGGGCAGGTTTCATTTACCCGCTGCTTGGCGAGATGCGCACCATGCCCGGCCTAGGCACACGACCGGCGTTTATGAACATCGACGTCGATGACAACGGTAATATCGTTGGCCTAAGTTAGTATCTTCGCCGTCTCTCATTCTTAAGGTATCCAGTGGCCGAGAACCGGGTTCTCGGCCACTTTTTCTTGGATAATAGGCTTATCCAGGCACAACAAGAAGGAAGCTTATGGCTACTTATCAAATCATGTACTGGCATGATATCCCTGTCCAGGTTCGGTCCGGGACAAGACGCGATCGGGCCAGTGTCGAATTACCACGCCGATTTCAGGTAGCGGTCGATAATGCGGCAATGGCCGCGGGGTTGACGGGCACCGATGGTTATCTGGACGGATTCGCGTGGAGCGAAACGCTGGAGCGCGAGGGAACGCCGTCGGAAGTAGCCGCAGCCGTGGCTGCTGAATTGGAGTCGCAATATCAAACGATAGATTGGCGACAAACCGCGGCAAGTTTACAAACCGGCTCATCAGGCTCACCAACCTGATGTAGACCCCCAACTTGTGAACTCACCCAGGTTTGCTAGAATCCCTGCTTTGACCATGCGGTAGCGCCGAGGGTGGTCGGCGCATTCAACTTTTGGGTAGCGGTGTCATGTCCTCCGATAACGGTGAATATCAGGTAATCTTTATGCCCTCTGGGCGACGCGGAATGATCGAGCGCGGTGTATCGGTGCTGGATGCCGCACGCCAATTAGGCGTGGAGATCGAGAGTATTTGCAACAGTCGTCTGACTTGCGCCAAGTGCAAGGTGCAGATCGAGGATGGTGCTTTTGCCAAGCACGGTATCCATTCGGCTACAGACCATGTAACGCCCGCCGGCAACAAGGAACTGGAACTGCTGTCCCGCGCCAACGGTCAAGGGCCGGATGACGCCTGCCGCCTCTCCTGCTCCGCCTATGTAGAAGGCGACTTGCTGGTCTTTGTGCCGGAGGAGAGCCGCGCCCATAAGCAGGTGATCCGTAAAGCGGCCGGGGATCGTCTCATCGATGTCGATCCGGCCGTTCGCCAGGTGTACGTCGAAGTAGAGCAGGCGCTGTTGGGCGAGCATCGCGGTGACTGGGGCCGATTGCAATCGGCGCTGGAAGAGCAGTGGCAGTTGACCAGGCTGCAAATTGATCTGCCCGTGCTTAGACGCTTGCAAGTCGCATTGCGTCAGGGTAATTGGGCCGTCACCGTGACTCTGTGGCACGACCGGGAAGTTATCGACGTTCAACCCGGCTACAAGGAAGGCGTTTACGGGCTGGCAGTCGATATTGGAAGCACAACTGTAGTTGGGCACCTATGCGACTTGCGAACCGGTGAGGTTCTGGCGACCGAGACGGTGATGAATCCTCAGGTGACCTACGGCGAGGACCTGATGAGTCGCGTCTCCTACGCCATGGCCAATACATCCGGTCTGGACAAAATGCATAATGCGATTATCGAAGCCCTCAACTCACTGGCTTCACGAGCGGTTCGCAGCGCCGGATTGCAGTTGCGTGACATTTATGAAGCGGTCCTGGTGGGCAACACAACGATGATCCACATCCTGTTAGGCATCAGCCCGCAGGAGCTAGGTGGCGCGCCTTTCGCTCTGGCCAATCGGGATGCGATGGATGTGAAGGCGCGAGAGCTGGGTCTGCGATTCCATACCAGCGCCAACATTCATATTCTGCCGGCCGAGGCCGGTCATGTCGGCGCGGATAATGTGGCGGTACTCATCGCTGAGGAGCCGTACCGGCAAGAGGAAACCGTGCTCATCGTCGATGTGGGCACGAACGCGGAGATATTGTTGGGCAACCGCGAGCGCGTGTATAGCGCCTCCAGCCCAACCGGCCCGGCATTTGAGGGAGCTCAAATCGTCTTCGGCATGCGTGCCGCGCCAGGTGCTATCGAGCGTGTACGCATCGACCCGGAGACTTGGATCGCCCGATTTCAGGTCATCGGTGAGGAACGCTGGTCGGATGAGTGGGCCATGGAAACGGCCGCGCCGGTGGAAGCGCAAGCACAGCACCTGGCGGCCGGTATCTGCGGCTCCGGGATTATCGAGGTGGTGGCCGAGATGTATCTGGCCGGGATCATCCAAAGCGACGGTCGTTTTAATCCCGATCGGCCGCACGAACGCGTGATCTGGCAGGGGAAAAAAGGGGCATACATTCTGGCGACGAGTGATCAGACGACCACCGGGCAACCGATTCTGGTTACCCAGGACGACATCCGCAACATCCAGCTCGCCAAGGCGGCCCTGTACGCGGGGGCCAAACTGCTGATGAATCGGGCAGCAATCGATCACATTGATCGCATTACCCTGGCGGGAGCATTCGGCAGCATGATCGATACAAAATACGCCATGATCCTGGGGCTGATCCCCGATTGCCCGCTGGACCATGTGATACCCGTGGGCAACGCCGCCGGCGACGGGGCGCGGATCGCACTGCTCAATCGCCACAAACGGGAAGAGGCGGCGTATTACTCCCGGTGGGTGACGTATATCGAAACGGCCGTTGATCCTGACTTCCAGGCCGAATTCGTCGGGGCCATCCATATCCCCCACGCAACTGACCCTTACCCCACTCTGGAAAGTACACTGGGGATATCACTGCCAAGGATGAATACAGATGAAGGCGATCGCCGGGAACGTCGCGCCGAAAGAATCCGCAGCCGGCGAGTTCGGGAATAGCCCGCTCCGATTGAAATACAGGAGCATTTGAACTCAAACCCGTCAATATGAGGTTTACCATGAGCGATGAAGAAATCAACCTGAAAGAGATGTCGGACGATGAGGTCTACGAGTTGATGAAGGAAGATCTCTATGATGGGTATGCCCAGGAGATCGAGGAAGAAGTTCGGGAGATGCTCTCCCGCGGCCAACTTCCCTATGACATCCTGACCAAGGGGCTGGTATCAGGCATGGACATCGTCGGCGCGGACTTCCGCGATGGCATCCTGTTTGTGCCTGAAGTCCTGATGGCGGCCAAGGCGATGAAAGCGGGCATGGCCATCCTGCGGCCGCTGTTGGCTGAAACAGGCGCAGAAAAGATTGGCACGATGGTAGTGGGGACGGTTAAAGGCGATATCCACGACATCGGCAAGAATCTGACCTCGATGATGCTGGAAGGGGCAGGCTTTGAGATCATCGATCTGGGAATCAACAACTCCGTCGAGAAGTTCATGGCCGCCATTGAGGAACACAAGCCTGATATCGTCGGCATGAGCGCCTTGCTGACGACGACGATGCCCTATATGCGAGTGGTTATCGACGCGCTGAAAGAGGCGGGCATTCGCCAGGATATCATTGTGCTGGTGGGTGGAGCGCCGTTAAACGAGGCATTCGCCGAAGATATCGGAGCCGACGCATATTGCCGAGATGCGGCCGTGGCGGTGGAGACCGCCAAGAAGTTCATGCAGATTCGACGCCAAAAGGCGAAGGCGGGGCGATGATGACAAATGAGCCCACAAACAAGTTGGAACAATTATTAGCCACGACGGACGTCGTGGTTTTGGATGGAGCTATGGGGACAATGCTGTTCACCGCCGGCTTAGTGGCAGGGGCATCACCGGAAGAGTGGAACGTCTCCCATCCGGATCGCATTCGAGAGGTCCATCGGCACTACATCCATTCAGGATCACACGTCATCCTGACCAACTCATTCGGCGGCACGCGCTACCGGCTGAAATTACATAACCTGCAAGATCGCGTGTATGAGTTAAACCGCGCCGCCGCCATAAATGCCCGGGCCGAAGCCGACGCAGCGGGCCAGACCGTGCTGGTAGCCGGCTCGATGGGTCCAACGGGCGAACTGCTCAAGCCGATGGGCAATATGGAGTTCGATGAGGCGAAAGCAGCCTTTGCCGAACAAGCCCGCGGGCTGGCGGATGGCGGGGCCGATGTGCTATGGATCGAAACAATGAGCGATCTGGAAGAGGTGCGAGCGGCCGTGGAGGGCGCTCGTTCAGTGACCGATCTGCCCGTGTGCGCCACGATGAGCTTTGACACCAATGGCCGGACAATGATGGGAGTCACGCCGGCTCAGGCAGTACGAACGATGAAGGATTGGGGACTGGCAGGCATCGGCGGCAATTGCGGCAACGGGATTGCCGAGCTTGAGAACGTCATTGACGCCATGCACCGGGAAGCGCCGGAAGTGCGACTGATCGCCAAGGCCAACGCGGGCATCCCCCAATGGCGCAACAACGAGTTGATCTATGACGGAACCCCACTGGTGATGGGCCGTTATGCTCAGCGCGTTCGCGCACTGGGGGCAAGCTTCATCGGCGGCTGCTGCGGCAACGGGCCAGACCACATCGCCGCCATCGCCAACGCACTCAGAACGCCGCTCTCCGAAGCCGATCTGGCAGTACTGATGGCCGAACGGATGGCCGCCACCAGCAATGACGAGGCAGTCGCGCCAAAGGAGAGGGCACGGCGACGAAAGCGCGAATAAGACAGAATCAGCCAGATAGCTCTAGCCGGTGCCCAATGCGCCGGTGACATGACTGATAAGACGCTCAGCGACGGCCGTCTTGCTTTGCAAGGGCATCTCTTCAACCACTCCGGCCGAACTAAGCAGAACGACACGGTTGGTGTCGACGCCGAAGCCCGCCCCCTCC
>CAYXNH010000075.1:0-12168 GCA_964466135.1 uncultured Ardenticatenaceae bacterium | reverse complement strand
AATATGACCACTCGCGCTGAATCGGCCGAACAGACCGAACGCAACATTCTGGCTGCGGCTGTAGCCTTGTGGCGTGAACAGGAGATCGACGACATCACCCTTCAGATGATCGCCGAGCGATCCGGGGTTACGGTCCAGACCGTCATCCGTCGCTTCGGGTCCAAAGATGGGGTGATCGCCGCCTGTATCGAGCGCGACGCCAGTGGCATTGAAGCCCAGAGAATGACGGCCGCGCCCGGCGACATGGATCAGGCACTTGATGCCCTGCTGGCCCACTACGAGCGAGACGGCGATGTCGTTCTGCGCACCCTGTCAGTCGAGAACAGGTTCCCCATCGCCCGGGCCATCACCGACGAAGGGCGGCGGGTTCATCGCGCGGCGTGTGCCCGTATCTTCGCCGACTACCTGCCTGAATCTGACAATCCCGGATATGCCGTGCGACTTGATGCCTACGTTGCGGCGACCGACATCTTTATCTGGAAGCTGCTGCGGCGCGATCTCGGCCGCTCCGCCGACGAGACTCGTCACGTCATGCGCCGCCTGATCGACGGCCTAATTGTTTTATTCCAATCCAATCAATGAGGTGATCATCATGCAAAACAGTCGCTCCTATTTGTTCGTGACGTGGGAAGGTGGCGGCAACGTTCCGCCCGTACTCGGTATTGCCCGCCGCATGGTCGAGCACGGCCACGATGTGTGCGTTCTGGCGGAGCCGTGTCTGCGGGACACCGTGGTCGGCTTCGGCGGCCGATTTGAGGCGTTCAGCCGCTACTTTGACCGCGAGGACTGCGCCCGGCAGGACATCATGGGCGATTGGCAGGCGAAGACGCCCATCGGCGCGTTGCGCCATATATTCGACAATGTCGTCTTCGGCCCGGCCCCGATTGTGGCCGAGGAGACGCGCCGGGCCATCGAGAGGAAACGCCCCGATGTCGTCGTGGTCGACTACCTGCTGCCGGGCGCGCTGGTGGCCGCCGAAGCGGCCGGCATCTCGCGGGTGGTCCTCTTCCATTCGCCGGAATACTTGCCCGGGCCGGGCAAACCAGCGGCCGGATCGGGCTTTCTGCCGCGTGGGGACTTCATAGGCCGCGCGCGTGATGGCCTGTTCAATCGCATTCTTCTGACCCTGATCGGCTCTTATGTGCCGGTGATGAACGGGATCAGGCGAGACTATGGATTGCCGCTGCTCAAATCGGCCGAAGATCTGGTGGGCGAGTATCATCGGGCAGATCGGCGACTTATTCTGACCAGCGAGGCGTTCGATTTCCCCATCACGCCACCCCCGGCGAACGTCCGTTACGTCGGCCCCGTCCTTGACGACCCCGATTGGGTCGAGGCATGGTCCGACCCCTGGACGGCAAGCGACGAACGGCCGTTGGTAGTCGCCGGCTTGTCCACAACCTTTCAGAATCAGGCGGCCGTCCTGCAAAACATCATCACGGCTCTGGGTATGCTGCAAGTTCGCGGCCTGGTCACGACCGGCCCAGCCATGAACGGCACGCCGTTCAATGTGCCGGCCAATGTCGTCGCGACGTCCTCGGCGCCGCATTCGCGGGTCTTTCCCGACGCGGCGGCCGTCATCACCCACGGCGGTCACGGTACAGTGGTGCGGGCGCTGTCGTGCGGCGTGCCCGTGCTCTGCTTGCCGATGGGGCGCGACCAGAATGACAATGCAGCTCGCGTGGTTGCCCGCGGGGCCGGATTGCAGCTAAAGCCTTCAGCCGATCCGGCAAGGATCGCCGGCGCGGTTCAACGCTTGCTCGCCCAACCGGACTACAAGACCAATGCCTGGCGTCTGGGTCAGGCCTTCACCAATGACGCGGCCGCCGGCAGGGCAATCAGAGAGTTGGAATCGTTGGGCACCGAGGCCGCCACTGAATTCATTGTTGACAGGGATCTCCTCGCCATCGCGACAACGTAGGGCCGGTTACTTGTTATTTACCGCCACGTTGCCGCATTGCGCCCACGCTCACGGCCAGTAACATGATCAGGATCGCCGCGGCGCTGATGACGAATCCTGAAACCGCGATGAGGCGCACGGCAAGGGCTTCATACTCGCTAACCCGGCCTTCGAGCGGAGCGAGAAGCATGAGCGACGAACCGATTAGAAGACCGGCGAGCAATACGCTCATAACGATCCGGCGCACACCTTGTCTCACGCTTTGTTGCAGGTTATCGGTCAGCTCGCCGATCTCTCTCTGGCCGGGCAACAGAGGCGTTCGGCCGCGCTGGAAATCATCCAGCAGGGCAGACGTGGCGATCAACAATTCCGGCAGTCGATCGGCAACCTCGCGCGCCATCGGCTTTCCCGTGGCAACCAGATCCTGCGACCTGAATTGGGCCAGGAGCCGCTCCTTCATGGTGGCGTAGGTGATGTCCAGGATGGCATCAGGCGACTTGTCTCCCATCAGGGCGCGCATGATGGTTTCGCCCTGACCCATCGCCTTGAACGCAAGGGTGAACTCCTTGCGCAGCCGCAAATCATGTCGCATGAGCAGGCCGACCATGTCGTTGATGATCGCGGTAATTTCGGGTGGCGTGCTTGCCAGCAGCAGATGGCGGTTGATCAATCGCTCAACATCATATTCCAGCGCAGCAGCGTCATGCCTGTCGGTCGCCACGCACATGGTGACCATATTTCGTGTGACCATTCGGGCGTCGCGGTCTTGCAAGGCCCAAATCAGCCTGCCCAGCACAAAGCGATCGTTTCGGCTCAGGTGACCCATCATACCCATGTCGAGAAAGATGATCTGGCCGGTTTGAAGCTCGACCCACACGTTGCCCGGGTGCGGATCGGCGTGGAAGAAGCCGTCGAATAACAATTGCTGGAGCAGTGCCCGGAAGAAGTTGAGCGCCAACTCTTCGCGGTTAATGTCGGCCGCGTCGATGGCGGCCACGTCTGTTATTTTTACCCCCACCACGCGCTCCTGCGTCAGGACGCTCGTCGTGCTCCAGTCGTCATAAACCATGGGGATGTGGATATTGGGCAGCTTTTGCATCTTGTGACGCAACAGGCGAGCATGATAGGCCTCGTTGGTGTAATCCAGTTCGATCAGGATGTTCTGGGAGAATTCGTGAAACAAAGCGCTGAGACCAAACCGGCGAAGCCAGGCCAGACGCCGCTCGGTCGTGTCAATAACGTCTTGCATGACGTTGAGATCGCCCTTTACCGTGACTCCGATATTGGGCCGTCGTACCTTGACGATGACCTCTTCGCCACCGGGGAGCATGGCCGCATGGACTTGTCCCGTGGAAGCGGCCGCCAGGGGTCGTGGATCGAATGAAGCGAAAGTTTGGTCGGGTTGCGCTCCCAGTTCACGCCGGATGATTTGCTCGACTTCGGTATAGGCGAATGGCTTCACGTCGTCTTGCAGCTTTTCCAGTTCAGCTTGCCAGGCGGCCGGCAGCATCTCCACCCGACCGGCGGCCATTTGCCCGAACTTGACGAATGTCGGGCCAAGGTCCTGCAACATCAGTCGCAGTTTGACGGCTGGATTGTCTTCCATCAGGCGCGGCCGATCCCGATATAGCACCCCTTGCATGGCGCGTCGGAAGCCGCGAAACGGCGAGAGGCCAACCAATGTGTCGATGGCATAACTCTGGATGATATTGACCATTTGCTGGGTACGCAGATTCTCGACCAGCCGATTGCGTTGCCCCGTCGGCAGCATGCCCAGCCATCGCCAGTAGAAAGCGGACTTGCTCGTATCATGCAGTCGCGGGCCATCGAAGCCAAAGAGAGCCTCCAGGCCAAGCACGATGATACCCATCAGCATCGCGCCCAGTATAGCCGACAGCACCCTCGTACCGCCGACTTGCCACACAGTGGGCGCGAGGTAGGACAGGAGCAAGAAGATGAACGTATCAATCATAAGGGCCACGAGGCCCATTGACCAGATATAGAGCCGGCCGGTCAGGAAAAGGATGATGGGCCGCAGGAAGGTATGCAACGTGCCGAAGATCAAGCCGATCATGACGTAGGCGCTGATCGTCGTGAACGGCTCGCCTAAATAGGGATAGGGATCGAGCCGTAACCCCGGCACAACGTTCATCACAATCGCCGCGGCCGTCGTGTAGATCGCCATTCGAATGAGAAAGTAGACCATTGGTTGCCTCAAGGCAGATATTCTACCTCGTCAACAACCGCAAGAACGACTTTCCCTCATTCCATTATCGCAATCACTCTCGCGCTTTTGCATTTTTTCAAATTAATCAAGGGTACGGTAGGGGTCAGGCAACCGGGCAACTATCTGCATGGAAGCGTGTTGCCCCCCTTCCCGGTTGCCTGACCCTTCTGCGAAGAGGGCGAGGCAGCGGCGAATGAGGGTGGTTCTGCAAAACGGTGATGATTTCGACGCTGCCTCGCCCCTACCCCTATACCGCATTAATTTGTTTACCTGCATCAGCAGCGCACCATCCCGATCAGGTCAAGGCATCGGGACCATCGCTCCGCCTTACAGCGCGGGGTCGGCCCCGTGGCGACAATGTCTGGCGTGGAAGACACATTCCACGCGGCTGCAACGCCACGCCTTGCGCAACGCCGCCTTGTCGGACGGCAGTTCGGTCATGTCCAGTCCCATCCAATGTTTCGCCAGCCGGAGAGCCTGCTCATCGCGTTCATCAGGGTTATCTTTCAGCTTGTCCGAGAGATACTCATGCAAGGACCACAGCGTACTGTAGCAGCCGCTGGTGATCATCCTGATGGCGTTCTCCTTCCTGAACCCCAGGCGCTCGGTGAATTGCAGCGTCCTCATGGGCATTTCCTCGGGATGGATCTCTATCGGATTGACATGGAGCGGTAGCTTCTCATCGATGATCTTTTCGTATTGGTCCTTAATCCCTGCCAGACGCCCGGCGATATCCTTGTCCTTGCGGGCGGGCAGCGCGGCCGAGACTTGCACTTCGACGGCCGCCTTCAGCGCCACTTTTTGCTCCTCACTCAATTGCAGCGACGGGGAGTCCGGCACCTTGGCCAGTATCTCCTCCAGCGCCGTCGCCAGGCTGATGATCGTACGGCTGGTATCCTCGGCCAGTTGCGCCGTCTTGTTGACAAAGCGAACGTGAGCGGCGTCGGAATCGAGCACGGCCGCGTTCTTGATCTCCAGCGTCCGTTGAACCGTCTCGACCGATGACGGGATCATCTCCGTCACCAGTTCGCCGGGATCGGGCGGTGGGTGCAGGAAAACCGTGTAAAGGTCCAGCTGGACATCCCGATTGCCGGCGTTGTTCTCGTCGATCCAGTCCTTGATGGCGTCGATGGCGCTGTTGGTCGGCATATTGTCGATCGCCCCGCCGTCGACATAGTGATCGCCGGTTCGGGGGAATAGCCGCGCCAGTTCCTCGGACTCCTGCCACGTCCGCAGCAGTTCGTCCGAGACGGATACTTTCGGCTCCGCTTCCTCTCCGTCCGGGTGCTGCAACGCATAACGAACGGCTTCGTCATTGAGCCAACTTGCCAGCAACCCGGAAAACAGCACGTTGGCGGTGTCCTCGGCCTCCGTCAGGTCGTATATCTTGTCGATCGGCATGGGGGAAAAGACGCCGGGGAAGCGACCGGAAGCCAGCGCGGCGTTGATCGCGTTGGGATTGCCGATGGTTTGCAACCGGGCATTGCCCAGCGCAGGAAGAAAACCCTCCTTATTGTCGAAACGGTACCAATGCTTCTTCAGGAAGGCCGCGAACTGCTCGGCCGAATTGTAGGATGAGACTTCGAGGCGGCCGGTGCGAAAGTTGGTGCGCGTCATCCTGACTTCAACGCCGCACTCACGGTAGTCGCGCAACGTCCGGTCGGGCGGGATGAGCGGCACCGGCTTGATCTCCGGCAGGACAGCGGCGGGATCGTCCAGATGCTCCCGGCGCAACGGCACGATTGATTGAGTGAAGAATTGGCGCAGATTGTCGGCCTTGTCATCCGGCACAAGAGCATGTTCCATGCCGAATCGATTGAGGTAAGTGCGCACGGCCGCGTCAAAGGGGTTGAGCTTGTCGTCGCGCCAACGCTTCCAGGTCTCCAGCACGCCCCGGCCGCCGGCCAGCCGTTCCGGCAACTCGTTGACGATCTTCGAGATATCGGCCAGCACCTGCAGGTCGGGAACCAGATCGTTGTTGGGATCGGTGTACCACCAGATAAGGCGAACGATGCTGGGCAGCTCGATGTCGAGCCCCAGCAAGTCATCCTTCAGCAAGCCGATGGGGCCGGTGGCGCTGTCGTCGATGATGTTCATTCGCGGCAGGTCCCACCACGCATGCAGCGAAGCCCACACGTAGGGATCCAGAGCCTCGATGGTTTTTAACGGGTCAGCCAGGGTCTCAGCGGGTAGTTGATGTTTGAGCCACTGATATTCGGCGTAGACGATGCTGTTGATGGCGCCGATGGACGAGCCGGTGATGACGTCGAACTCCAGCCCGCACAGGTGAAAGGCATGGATGACGCCCGCCTCAAACAGCCCTTTGGCGCCCCCGCCGGTCATGACAAATCCGCGTTTGGTCGACTTTGCTTCGGTGCTCATCATCAGATCGCTCCAATTGAGAATAACGGTGTCGAGCCAACTGAATGGCCGATATTAAATTGAAAAGGACAGAATTAGGATAGCCGATCGCGGATCGAAATGTCAACATTTAAAATCCGGCTCTCTCGCGCATCACCTCCACCTCCGGTCGCCGGCCCGTCATGACCTCGAACGCCTCGGCTGCCTGCCGCACCAGCATGCCCAGCCCGTCGGCCGCGCGCAAACCGGCATCGCGAGCCTGCGTCATCAACCGCGTCGGCGAGGGGTTATAGACGAGATCGTAGACGAACGATCCGGCCGGAAACGGCGCACCGTCGGGCCAGGGCGAGCGCGCGGCCCACTCCCCGGACCGGGAACCGGCCATCCCCAGCGGCGTCGTGTTGATGAGGATCGGCGCGTCCAGATGGGCCGCCGTCGTCACGACTTCATCGAGAGCGACGGCCGCCACCGTCGCGGCCTCGGGAAATGCCCGGCTCATTTCCGCCGCCACCTTATCCGCCTGCTCCGGCCGCCGCGCCGCTATCGTGACGCGACAACCCCGCCGCAGCAAGGCATAGGCCACCGCCCGCGCCGATCCGCCCGCCCCCAGGATCAGACAGTCGCGGCCGTAGAGTGCCAGGCGATAGCTCTCCAAATCGGCCAGGAAGCCCGACCAGTCCGTGTTGAACCCGGTCAACCGCCCGTCACCGACGACGATCGTGTTGACCGCGCCGATGATCTGCGCCGCGGGATAGACGGCGTCCAGTTGGGGCAGCACGGCTTCCTTATACGGAACCGTCACATTGACGCCGCGGATGCCCAGCGCCGGGAGTCCCCGCAGCGCGTCGGCCAAACGCTCCGGCGGCACAGGCAGAGGTACATAGACCAGGTTAAGGCCCAGCGCAGCCGCGGCCGCGTTGTGCATGGCCGGGCTGTAGCTGTGGCCGACCGGCCAGCCGATGAGACCGATTACGATTGTTTCGCCGTCAATATTCAATGTGGTTCCCCGCTCCGCTCATATCAGACTGTACCCATTCGAACGGATTAGCCCCTGTTTATAACGCAAGGACGATCGGATGCCAACACGCTTTCGCCCCTTCATTTCTCTCCCAAATCACCAGGTTACATGATGACAACCAGGGGGATGATCCCCTACTCCTCAGGCGGATCGAAATAAGGCAGCGGCGCTTCCCCGCGCAACTGGCGAAAGACGAATGGCGCGCGAAGGTGATGCCCCGGCGAGAGCGGCGGGAGTTCCGCCTCGCCGAAATAGGCGGCGGCCGACACCTCCGGCGAGGGCTTCGGCCGCGGGTCATCAACCTCGATGAGAAACACGGCGTGGTAGAAATGGATCCGCTTCTCGCTATGCCACAGGCGCGAATCGAAGACGCCCAACAGTTGGGACACGCGGCCTTCCAGTCCGGCCTCCTCCAGCAACTCGCGCCGCGCCGTTCCGGCCAACGTCTCGCCGGGGTCGGTGATCCCGCCCGGCAACGCCCATAGCCCATCGTCGGTACGTCGAATGAGCAGCAACTTGCCCTCATGGAAGACGGCCGCCTCGCCACTGGCCAGCGGGCCGATGTCGAAATGGTTGGCCTGATAGCGCGCCAGCAGCTCCTCGGCCGAGCCGTCACCCGCCAATGCCGCCAGTCGGGCGGCGGCCGACAACACCTGCTCCCAACGATCGGCGTCGTGGGAGTCGGGCCGGGCGAAGTTGAGGCCGAAGGCAGCCACCGCCCGCAGTTCGTCGGCGATCTGCCGTATTTCGCGCTCCATCGTCGGGTTAACCCAGTTCGCCCAACTCATGCAGCACCAGCGCCGCCCCCACGACGGCGGCCGTCTCCGTGCGCAGGATGCGTCGCCCCAGAGTGACAGGCATGACCCCATAGCCGGCCGCTTCCCGAACCTCCTCCAACTCAAAGCCTCCCTCGGGGCCGATATAGAGGGCCACTTCCTGGACGCCGTCCCGATCGGCCAAGGCCTCGCGGATGGATGTTTGTGTCGGCCCCTCCCAGGCAATAAGCGACCGGCCGTGCATCAACCCTTCGGCAGCGGCGTACTCAAACGGCATGGGCGACAGCAGGCGCGGCAACAGTCCCCGCCCCGATTGCTCAGCCGCCTCCTTGATGATGCGCTCCCAGCGTTCGAGGCGCTCCGGCTTGATGTCATCCGCGTCACGCAGCAGCGAGCGCCGGGTGATCATGGGCACGAAGGTGTCCACGCCGAGCTCCGTCCCTTTCTGCAAGACCCATTCAAACTTCTCCCGCTTCAGCAGGCTCTGGAAAAGAGTCAGTTTGACGGCCGGCTCCCCCATGGCCTCGGCTTTCGACGCAATCAGCCCCGCAACGCGCAAATGAGTCACCTCTTCCAGCATCACTTCATACTGCCAGCCCTCCCCGTCCAGCACCTGCACGCGATCCCCCGGTCGCAGACGCAACACGCGCTGAATCTGGCGCGACTGGTCGGCATCAAAGCGCACGATCAGATGGGCGATCTGCGGCGGAGAGACGAAAAAGCGATGCATGAGGTGGGCGATTCAACGGCCGGTATCAGTTGCCGGTGCCTTTATCGGCGCAAAAAACCAGTTCCGATTCGAACAGCAATTCCGTCACCGCCCAGCCGGAGCCGTCGATGATCTGATGGAAGAACTCCCGATAGCGATTGGTCAGGTTTCGGCCGCCGTGGGTGCTGATCGTCGGGAAGGAGACGACCAGTCGGCGCGCGTCGATGGCCTCCAGCAGGCGGCGGCCGTGGCCGGGATAGTTGCGCTCGAAGCGCGGCATCTCCTTGAGGAACAGGGCCACATCGCCGCTCTCCGTGGGAGCCTGCACGGCCACATCCTTGACATAAGCCATCGGGGGCAGCCCTTGCAGCACAAAGTAGTGATTCAGAAAGTCCACCCGCGGCTCGTGGATGTCGTAGGCGATGAACTCCGTGCCGTCAGTCGGCAAATCCATCCACGGGAATGCCAGCGGATTGAGGCCGCAAGCGATATCCAGCAGGCGGCGGGGCGGCCCGGTGACGGCGAAGATGTCGCGGTAGAAGGTGTCGAGGATGGGCAGTCGCTCGCGCGTGGACAGATGGGCGTGCATCAGATCGCGGCAGGCGGCGCGGATCACGGCCGGATCGCCACCGGCGAAGACGTCGCTCAACAGTTGCCCGGCGGCGGCATAGTCGGGGTCGCCCAGATAGGGAGCCATGATGCTGTGCAGCCGCTTGCGCACGGCTTTCTCGGCCGGTTTGGGCTTCTTGTGCTCCAGCACGGCCTCGGCCGCCAGCTGGCGAATGGTCTCCTCGCTTGTGTCCCGATACTTTCTGGATTGTTTAACGGCCGCGACGACGGCGTCGACGGTCGATTCATCAATTGACATAGGCTCGCCTCGATTGGTTAACGCTCATTGTACCGCTATCGATGAAATAATGGCAGTCCTGTGGCCATCTCGCCTATTGCCTGACAGCGCCAGCGCCGTCGGTCAATTAGCTGGGCTACCGACCCAGGATAATCGTCGCGTTATGACCGCCCAGCCCGAACGCGTTGGACATGACAATCCGCAGATCGGCCGCGCGCGGCTGGTTGGGAACGTAGTCCAGATCGCAATCCGGGTCAGGCTCCTCATAGTTGATCGTCGGCGGGATCAGCCCGTCGCGCAGGGCCATGAGGCACAGGATGGCCTCCATCGACCCGCCCGCGCCCAGCATATGGCCGGTCATCGACTTGGTGGAACTGACCGGAATCCCGTAAGCTCGCTCGCCAAAGAGTCGCTTGATGGCCGCCGTCTCCGCCCGGTCGTTGAGAGGGGTCGACGTGCCGTGGGCGTTGATGTAGTCGATATCGCCCGTGTCCAGCCCGGCATCCAGCAAGGCGGCGCGCATCGATTGGGCCGCGCCCTCGCCCGCCTCGCCGGGCATAGTGATATGCCAGGCGTCGGCGCTGGAGCCGTAGCCGAGGAATTCGCCATAGACCGTCGCCCCGCGGGCCAGAGCGTGATCGTGCTCCTCCAGCACCAGCAAGGCCGCGCCCTCAGCCACAACAAAGCCGTCGCGACCGATATCAAACGGCCGCGAGGCTCGTTCCGGCTCGTCGTTGCGCGTGCTGATGGCGCCCATGACGCCAAACCCGGCCATCGCCAGTGGCAGGATGCACGCTTCCGTGCCCCCGGCGATCATGATGTCGGCCGCGCCGCGACGGATCATGGCCGCCGCCTCGCCCAGCGCGTTGTTGCCCGTGGCGCAAGCGGTGTAGACGGCCATGTTGGGGCCGGTCAGACCATAGGCGATGGAGATGAGCGCCGCCGGTGTATCGGCCAGCATCATGGGCACGAAGAACGGGCTGACCTTGCGCGGGCCGCGCTCGCGCAGGGTATCGGCCGCCTCGTGGATGGGGTCGAGCGCCCCCATGCCGCTGCCCACCAGGACGCCCGTGCGATCCCGGGCGACGGGCGCATCGCGCAATCCGGCGTCGGACAGCGCCTCCTCGGCCGCGGCCATGGCCAGTTGCGTCAGCCGGGCCATACGTCGGGCCTCCTTGCGGCCGAAGCGCGCGACGGGGTCGAACCCCTTTACTTCCCCGGCAATGCGCGTCTCATACTCGCCGGCGTCGAACAGGGTGACAGGGCCGATGCCGGAGCGCCCGGCTCGAATCGCCTCCCAACTGGATGACACATCGTTGCCGAGAGGGTTGAGGGTTCCCATGCCGGTGACGACCACACGACGGGGCGAGGTGTTGTTCATGACTACCAACTATATCACAACTCACGCGGCCGGGTTCCGTTTGACACCGGCCATTCCCGCCTCTACACTTCCCTCATGCTTACCATCGGCGAACTCGCCCGGCAAGTCGGCCTGCGCACTTCCGCCCTGCGCTATTACGAGGCCGAGGGACTTCTGGAGCCGTCCGGCCGCACCGAGGCCGGCTATCGCCTCTACGCGCCGGAGAGCGTCGATCTCGTCCGGCTCATCCAGCGCGCCCAGCGGCTCGGCTTCTCGCTGGCCGAGATTCGCACCCTGATGACTGCCTGGCGTGGCGGCGATCTGGACAACACCGAGACACTGGCCACGGCCGAAGGCCGCTACCTCGCCCTGGAACAGCAGATCACCGAGTTGCGCGTCCAGCAGCACGAGCTGGAGATGTTCCTGCTGGATTTGCGCGGCGGCGAGCCGGACACCGCCCAGACCGCCTTCGGCCGCCTCGTCGAGCGCATCTGCGGCAATCCGTCGGCCGAACTGCCCAGCCGCACCGTTCTCGATTGGCTGACTACCTACACCGACTGCCCCCTGTCGAGCGACGAAGCCCAGGTCGTCCTGTCGCGCCTGCGCGGGCAACACGTCCACGTCTGGCGGGAGGAGGACAGCTATCATATCCTCGTCGTCAGCCGCGATCCCGCGGTGGAGGCGGCGCTGAAGGAACTGGCCCGGATCGAGTCCGAGTGTCGGCTGCATCCCGGTTCGCGCCCGGAACTGATCGATAACCACGAGGGATTCCTTCTCATCGCCCACGGCCCCCATGCCTTCATTTTGGCCCGACTTTTCCTCGCTTTGGAAGCCGAAACCCCTTGACTTTCAACTCGACTTGAAGGTGTATCATACTCTGTAACGCCGGATATTTGGATTTTTACAAATTAATCAAGGGTACCGTAGGGGTCAGGCAACCGGGCAATCATCTCCATGGAAACGCGCGACC
>CAYXNH010000074.1:0-12367 GCA_964466135.1 uncultured Ardenticatenaceae bacterium | reverse complement strand
TAGAGCGCATGGCTACGAACCATGAGGCCGGGGGTTCGAATCCCTCAGGGCGTACAGTATTGTTGAGCGGCGCTTATCGGCGCCGCTCTTTGTTTTGTGGAGTATCGCGCAGCGCATGATCACACCGGCCGGCAAAGAGTGCCGCTTCTATTACCAGGATTTCTTCCGCGGCCGTTCGGAGCAGGAGTGTCGGCTCATCAAAGCCAATCCCCGCTCCCCAAAATGGCGACCCAAGGATTGCTTCAACTGCCCCGTTCCCGGCATCCTGCACGCCAACAGCAATCCCGACCTGGTGCTGGAGGCGACGGTGAAACCGGGCCTGTTGGGTCTCAATCGCCATATCGAAGTCTACGCCTTCTGCAGTCGCCATCTCATCGAAGTGACCAAACCCGAGGCGGGCTGCCCGAAATGCGCCGCCGAGCGACCGGGCCTGCGCGAACTGTTCAACGACCTGGAATAAACGGTCGTCTGGAGCCAACGACAGAGTATCATGATTAAATCCCTGTTGCTCGATCTGGACGATACCCTGCTGGGTAATAGCGTCCAAAACTTTATGAACGGCTATTTCTCGCTCCTTAGCGACTATGCCCGCCCCCACTTCGATGAGGCGACTTTCCTGCCCTCGCTCATCCAGGCCACCCAGGTCATGGTGCAAAACACCGATCCGGCGCTGACCAATGACCAGGTCTTCTGGCGCGCTTTCGAAGGGATGACCGGCGGCAAGCGAGACGAACTGGAGCCTTTCTTCACCCACTTTTATGAAGATGACTTTCTGCGCCTGCAAGCCCAGACCGAAATGCGGCCCGCGGCGGCGCAACTGGTCAACATGGCGATGGAGCGCGGCCTGTCGGTTGTCGTGGCCACCAACCCGCTCTTTCCACAACGCGCCATCGAGCACCGGCTGGAGTGGGCGGGGCTGCCCGTCAGCCAATACGATTTTGCGCTGGTGACGACCTACGAGAACATGCACGCCGCCAAACCCCAGCCGGCCTATTACCGGGAGATTCTGGCCACCGTCGGCGTTCGCCCGGAACAGGCGCTGATGGTCGGCGACGACTGGAAAAACGACATCGCTCCGGCGGCCGCGGCGGGACTCTACACTTATTGGATTGCTGCCGAGGACGCCGCTCCGCCCGATCCGTCTATTCTCCACGGGCAGGGCACGCTTGACGCGCTGGCCGAGCGCGTGGTCAACGGCTGGCTGGAACAGCTGGGGACATCCACAACCCTATAAACCGTTTCCGGCCCACCGCCCATGCAAAACCCGCCGCCCATCCCCGAACTATTGGCCGAACTGGCTTCGTTCTGCCGCGCGTTGGCCTCTATTTTGGCTGATGGGACGCGCGACTGGTTCTACCGGCCCGCGCCCGAAGAGTGGTCGCTAACCGAGATCGCCTGTCATCTGCGCGATGTGGAGCGGGAGGTACACCAGGCCCGAATACGTGCCCTGATTGAAGAAGACGACGCTTTCCTGCCGGGTGTCAACGCCGATGAGTGGGCCGAACAGCGTAACTACCGGGCGCAGAACGGCCGCATAGCTATGGCCGATTTTCTGTATGCCCGTCAGGATACCATTGGCCTGCTCGCGTCACTGCCCGTCGAGGTATGGGACCGGCAAGGACAGCACACCTTTTTCGGGCCGACTTCGATGCGCGAGATCGTCTATTTGGCCATCCAGCACGACCGAACCCATGCCCAGCAGATCGCCCTACTGGACGTCAAACCGTCCGGGTAATCGCCAATCGCCCGATTATGCGGCCAGGCTCGATTCGGCCGCTCTCATATCAACAATCGACTGACGCAGGGAATCGATAGCCTGGAGCCCGGCTACGTCATTGAAATGGGCGTGGTGGCGCTTGCGATAAGCCAACTCGCTGCAGCGACGATAGTATTGACCACTGCGGTAGTAGGCTCTCGGCCCTTCATTGATCAGCAACCCCAATCGGTGCCTGGCTCGCGAAGCGGCCGAATGGACGATGCGATAATCGCCATCCGTTATCGTGCCTTTCGCCACCTCTTCCTGCAAATATTGGCGCATCCAGCGTCGTTCCTGATAGAGCGACAGGATGATTATCAGCAACGTCACCAGCACCCCGCCCCAACCGAAGGTGATTCCCACTAATAGGGGCGCGACAACAACGCCGGACATAGCCACGTTATGGATAGCGTGAAGAGTCATGGCCATGGCCAGCCCCAGCAGCGGCGCAGCGATGCGAACAGGCCAGCTTTTGCTCATGCGGGCCAGCGCGATCCCCAGACCGGTCATCGCCGTATAGAGAGCATGATTGAGACCAAAGACCATCCCGCGAATGATGACCAGCTCATTCCATCCAGCAACTCCGAACTCCTGAAAGTACGAGATGTAATAGAGGATATTCTCGATCATGGCGAAGCCCATGCCGACCATCGCGCCATAGATGATGCCGTCAAGCGGGCTATCCAGTTCATGCCGCTGAACGATCAAGATCAGAAACAGGACAAGCCCTTTGGTCAGCTCCTCGACAACCGGGGCGATGGCTCCACTGGAGATGAAATCGGCCGTTGACGACGATAACAGCAGATAGAACGGCAGGCTCAGCATCATATTGAAGAATATCGCCAGCATGGCACCGGGAATGGCTCCCCAGATGAAGGCGGCCGAGAGCAGCCACAACGGCTCCCTCTCATAACGATCTACCCAATAGATGATCCCGACGTAGATCAGGACCGGCAAGGCGGCCGCCAGCACCGAGTAGAGCAAGTAATTATTGGCCGTCATGTCGTCTTCTGTTCATGTTATAATAGGTTTGGTCGGGAAGATTATACTCGGCTACCAAAAATATGCCCCGGCAACTATCGATGGAGAGGCCCAACATTGAGCGATAATCCGGCACGCGAGATCGTCATGGGTGTATCAAGTTCACCAGGCATGGCGCGGCGACTTCTGGTCGACCTCGCACTGGCACGCGCGTGCCCCGGAACGGGCAGTGGGGATGAGTTCATGCGAAGGAGAACTGCCGTGCAGCAATTCCCGGACTTACGAGCTATTCTGAAGGGAATCGACTGGGTGGTTGTCGGCGCGGCAGCAACTCGCGCCTACATGCCCGAACGAATGACCCAGGACCTGGATATATTGATTAGGGCCATCGAAGCGGATTTGGTTACAGATCGCTTGAGCGCGGCGGGATTCATCAAGACGACCGAATTGGGTATACCGGGAGCAGCCTTTATCACATCGGACCAAGCCGAGATCGACGTCCTTTACGGCGAGCAAGCCTGGCTGGAGGAAGGTTTGGCACAACCCGAAAGGGATGCAGCCGGATTTCCCGTATTATCGCTACCCTATCTGGTGCTGATGAAGCTGGCGGCGGGGCGCGTTCGTGATATTGCCGACGTCGCCACCATGCTCGGCTGGGCGGATGATGAGATGCTGGACGAAGTACGCAAAGCGGTCAGTCGGTTCAACCCGGCCGATCGCGATGATCTGGAGTCGCTCATTTACCTCGGTCGTCGCGAACGAGGCTTGACTGACTGAACCGGAAGGACATTTCACAAATCCCCGCAGCAAACAACACCTTAAACAGTGACCTGTACCACCATAGAAGAGACGATCACGGTCCAACGGTGATCAATTCCCGAATTTCCTCGAACTTGGCCTCGCCAATCCCCGGAACGTCCATAATAGCTTCAATCGTCGCAAAGGGACCGTTTGCCTCGCGATAAGCGAGGATTTTCGCGGCCGTGGCTGGGCCGATACCCGGCAACATCTCCAGATCGGTCTGGCCGGCGAGATTGATATCGACCAGGCCGTCGATGGTGATGCCGCCCATGCGGCTCGGGGGCGCGCCTCCCGCCGGCAGGCTGATGGGCGGGGGCGTGGCGGCCGCTTCGCCCATGACCGGCACGTGGACTTGCATCCCATCGGCCGCGGGCTGAGCCAGGTTGACGGCCGCCGTGTCCGCATCGGCTGCAAACCCTCCGGCGGCACGCACGGCATCATCGATGATGCTGCCCGGAGCAAGCTCATAGACGGCCGGGTTGACCACAGCCCCACTGACGTAGACATGATAGGGGCCAGTCGTAGCCGTGGGTTCGACAGCGCCCGCCGGCGGAGGTGAAGTTGGCTGGGGAGGAATGATCTCGATAGGCATGGGTTGCATGTCACGGCGCAAGTTCGCCAGAGCAAAGCCCGCTCCTACCAACAAGGCGCAAGCCACAGCAGCACCAATTAATTGCGGCCAACCGATCTTCATCGTCCCCTCCTCGGTCATGAGGCCGGATCAATATATCAGGTCAATAAAAGTCAGCGCGTCCATTTGACCAAAATAGCCGTTGAGATCGATGTCTTCCAGCGCGGCCGTCAGACGCTCCCGATCGTAGGGAACACCTGTCAGGTGGTCTTCCAGAGCAGTCACGCTTTCCCGGCCGTTGAAGTCGCCAAAAAGACGAATGGCGCGGATCTGGCCCTCTTCCACATCAATATGCGCGTCCACCTTGCCGATGGGAAAGCGCGCCGACTTCCGAACGTTAAACCGGGGCGAGCGGCCGTAATTCCAATCCCATTGATTATAGCGCGTGGCAGCGATCTCCTCGATTCGCCCCCAGTCGGCGGGCGTGAGGGGCAGGGTCGGGATGGGACCGTCGCCGAAGATACTCCGCAAGAGGGTAGCTTTGAGATCGCCCAGGGTAAACTCGCCCGCCACGTCGCGCGGCAGCAACTCGCGGATATTGGCCACCACACTGCGTACCGACTGGACGGCCTTGGATTCGATCTCCATCCGGCGCGGGTTGATGGCTCGCAGCATCTCGGCCAGATCGGTATCGTACAAGAGCGTGCCGTGGCTGAACATGCGCCCGGTCGTGGCGTATTGCGCGTTGCCGGAGATCTTTCGGCCGTCGGCAAAGATGTCGCTGCGGCCGCGTAGTTCGGCAGGGATGCCCAACGAACGCAGGGCGGCCACAACCGGCTCGATGAAAATGGCGAAGTTATGGAGTTCCTCCCGGCCGTTGGTGACGAAACTGAAGTTCAGATTGCCCAGGTCGTGATAGACAGCCCCGCCACCCGACAGGCGACGAACGACGTGGATTTGGCGGGCGACGACGTAATCGGGATCGATCTCCTCGATGGTGTTCTGATTACGGCCGATGATGACCGACGGCTTGTTGACGTAGAAAAGCAGCAGCGGCTCGGGGCAGTCGACATGGCGCAACAGATATTCTTCGAAGGCCAGATTGAGTCGGGGATCGTTGATCCCCTGGTTATCAACGAAAAGCATATCCCAATGCTATCATGACCGGCACAACTTCAAAAATACCGGGCGGTACTTCAATGACAAAACGTAATATGGGAGCCGGCAGTAATCGCCGGCTTATCGTCACGGGCCGGGTGACTCCGGCGTTGGCGTGCGATAAGGCCCGGTGACGATCTCCACCGTGGTTAGCTGCCCTTCGACTACCTCGACAGTCTGGCGATATTCCACCCCCTGAACTCTGGCGTACACGTCATACGGACCGGCCGCCACCGGCTCAAAGACAAAATTCTCGCCGAGGGCGGGATCGGGGCGGATGAGGTGATCAGGATCATCCAGATAGGTCCAGGTATTGAGGAACGGGGCCTGGCCCGTACGGTCGATCAGCGTGACCATGACCCCTTGCCAGGCATGGCCTTCGGGATCGACCAGCCGCCCGGCAACCACCCCGCGCCCGCTCGGAGGCTCCAGCCATAGCAAGGGATTGCGCGTCGCGCCAAAGGCGTTGGCACCGACCCGTATCTCCAGATGAAGGTGTGGCGCGACCGCCACCCCGGCCGTGCCGCCGCGTGCCACCGGATCGCCACGCTCGACGCGCTGCCCCTCGCTCACCTGGATATCCTTGACATGGCCGTAGAGCGCATACACCGGTTGGCCGTCCCAGGTCTCATCCAGTTGAATGATGACAAGCTGGCCGTACCAATCGCAACGCCAGCCGAACATCTCGTCCAGATCGTCACGGGCTACGATGACGCGGCCGTCGGCCACCGCCCCGGCGAGGTCGTCATCCTCGTCAACCATATCAAGTCCATTGTGCAACAGGTATCGGCCGCTGCCGTCGGAGCCATAGGGATAGCCCGGGTTGCGGGTGGCATCCGGCAACGGATCGGCCAGCGAGAGCGGCGGTTGTGGCGCGGATGGGTCCGGCGACGGCCACGGCTCGGCCGACAGGACGTAGGCGAGGTAATCCGGCTTGATCGGTGGCGCTCCGGGGCATTGCAATCCAACTCCGGCCGTGTCAGGGGTGCTGGTGGGCACGATTGCCACAGGAACGGGCGTGGCCGACGCCGGTGGCGGCGCTGTCGGCCGAGGCGTCGGTGACGAAGGTGGCAACAGAATAACGACAGGCATCAGCGTCGGCGTCGGCGACGATGGCTGAGTGGTCGCTTCCGCCTGGTCAGGCGGATCGGCCGCCTGGCCGCAACCGATCGTGGCGAGGAGACAGAGAATCATCATAAAGATCAGGCTATAGGGCCGAACCGATCGATTCATAGGCTGCTGATTCTCTATGGCTCGGTGGCGCGCGTCAACCCTTGCAGAAGATTCTCAATCGGATTGAAGTCTCATCGTTGCGCCATCATCACCTTTCCTTTATTATGCGGCCATCGCATGTCACGTGAAAGCCCTGTGACGCGCCACGAGCCACCGGTAATGCCAATGAACGAACGACTGCATCTCTATCAGCAACATCTGTACACTTTTGAGGCTTGTCCGCGCCGCTTCTATTTGCGCTACCTGGCTCACGTGCCGTGGCCTGAAGCGCCACTGGGGCCGGATCAGGCGTTGGCCTACGAACGCGGCCGTCGCTTTCACCGCTGGATCGAACGCGATTTCCTGGGCTTGCCCGCCTCGGATGAGACTCACAGGGATCCATTGCTGCAACAATGGTGGTCGATCTACCGGTCCAATCGCCCCGCCTTACCGGCCGGACAGCGCTTCATCGAAGCTTCCCTGACTATCCCCATCGGCCGTGATGGCCGCCACACCCTGAGCGGCCGCTTTGATCTGGTCGTCGTCGGCGACGACGTGGACGGCCGACCGGCCGCGACGATCTACGACTGGAAGACCGGCGAGCCACGAGACATCGGCCGCCTGCGACGCGCCTGGCAAACACGGGTCTATCTGGCTGTTTTAGCCGAAGGCGGCGCAGCGCTCGCCCCAGACTATCCCGAGGCATTCGCTCCCGATCGACTCTCCTTCATCTACTGGTACGTCGAAGACCCCGACCATCCTCGCCTCATCCGCTACAATGAGGTGACCCACCGTCGCAATCTGGCCGAACTGGAAGCGGTGGTGGCCGGAATCGACGAGCAACTGGCCACCGGGGACTGGCCGCTAACCGACACACTTGCGGAGTGCCGCCTGTGCGCCTATCAGACCTACTGCGGCCGCCAGACGGCCGGGGACCCGCTCCCGGTTGAAGCTGATGAGGATGCCCTGGAGCCGGAGGAGGATTGGCTGGAACCTCAGTGGGGATAATTCCGGGCACAATGCAACCCGACGAACTGAATTTTATCCTGAGCGAGGCCGGGGTAGCCGTGCTGGAAGAATTGGCGGCCGAGCCGCTGACTCCGGACACCCATCTGGCGACGGCCGAACGTTTGCGGGCACGACTTGAGCCGGCACAGGCTAACGCGGCGCTGGAGTTAACCCTGCTGAGGCGGCGAGCAGGAGCCAAATTCAGCCGAAGCGACCGGATGTATTTCACGCGCGAGGGGCTGGAACAAGCAACGGCCGAACCCCTGGCGGCTCACCGCGCGCGACGCTTCGCGGAAGCAGGCACGAACCTCGTCGCTGATATGGGCTGCGGCATCGGCGGGGATGCGCTGGCCCTGGCCGCGACAGGATCGACGGTCATAGCCATCGACCGGGAGTGGGCCCATGCGGTCATGACAGCCGCCAACGCGGCCGTTTATGAGATAGCCGATCGCGTCTTGCCGATTCAGGCCGACCTCGTCGAACTGCCGCCCCTGAAGGTCGATGCGTTCTTCTTCGACCCCGCCCGACGAACCATCGGCGGCCCCAGACAAGCCCCGGGGCGCCGCCTGAAATCCGTCCATGATTACCGGCCGCCACTGAGCCTGATCGATGCCTGGCGGCCGCTCGTGCCGCGTGGAGCCGTGAAGGTTAGTCCGGCCATCGATTACACCGAATTACCGGCCGGGGTCGAGGCGGAATTTGTGTCGTTCAATGGAGAAGTCCGGGAGGGCGTGTTATGGTACGGCGATTTGCGCACGGCCACGCGCCGGGCGACGCTCCTGCCGGGAGGCGATACCCTGACCGAGCGGGAGCCTGAGAGCGTCGAGATAGGTGCGCCACACCGATATCTTTATGAGCCGGACGGCGCGGTGATTCGTGCGCATCTGGTCGGCCAGTTAGCCCACCGGATCGGCGCCTCGCTAATCGACCCTGCCATCGCCTATTTGACGACCGATGAGGCCATCGCCACACCGTTCGCCCGGAGCTTTATCATCGAAGACCACTTCCCGTTCCAGCTCAAACGCCTGCGTCATTACTTGCGCGAGCGCGATGTGGGCGCGGTTACGATAAAAAAAAGAGGCTCGCCGCTCGACCCGGATGTCTTGCGGCAAGCCCTTCGGCTGAGAGGCGACTCTTATAAAACCATTTTTTTAACCCAGGTCATGGGTCGGGCGACGGTGTTAATCGGCCGCCCGACGGATTAGCCCTCCGGTTGACTAGGGCCAGCCAACTTCCAGCGCGTGGCACATGCCGCGACCCAGCCAACCGGACTCGGAGTCCGGCGCGGGATTCCACATCTTCAATCGCTGCGGCTCAGCACCGGGACCGTGATAGTAAAACACATCGACATAGACGGCAGGAAAAGTGATGTCGATCCCGTAGAACCACCCACTATCCTTCCAGCCATCATCCGCTTCCCAACTGGTCAGGAATCGGCCGCCTACCTCCTGGACGACGTAGACGCCTCGTTTTGCCTCCTGGCCGCTCACATCAAAATTGATGCGCAGGCAAGACGGCAGCCGGGGGTCCTTGATAGGCGTCGGGCTGGGCGAAGGGGTTGCCGTCGAGATATTCGGTTCGGCCGTCGGTGTCGCCGGCACCGGTGTGGAGGTCGCCGTCGGGGTCACGATTGGGGTCACCGTCAGCGTGCCGGTCAGCGTCGCCGTCGGGGTTAACGTCATCGTCGGCGTCATGGTCGGCGTGGCCGTGAACGTCGGCTCCAGCGTCGCCGTCGGGGTGAGGGTCATCGTCGGCGTAGCCGTAACTTTCCTGGAGCAGCGATCGACAAACACCCCGATACTATCGTTGACCACATAACTGAGGAGGCCTTCACGCGGGACGACGAAACGGCCGCGCGAGACCATGCCTTGCCCCATCGTATAGATGACCTGATCATCCAGCATAAAGTAATTGATCCGTTCATCCTCATCGTCATCGATCATGGCATATTCCACCACACAATCTTGCTCCACTACACCGACGATCCGGGTAACTTCAACATCGGGAGCCGGGGCGTCTACATTCCCCCAGACAGACCATACCCGCTGGTTCGGCTTGGCCGTGAATTCCGGACCGGGCATCGTCGTGAAAACAAAGGGGCCGACCGATTTAACGATAAAATTATAGCCCTCACCGACGCTATAGCTCCCTCCCTCCCCCAGATATGTCAGTGTCGGCACATCACCGTCCGCCCGTACTTGCCAGATCTGGATGAATGTCAGAAGCGCAAATCCAACCCCCAGAAAGAGAGTAAAAATGGTTAATACTCGCGATGCGTACTGCTTCATCTTGACTACCTCAAAACCTGATAGATCCACGTTACAATTTCAGTTTAAGAGGTCTTAAGGAAGGCAATTGGATATATGCATACAGGAAAGGTGTAAAGTAGATTACACCCCCTAGGAAACATCCGTGAATTCAAAAATCGCCATTAATACTTGTAACAATTTTTGTAATAATTCTGGCGACATCACGTAACCTTGCGCGGCCAGGCTTGACTGGAATCCAATTGCGACCAGGCAGGCATACGGATCGATAGTTCAATGCTTCTGTCATACTGCACCTTGACCTTAATCGAGTTAGTGATTTGGTGTCCAAATTAGGCGGTCCGGATGTCATTCCCTATAATCGGAATTGAGAGCAGGCAGGAGCGTCGAGTATAGAGCCGCTGGGCATCATTTGAGAGACACATCATGCGTTATATTTTGACAGGTGGATCGGGCATGATCGGTAGCCGGCTGGCCCAAAGTTGGGCGGCCGACGGCCACGATGTGATCGTCCTGAGTCGCGACCCAGCCGGCCATCGCCTTCCCGACGGCGTCACCGGCGTCAAGTGGGACGGCCGCACGGCTGAAGGTTGGGGGCAACTGGCCAACGGGGCGCAGGCAATCGTCAACCTGGCCGGGGAGAGCATCGGCGGGAAGGGAACCATCCCCCTGCCCGGCACCTGGTCGGGCGAACGCAAGCGTCGCATCAAGTCCAGCCGGTGGGACGCGGGGCAAGCGGTTGTGGCGGCCGTGGAATCGGTCGCGACCAAGCCGCGGGTTGTTTTCCAAATGTCGGGCATCGATTATTATCCGTCGACCAGTCAAGTGATGACGGAGGATGGCGGCCGCGGCGAAAATTTTCTGACCGAAGTGGTGGCAGATGTGTGGGAGCCTTCTACAGCGGCCGTTGAGGCGCTGGAGGTTCGGCGCGTCATCGGCCGCATGGCTCCCTTGCTTAACCTGATCTCCGGCCCTCTGCCGGCGTCTGTATTGCAATTCAAGCTCTTCGTCGGCGGCCGATTAGGGAGCGGCAAACAATGGTTCTCCTGGATTCATACCGATGATGCCATCCGCGCCATTCGCTTCCTCGTCGATTCGCCCGATGCCGTGGGGCCGTATAACATCGCCTCGCCCAACCCGGTGACGAACGCCGAGTTCACCAGCCTATTGGGACGAGTCATGGGGCGGCCGGCCGTCCTGCCCGTGCCTGAATTCGCTCTAAAGCTGGCCTTGGGAGAGGTATCAACCATGGTACTGGAGGGAAGGCCGGTCAGTGTCGGGAAACTGCAAGGGTTGGGGTTTAAGTTCGAGTTTCCGACGCTGGAAGCGGCGCTGCGCGACATCCTCGGCAAGCCGCTGAACTCACAAGCATAGCCGAATAACCACCAGGTGAGAGGGGTAAAGATGGAACGTAAACCTGATTTTCAATTGCAGGCCAACGGCCGCAAGACGCGAGGCTATTTGGCCATTCCGGCCGGAATTGGTCCCCGGCCAGGTGTGGTGGTCATTCAGGAGTGGTGGGGATTAAACGACAATATTAGGGATATCGCCGACCGTTTCGCGCGAGATGGATTTGTAGCTCTGGCCCCGGACCTCTATTACGGCGAGACGGCCGAAGAGCCGGACACGGCGCGGAAGCTGGCGATGGCCCTGGAATATCCCGACGCCCTGAATGTGATTCAATCAGCCATCAACTACCTCATCGCCCTGGACGAAGTATCGCCCAAGAAAATCGGCGTCACCGGCTTCTGCATGGGTGGTGGGCTGGCCTGGCATAGCGCGGTCAGACTGGAGGGAATTGGCGCGGTTGCGCCTTGCTATGGCGGCGGTCCCGAGATGACCTCGGAGGAAGCTGCCCGGATCGAGGTCCCGGTGCTGGCGATCTACGGCGAGCTTGATCGAGGGGTCTCGCCTGAAGTGGCCCGGCAACGGGCGGAATTGATGGACGCGGCCGGAGTGCGACACGAAACGATCATCTATCCGAACGCGGAACATGCCTTTATGAACGATCGACGGCCGGTTTATAATCCCGAAGCGGCCGAGGATGCCTTCCGACGGATCAGCGATCTGTTCCGTCAAGCATTGGTCCAGCATCCGGGATAAGTGTCGGAGGGATCGACAAGCAATAAAAAACACCCGCACAGAACTGGCTGTACGGGTGTCCGGCGTTCGGCGAACGAATGTCGCTGAAATCTTGCGGCGCTAGTCGGCGGCGATCATAAAATCATCGGCCGGTTTCTTCTTGCGTTTGCGCCCGGGGCGGCGCCGTTCCTGCTGTTGCAGCGCGCGAGTTTCTTCAATCAAACGAGTTCGTTCTTCTTCGAGGCGGGCCAATATTTCTGCGTTTCGCTTCCTCTGATCCTCCGTTAACACTACCTTCTTCTTAGACATCCTCGATAAACTCCTTTCGCCAGAAATTAACGTTCTCTCCGCGCAATCGATTGACCTGGTATCAGGCTGCATCGCGATTGCCGCGGTTCATGGTTCAGGTATGGTAAGAGATCGGCCCGACGGACATATAGCCATACAATCGGTCAGATGAAATTTTGCGAGAAATCTGGGGGGCTGAGTTTCGGAAAGGGGAGCGCACGACGACGGAACGTCTTTCAAGAG
>CAYXNH010000073.1:0-12396 GCA_964466135.1 uncultured Ardenticatenaceae bacterium | reverse complement strand
CCCAGGCGAAGCTGACGTAGAGGAATGAGGGGATATGCCCGGCCAGCAAGGAGAGGCCGAAGGGCACACCGGCCAACACGGCCGCGACCCAGCGACGGCGATCAACCGCCCAGGCCAACGCCAGCAACATGAACGGTGTCCAGATGAAGACGGCGTAGACCGGCAGGTGTCCGGCCCACAACCGGCCGGTCAGCAAACCGCCATAAGCGAAGCCGATCCCGGCCAGTATTGACGGCAGTCGTCGCCCGCCCATATAGCGGGCGAACAGGTACATGCCGAACGAGGCCAACCAGACGTGGAAGACCATATACAGGCCGGCGCCGACGCGCACGGGCACGATCAGATTGATCCAGCTGGGCGGGTAAAAGGTGCTCTGCTGCGGTTGGGCCAGAAAGGGAAAGCCGCCGAAGATGTTGGGTTCCCAGATGGGCAGGCGACCGCCAAGCAGGGCCTCGCGCACGGCTTCCCAATAGACGTAGTAGTAGCCGATCATGTCATGGCCGCCCAGGGCCTGACCGGCGGGCGGCACGAGGACGCCGGCAAAGAACACCAGGGATAGCCCAAGGTATAGCAGGGCGACCGACAAGAGCGGCCGTCTCTCGACAAAACGGATCAGGAGATTCATCGGCGTTCGGGCCTCATCAGGCGAATTATGGCCGACGTTGAGCGGTCTTCCAAATCCGATGATCCCTCGAGGATGTCTCCTGTTGAGTTATAATTCATCAGGTATGATAATGATATAGAAAATGCGATTGCCGTACAGTTAGCCCGGATGTAAGAAATGACCTGTATAATACAGGCTGGCATGTCTGTAGAGTCGTGGCCCAAATCATCTATCAGGAACTCAGCTGATGACCGGAAATAAAAATAACGCCATCTACGTGGTCGGACACATCAACCCCGACACGGATTCCATCGCCTCGGCGATGGGCTATGCCTGGTTATTGCGAGACCAGGGGCAGAATACAATCGCCGCCCGCGCGGGCCATCTGAACCCGCAAACCACGTGGGTGCTCAATCATCTGGGGATTGAGCAGCCCGTCCTGCTGACTGACGCATCGCCCCGCTTTGCGACGATTTCACACCGGCTCGACACGGCCGATCCGGACCATCCCTTGCGCGAGATCTGGTCAATCGCCAATCGAACCGGCGGTGTCGCCCCCATCGTCGACAGCGACGGCAAGCCCTTTGGTATGGTGACGGTCATCAGCCTGTTTGATTTCCTGAGTCGCACGCTGGGGTCTCACCCGCGGCGCGAGGAGATGCGCGTCAAGGAGTTGATGGACATGCCCGGCCGCGAGGCGGTCGATGATCACGTACCCCAGTTCCAGGCCAACACGCGCGTCCGCGACGCTTTGAATCGCATCCTGAGAGAGGAGGGCACCGACTTCTGGGTCGTCGATGAAAACGGCCGATACGTGGGCATCTGCTATCACCGCGAGGTACTTAACCCGCCCCGGATGCAACTCATCCTGGTCGATCACAATGAGCCGGGACAGGCCATCGGCTTCATCGACGAGGCCGACGTGGTCGAGATCGTTGATCATCATCGGCTGGGCAATATGTCGACGCGCATGCCGATCCGCTTCACCGTCGATGTCGTCGGCTCCACATCGACGCTCATCTCGGAGCGAATCTATGACGCCGGGATGAGCGCGCCGCCGCAACTGGCCGGCTTGCTGTTGGCCGGGGTCCTGTCGGATACACTCATCCTGACCTCGCCGACTACGACGGAGCGCGACCGTGAGGAGGCCGCTCGTCTGGCTCGGTGGGCGTTTGTCGCCGGGTCGCCGATGGCCGGCGAGACCATCCAATCCTATGGCGAGAAGGTCATCTCCTCCGGGACGGGGCTGGGAACGCGGACGCCGGAAGAGATCGTCAGCGCCGACCTGAAGCTCTATGAAGCCGCCGGCATGAACTTCGGCGTGGCCCAGGTCGAGGTGACGTCTCTGGTTGAACTGGATGAGCATCGCAATGAGCTGCTGGAGGCTCTCATCAAGTTGAGCGACGCCAAGGGGCTGCGTTTCGCCGTGCTCATGGTCACCGACGTGGTGCGCGGCTCCAGCCGGCTTCTGCTGACTTCGGATGTACCGGGTCTGGGAGGCCTGCCCTATGCCAAGGAACCGGACGGCACATTACGGGCCACGGGCGTCGTCTCGCGCAAGAAGCAGTTGCTTCCGGCCTTGCTGAGCGCGCTCGAAGGCTAGTGGCTCTTGACTTACTTTTTCCTCCGCTGCGTGGACGAGGCTTGCCGCTTTCGTTTTCCGGCCTCGGCCGCGGAAGCGAAGACGGCGCGTTGCCCGCGTTGCCGCGGGCCGGTCGTCGCCGTGGCCGAGGCATCCCATGAGCGGCCGCTGCATGGTGATGCTCCGGGTGACGAGCGCGTCCTCGTCGGCTTGCTGGACAATATCCGCAGCATCCACAACACCGGCTCGATGTTCCGGACGGCCGATGGCGCCGGCGTCGGACATCTTTATCTGGCCGGTATCACCGCCACGCCCGACCACTCCCGATTGGCCAAGGCCGCCCTGGGCGCGCATGAGGTAGTCAATTGGTCGTATGGGCCGAACGCGGTGGAATTGGCCGCGGCGCTGCGCGCGGATGGCTATCAGCTCTGGGCGCTGGAGCCGAGGACGCTGTCCAGCCCGAACGGCGTCACCGTTGACGAACGGCCTGCTCGTCTGGCGCTGGTCGTGGGCAATGAGCGGGCCGGGGTCGATCCCGGCGTCATGGCCTTGTGTGATGGCGTCCTCAGCCTGCCGATGACCGGCCAAAAGACATCGCTGAACGCGGCCGTGGCCTTCGGAATTGCGGTATACTACTTGCAGTTTGGGGCGACCACTCCGGTCGTCCATCCATAGCTTCATCTGCCCGTGTTCAAATAACGGAAGACGATATGGTCACCATCGGCAAACTGGAAAATACACTCGTCGGCACGATTCACGTGGCCGCCAATGCTGACGGGCTGGTAGCCGTCAGCTTGTGGGACGACGAGTCGCGCTTTTTGGCCGAGGTCATGCGGCTGGTTGGGAAGGCGCCCGATGTCGCGGCCGAGCCGAGTGTCTTCGTCAAGACCGCCCTGGCTGAACTGGACGCCTATTTCCGTGGCGGTTTGCGCGAATTCACCGTTCCGATTGACTGGTCGGTCATGCAACCCTTCCAGCAGGACGCCCTCCACCTCGTCTGCGCCGTCCCTTACGGCCGTACGACCAACTATGGAACCATCGCGGACCAATTGGGCAGGCCGGGGGCGGCGCGGGCGGTGGGTCGGGCCAATGCCACCAATCCCATGCCCATCATCATCCCCTGCCATCGCATCCTCGGCGCGGACGGCAAGCTCCACGGCTACGGCGCGCGTGGCGGCATCGAGACCAAGGCGAAATTGCTCAGATTAGAGGGTAGCTGGTTGATCTAGCGGGAGCTATCGGGCCAGGCGGCCGCCAGCCGTCGCACGCCTTCGACGATGGCCGGCTCGTCCAGCCCGCTAAATCCAAGCAGGATGGAGGGCGGTGGCGGGCTTTCCAGATGATAAGTCGCCCCGGCATAGACGCGCACCCCGCGTTCAGCCGCCTCGCGCACCAGACGGGCCTCGACGACATCCGGTTGGGCGAACAGCATGATATGCAGTCCGGCGGCGATGGGTGAGTAGGTGACCCGGTCGCCCAGATGTCTCTCCAGTGCTTCGACAAGAGCCGCCCGTTTCTCGCCATACTGGCGGCGTAGCCCGCGCAGGTGGCGCTCGAAATGACCCTCGGACAGGAAATCGGCCACGGCCGCCTGCGTCAGCGTCGGCGCGCCGCGATCGACAAGACTCTTGGCGCGCACAAACGGCGCGTTCAGGCTGGGCGGTAACACCAGATAGCCGAGGCGCAGCGCCGGAAACAAAACCTTTGAGAAGGTCCCCAGATAGACGACACGGCCGTCCCGATCCAGGCCTTGCAAGGCGGCCAGGGAATCGCCGTCGTAGCGCAGGTCGCCATCATAATCATCCTCGACGATCACCGCATCCCGCTCCCTGGCCCACTCCAGCAGCGCCAGGCGACGCGCCAGGGGCATCGTGCCCCCTTTGGGGAACTGGTGCGAAGGGGTGACAAAGGCCAGGCGGGCGGCGCAATCGGGCGGGATTTGATCGACCGGCAGGCCGTCATGGTCGACCGGCAGATGGGTTATCCGCGCCTTGTGCAGCCGGAACAAGGTGAAGGCATCCCGATAGCCGGGCGATTCCACCAGCACCTCATCTCCCGGATTGAGCAACAGGCGGGCCAAAATATCGAGCGCCTGCTGCGCGCCACTGACGATGACCACATCATCGGGGCGGCAGCGCACGCCACGCGCGCGGACGAGGTAATCGGCGACGGCCCGACGCAACGGATAGAAGCCCGCGGCCGAGCCGTAACGCGACAGCATGGCGTCATCGGTCGAGAGATAGCGACTCAGCAGGCGACGCCAGACGTCATAGGGGAAACGCTCGGCGAAGGAGCGGCCGAAGCCAAAATCGATCTCCGGCCGGTCGGCCTCGTTGACGCGCTCGGCCGCTCGTTCGAGCGACAGGGCGTTGCGCCCCCACTCGGTCAGGGCAGGGTGAAAGGAGCGGACGCCGGGCGTATCGTCGGTGGAGATACGATGCACGCCGGAAGCGACATAGGTTCCCGAACCGGCGCGGCTTTCGACAAAGCCCTCGGCTTCCAGTTGCCCATAGGCGCGGACGATGGTGATGCGAGCCACGGCCGCCTCGCGTGCCAGAGCGCGGCTGGCCGGCAGGCGCGCGCCCGGGGCCAGTTCGCCGGACAGGATGGCGGCGCGCAGCTGGTCGTAGACCTGCCTGTAGACGGGTTCGGCATCTTGCTTGTCGATGGACAGGCGCGGCATCACGTTGCGACTCCTCTCATAATTCAGTATGATTAATCGGCATTATGCCATATCGGAGCACCGAAAACACACGACGCAAGAAAGACGCCAAACGCACCGCCATGATGCAGGCGGCGGTGCGCGTGTTTGCCGAGAAAGGATATCACGCGGCCACGGTGCGCGACATCGTCGCCGCGGCCGACGTCGCCGTCGGCACTTTCTACTTCTACTTCCCCGACAAGGAGACCCTCTTCGACCATCTGTTTGAAGAGACGGCGGCCTTCATGCTCCAGGCCCTGGATCAGGCGTTGAACAGCCAGACCGCATTCGCAGCCAGGGTGGACGCGGTGATTCGTGCTTATGTCAATGTGGCCTTCTATGAACCGGCGGTCGTCCAGTTGCTGTTGGTCGGCGGCATGGGTTCGCTGCCGTCGCTGGCCGAACGACGGTCGGAGTATCGCGAGAAGCTCATTCGCCTCTGGCAGCGCACCCTGACGACTGCCCTGGATCGTAAGGAGATCGTGCCCCAGAATGTTCGTCGCACGGCCGAGGGTCTGGCCGGGTCGATCGACGAGATCGTCTATAACCTGCTTCTGTCGCCGGGCAAGGAGCACGAGGGGCAGCAAGCCATCAACGACATGATCCAGTTCGGCTTGCGCGCGGCGGGATATATCTACTCGTAAGTCGTGGCCGCCAAGCCCGGCACCCGCTTGCTGAGAGTCGATCGCCCTAAATCGTCACGACGGAAAAGCGCGAACCGTTGGCGGTCTTCTCCACGTCGATGCGGGCCGGGAACTTGTCGCGCAGCTCGTCAATGTGGGTGATGACCAGGATGCAGGCGAATTCGTCCTGGACGGCGTTAATCGCTTCAACCAGACGTTGCCTGCCCTCCGGGTCCTGGCTGCCGAAACCCTCGTCGATGACCAGCGTCTGCAACCGCGCCCCCGCCCTTCGCGCCAGCACCTGCGAGAGGGCCAGACGAATGGCGAAGTTGACGCGGAACTTCTCGCCGCCGCTGTAGTTCTCATACGGTCGCACGCCGAAACTGTCCCCGATGATGATATCGAGCGTCTCGATTGGATTATCCACTTTGGATTTGGAAGCTCGTTGGGTCTCGAATTGGATTCTCATATCGCCGCCCGATAGCCGGTCGAGCAGATTATTGGCGTAATCCTCGATCTCCGGCAGGGCGGCGTCGATGAGAAGCGCCTGGACACCCTTGCGGCCGCAAGCATCCTCCAGTTGACGCAGCAGGCTGATCTGATGCATCAGGGTCGTTTTTTGAGCGGCCATCTTTTTCCGGTCTTCCCGCCGGACGTCGAGGACATCGACCTTCTGCCGGGCCACGCCGGCGGCGCTAATGGCGGCGACGGCGGTCTCGCGCAATCGCTGGAGTTCATCCTCGGCCGCGTTGAGATCGCCGATGCCGGACACCAGCGCTTGCAGTCGCGCCTCGTCCTGTTGACGCTGGAGTTGTAGATCGGCGGCGCGTTTCTCATCGATCTCGTGCCGTCGCTCCAGTTCGGCCAGACTCTCGGCCAGCGGTTTGACGGCCGCCTCAGCCTGCTGGTACTGCTGATGCTCCTCGGGAGCGTTAGCGAGTTGGCCTAACCGGGAGCGAGCGGCCTCGTGAGCCTCGGCATCGTAGGCGACGGCCGCCAGCCGGGAGTTCACCTTGGCCAGCGCGGCGCGCTCCTCGTCGGCGTACTTCCCTTCGGCCAGTTGGCGCCGGGTGCTTTCAAGCATCGCCCGTTCATGGGATTCCCACTTGTCGTGGATGAGCGACAGGTCTTCGCAGCGCGTCCTGTCGCGAGTAATCGACGCCTCGACCTGCCGGAGCATCTCGTCCAGTTGGCGGGCCTGCTCGGCCGCGGCCTCGAATTGGGCCATGCGAGCGATCAATTCAGCCGACTCGTCCGAATCGGCGAGCTTCTTCTCCAACTCGGCCGCTCTCGCTTCTTCCCTGCTCTCGCGCCAGGTAGCAATCATGCTGTCGATAGTCTTCAGCCGTTCCTCAAAACGGAAGACGGCCGCCTGATGACTATCCCGTTTTTTCTCCCAATCCCTCTGACCTGGAAGATCGCGATTCAGATCCTCGGTTTCCTTCTCCAGGGTCTTGAGGAGGGCCGTAATCTCGTGGAATCGCGCGGCGCGTTCGGTGCCTTCATCATTGATTTGTTTGATAGCGTGCCGGCGATGGTCGGCTGTTAGAGTCTGGCCACAAAGGGGGCAATTATCCCCGCCCCCGGTTTCCAGCGTCGTCATGCGAGCTTTGAGATCATCCATTTCGGCTCGTAGATGTTTCTTTTCGCCATCGAGCGCCGCCTTCTCTCGGCTCTTCGCCTCCAGCGACTCCCGTTTGTCGGCCAACTCCTGCAGGGCGTGTCGAGCGTTATCCAGAGAAGTCGAATCGGTGTGCAAGCTTGTTTCAACCTGCTTGCGTTCCTCTTCCAAGGTGGCGATCTCTTTGGCGCGCGACTGTAGCCGGTTCAACTCCAGCCGGGCTTGCTCGCGCTCGAACTCCACCGCCTGCAAGCGGTCGCGGGCTGTCTGCCATTCGGACTGCTGCTCAGCGAGTTTGTCCAGCTGTGATCGGACGTCGTTTCGCCGGGATTCATGATCGATCAGACCGGCCTGGAGGTTCGCCAGTTCGGCCGCCGCTTGCCCGGCCTTCTCCTGTTGGGACTCCAGCTCTCTCACCTGTTGCTGCAGCCGGCTCTCGGCGCGGGCGATGGCCAGTTCGAGGGGATGCATCTCCCGGCTAATGGCGGCGTGTTCTTCGGCCCGGACTTGCAAGGCGGCCAATTCGGAACCGGCTTTTTGCCAGGCCTCGAAGGCTGCGGCGATCGCCTCCCGCCGGTCCAGCGTGGCCCGATGACCGGCCAGTTCGGCGCGTTGCCGGGCGGCCAGGCTTTCATTTCTCTCCAGTTCGGTCTCGAGTTTGGCCAGTTCGGCCGCCGTCCGGCCCAGCGATTCCCGTTGGCTATCAGCCAGGGCCTTGTTCCGGCGGGCGGCGGCCACGAGCGCATCCTGCCGGTCGCGTTCGGCGGTGACGGTTTTAACCTGCAACTCGGCTTTTTCCCGCGCCTGAATCAGCTCTTCCTCCTGGACCAGCTCAGCCTCAACCTCGGCGATCCGCCGGTCAAAATCGGCCGCCTCGCCATCGGCCTCCTTGCGTCGCTCGGCAGCGCGTTCCTTGTACTCATCCCACAGGTTGACGCCCAGGATGTCGGCCAGGATCTCCTTGCGCTTGTCGGCCGTTTTGGTCGTGAATTCGTCCGCCTTTCCTTGCAGCAAAAAGCTGGCGTTGGTAAAGACCTCATAATTCATGCGCAGCAGCTTCTCGATCTCGGCCTGGGTCTCGCGGATCCTGGCCTCGGTTTTCACCTGCCAATGATCGCCGTCCTCCCCCGGCGCGCGGGCGTTGAACTCCAGCTCGGACGTCTTGCCGGGAGCCTTGCGCCGCATGATCCGATAGACGGCCCCTTCCAGTTCGAAGGTGAAGGACACCTCTGCGGCCTCGCCTTTGGCGGCCGCGCTGCGGTTCACGACGTCGTCATCACTGCGAACGCGACTCTTGCCGAAGAGCGCCCAGGTCATGCCTTCAAGAATAGTGGATTTTCCCACACCGTTTAGGCCGGATATGCAGGCCAGATGGATGCCGGACAGGTCCAATTCGGCCGTGTCGCGATAGGACAGGAAATTGCGCAGGGTCAGTTGTAGCGGGATCATGATTCGATCGAGGCCGCCGGGCGGGGAGCGTTGCCCTCTTCCGGGGCGTGGATATTCAACACTGTTTTGGCCAGAGCCAGCAGCTCCTCCGTCTCGGCTTCGGTTTTTCCTTTCGTGCGCCAGTAGAGCCGTAACAATGCATGCGGCCCCAGCGTTTCGACGGCCACGAGGCTGCCCAGTTTGGCGTGTTGGCTGCCGACCCTGTCCTTCGTGATGCGCAGTTCCAGAGCGGCCGCGTAGTGGTCGCGGATGCGTTTCTCGTCCAGCAGAGCATCCAGCTCGTAGGGATACTCCAGTCGAACCCGGCAAATAGCGCCGGCGATCTCCTCGGCCGGGGGCAGGTGGCTCATGATTTTATCCATGAAGCCGTCCGCCTCGGAAACGCGAACATGCCTGTCATGGAACGGCCGGCTCTTCAGGGGGACAAAGCGCCAATCCGTGTGGCCGCGCGCCACCTCGGCCAGCACGAAACCTTTGGGATCGCGCCACTCGCCGAAGTCGACGCGCTCGATCGAGCCGGAATAGATGACCGGCGGGTGTTGTTGCCCGTTGAGCGACTGGTGCTTGTGGATGTGGCCCAGGGCGACGTAGTCGAAACGCGGATTGGCGACCAGCCCCATGCTGAAGGCCAGATCGTGGCCCAGCATGACCGCCCGCTCGCTGCCGTACTTCGCGCCATGGATGCTGGCGTGGGCGGTCAGAATAAGCGGCAGGGCGGGATCGATTTCATTGGCCAGGGTCTGCTGGATGGCCTCGTTGATGCGGTCCAGCATCAGATCATGGATCTGATTGACGGTCTTGCCGGCCATGTCGTGGCGAGCCAGGAATCGGCTGCGCGTGATCCAGGGCAAGGCCATCACCTGAACAGGCACGCCCAACTCTTCCGGCCGCCACACCTTAAGCCGGTCGGCGACGAAGATGTTCGGGACGGCCAGCGTGGCGTATTCCTGGAGGGTGTGGGCGCGATTGTCGGCCGGGGCGATGTCATGATTGCCGACCAGCAACAGGGTGGGGATGCCCGCCCGCGACAGGCGCATCATGCGCTCCCCCCAGGCGCGCTGGAAGGTCGGCTGGGGATTGCGATCCTTGTAGGTATCGCCGGCGAAGATGACCAGATCGACTTGCTCATCGATGGCCGTATCGACGATCTGGTCGAGCGCTTTCAGGAAATCGACGACGCGAACCGGCAGGCCTGATTCGGGAGCGTGCCGGCCATAATTCGCGATATCGATGTGGGCGTCGGCAAAATGTAAAATACGAACGGGCTTGGCAGATTTCATAAATCGATCCGGTCACGAGAGGTCGCACGGCTGCGCGACTTGGGCATCATTCAAGAGCTTCAAAGAGGCTTTTTCTTATGTCGATCATGGCCTTTGGAGAATCAGCTGATACACCTGATTGGGGTCGGGCATGTCGCGGGGGAACGCCCGTTCGACCACCACAAAGTAGCGGCCGGGCAGGAGCGTCCTCGATACGGTCACGTTACCCGTTATGGGGACGGATTCCTTGACGAGCCGGGTTTTGTGGATATCAAGAACCGAGAGAACGAGGTTACTTTGATCGGAGACATTCACCAAATGGACGACGGCTTTGCCGAATGTGGGCCAGTCAAAGAAATAACCGTTGAAGAACTGCGTCGATTCGACGAAATTGCCCGAGACGGGAACGTTCAGGTGTAACGGCGTGCTGCCGACCAGGAAATTTTCGGCGCCGGATATGGTGGTAAAGGGGAACACGATCCGGTTGGCCAGCGGCATGGCATCGACGCCCAAGGTCATCCGGTCGGCCGACGAGACTACACGGTTTTCGTCGGGCGGGGTGTTGCCGCCAAACACGTACAGGTTATTGCCCCAGAACGCGCCGCGAGGCCAGACGCGAGCCGGGTGTTGCGCCGAGCCGCCCAGAACAAACTCGCCGCCCAGGACGCGCCAGGTGTTCGATTGCGCGTCGTATACCTCCGTCTCCGGCACGCCGCCGTTGGCGTCCAGCCCGCCGAAGACGTACCAGTTGCCGTCGGGGCCGATGGCGCTGCCGGCGTTATAGCGCGGGAAGTTGAGATAGCCGGTCGGCTGCCATACGCCGCTGGCCGGATTGAAGCACTCGCCGGCGGTCAGGAGGACCAGAACCGGTTCGTTCTCATCGTCCACGCCGTGGGTCAGGCCGCCCGCGACGCACAGCCCGCGATTGGCCGTGGTCACCCAGGCCGCCGTGTGGGCATAGCGGGCCGTGGTCATAGGCTGGCTCGCGCTCCATTGGCCCGTCGCGGGAATGTAGCGGTAGACATTGGGGATGACCACCCCGTCGGGGTCGAGGGCCGGGTGGCTGGTCAATCCGCCGGTGACGTAATAGGAGGTTTGATCGGGCGTGGCCACGGCCGACGACCAGGCGAACATCTTCCCATTGGGCAATAGCTCGGCGGGAACCGGGGTGATTTGTTGCCAAAGGTCGGTCTCAAGATCGTAGGCCAAGTGAACATTAACATAGTCCGACGTATTGCCGTTGAAGCCGCCGGGGACGTATATCTTGCCGTTCAGGTAGACGGCCGTGGTATTCGAGATGCCGGTGCCGGGGGGGTCAGGCAGTATATCGTACCGGTCATGGACAACGCTATAGCGATAGAATTTATTGGAGATGACCGCGATCGATCCCTGGTCGTCCTCGATCACCGTTTGACCGCCGATGATGTACATATCGGGGCCATTGGAGGCGAAAGCGTGGCGGCTCACGCCGCCAAAGGGCAGATTTCCGAGCCGGGTCCAACTCGTCCCGCCGTCGTGCATGACGGCCGAGAATCGCAGCAGCGCCGCTTGCGGCGCGCCCGGCAGGTAGTCGGCCACCTCGATCAGGTAGGTCTGGCCGCGGATGACGCGAAAGGATACCCTGGATTGAAAGCTGCGGAAGTCATCGCTGCAAGCCAAGGCTACCGTCGATGAGCAATCCCCGGCAAAGACCGCGAGGACGGTGTCGTATTCGGTCCCCTCGGTGGTGATGGTCACGATGCCCGTGCTACCCGGCGTCAGGGAGTACCAGGCGGTGCGATATCCCTGCAGGGTTGTCGGCACGCCAAACATACATGCCAGGGCGGGATCGGTTGCTTCCTGGGTGAAATTGTTGGTGGTCGTGCCACTGCCGTCGGCGGTATGGGTGAAGGAGAGGTTGAGGGGCGTGGCCTGGCCGCACTGGTCGGCGGCTGGTTCGGCGTTTGGCCCACGCGGGACCGGGACGAGGTTGGTGACCTTGATCTCCTGTTCGAGCCAATCTCCCGGCGGCTCCACGATGATGAGAGGATCAGTCTCCTGACCCGAGGCGTGATCGACAGCCCAACCGCCGGCGGCTAAAACCGCCAGCATGATCATGAACAGAATGGGAACCAGCGTGCGACGCATATGGCCGCAATAATAGCAAGCAGCGCCGGAAAAGGCACATCGGATGGCGAGCGTCGCGGGCCACTCGACCCGCGACGCTCATCCGAGCCTCAGCCCTCGACCTTGCGCAGGGCCAGGTCGACCTGTTGTTCGCCGACGGTGACGGTCTGCCGGAAGTCGGCGTCGGACAGTTCTCCATCCATGAGCCGGACGGCCAGCGTCTCCCCGCCGATGAAGTCGGCGAAGTTGACCAGCGTGGCAGCTACATCTCCCGTCGCCTCATACCCCAACTCGATGCGGTCGGAGATGTCGTACCCGGCTTCCTTCCGCATGTTGTTGACGGCGCGCACCAGGTCGCGCGCGTATCCTTCCTGCACCAGTTCCGGCGTCAGATGGGGATCGACGGCGACGGTCACGCCCTTCTCCCCGGCGACGGCCAGCCCACCCAGCG
>CAYXNH010000072.1:0-12409 GCA_964466135.1 uncultured Ardenticatenaceae bacterium | reverse complement strand
CCGGTGTGCAGGAGATAGGCGATGACGAGCATCGGCAACAAGGCCACGAACGCCCCAAAGATCACTCCCCACGCCAACCCGGGCCAGACAGGACGTTCATAGACGCCCAGCACCAGCCCCGTGATCGCGAACATGACGGGAGGGCTGATGACATTGGAAAGGATGCGCGCCACCCGCACCATGCCGACGCGGTCGGCTTCGTGAGTATCCTTGGGTACTGCCATATCGGCCGGATGATAGACTTTCGGTTGCTGCCCAGCAGAGCCGGACGACGCCTTCGAGGCGCCGTCCGGCTGATTGATAAAAAAGTCAGGATCAGGTGCCTTCTTCCCAGGAATCGAGATAGGCAGCCTGCTGCTCGGTCAAGGTGTCGATATGGATGCCCATAGCGGCCAGCTTGATGGAGGCGATCTCCTGATCGACCTCGGTCGGCACCGTATAGACGCGGTTCTCCAACTCACCCTTGTGGTCGACCAAATACTTGGCGGCCATGGCCTGACCGGCGAAGCTCATATCCATGACCGACGCGGGATGGCCTTCGGCCGCGGCCAGATTGATCAAGCGTCCTTCGCCCAACAGGTTCAGGCGATGGCCGTTGTGCTTCATGGTAAATTGCTCGACGAACGGCCGCACACGCTTTGGCTCGTGGGCCGACAATTCATGCAGGGCCGGCTTGTTGATCTCCACGTCGAAGTGACCGGAATTCGACAACAAAGCGCCATCCTTCATGACCATGAAGTGGTGCTTGTCGAACACGTGAATGTCGCCCGTGGCGCTTACGAAGATATCGCCGATCGGGGCGGCATCGTTCATCGGCATCACACGATAGCCGTCCATGACCGCCTCCAGCGCCTTGAGCGGGTCGACTTCGGTCACGATGACGTTGGCCCCCAGGCCGCGCGCGCGCATGGCGATGCCTCGGCTGCACCAGCCGTAGCCGGCCACGACGACGTTCTTGCCCGCGAGCAGGACGTTGGTGGCGCGAATGATGCCGTCCATCGTCGACTGGCCCGTGCCGTAACGATTGTCGAACATGTGCTTGGTCAGTGCGTCGTTGACGGCCATCATCGGGAATTTGAGCGCGCCGTCGCGAGCCATTGCCCGCAGGCGGATGATGCCGGTCGTCGTCTCTTCCGTGCCGCCATACATCGTATCGATCAGGCCGCGACGGCTCTTGTGGATCGTGCTGACCAGGTCGGCGCCGTCATCCATGACGATGTGAGGCTTATGGTCGAGCACGGCACTGATATGCTTGAAATAGGTTTCATTGTCTTCGCCCTTGATGGCGTAGACGGGAATCTCGAAATGGCTAACCAGCGATGCGGCCACGTCGTCCTGGGTGCTCAGCGGATTGCTGGCGCAAAGCACCACATCCGCTCCACCCGCCTGAAGGCTGACCATCAGGTTGGCCGTCTCGGTCGTGACATGCATGCAAGCACTAACGCGCAGGCCGGAAAACGGCCGATCATCCTTAAATCGCTTCTGGACGCCGCGTAAAACCGGCATTTCCAGTTCGGCCCATTCGATGCGATGCCGCCCACCGGGCGCAAGATCGGTATTCTTAACGTCAAAGTCCATTGTTGTTTTCTAACTCCTTGATAGCCTGCAACTCCTCGTTCTTATCTGGCGACGGAGAGAGGTACATTGATTTGTTCATCATCCAGAAGGAGCACGTCGAGCGCTCCCTCGTCATCAAAAGATTCGCGGTATCGCGCCACGAACTCCTGGCGCGTGAAGTAGTGGTTTTGCGGCCCGTACTGTTCCAGTACATACGCGGCAGCCAGCGCTCCCATGCGACCGGATACGCCCCACGGCAGACCCAGTTGCATGCCGCGCATTAACCCGGCGCGATAGGCGTCGCCCGCACCGGTCGGCTCAGCCACCCAGCGCGTCGGGGCGACCGGAACGTATTCCTCATGCCCATCGATCACCAGTCGCGAACCGGCCGCGCCCATCGTCATGACCAGGCCACCCACCTGGTTGAGGATATCCGATTCACTTAAACCGGTTTTTTCCTGGATGAGTTGGAACTCATATTCATTGCTGGACAGCAGGAAGCAACCATCGATACCTTCGCGGATGTCATCGCTGCTGATGCGTGCCGTCTGCTGGCTGGGATCGTAAATGAACGGCAATCCGATAGCCTTGCATTCGCGGACGTAATTGAGCATGGCGCCGGGATCATTGGGGGTGATGATGGTCAGGTCGGCCCCCGGCGCACATTGGGCAAAGGTCAACTTGCCGGCGTGAGCCATTGCGCCGGTGTAGAAGCTGGCGATCTGGTTGTTGTCTTCGTCGGTATTGACAAAGAAGGACGCACAGAATTCGTCCTCGATATCGAGGATCGCCGAGGTGTCGATGCCCTGACTCTCCAGCCAGGCGCGGTATTCGCTGAAATCCTGCCCGGCGGTGGCCATGATGGTCGGCCGATCGCCCAATAGGGCCATCGTATAGGCGATGTTAGGGGCAGTTCCGCCTCGCTGCCGTTTCAGGGAATCGACCAAAAAGCTGAGGCTGATCTTTTCCAGCTTATCGGCCACGAATGCGTCCTGGAATCGACCGGGATATGACATCAGGTAGTCGAATGCAATTGATCCGGTTATGACAATTTTCATAAATTCCGCCTTCCTCTCAGATTACACCTGCATTGTGTGCTCGGCGCTTTCCATATTCCATCGTAAAGCCACGCGAAAACCTGGTCGCGCCGGCTAGCCGACCAGGACGCTGCTTGTCTCATGTTGTTTAAGCGATGTGGCCTTGGCCAACCGGCTCCTGTTGTTTGGGAGCTGCGTTCCCGGTGTTTCCTGTTCGATCCGTTATGAACAGGCCGACGGGCACGCCATTTCACAGTATAGCGTGTTTGCACCGTAATGCACCTGCATTACTCTATTGGATGTGGGTTACAACTAATCTTACAATGCATCGCCGGTGGCTTGATTGACTGTTGCCGGATTATCTTTTAGGGCTGGCGTTACTCCCAGTCGGTCACGTAACATGGTCATCATCGCCCGCAGGCCGTCGCGTGTCTTGATCTTTTTGCCCTCGGCATAGGTTCGCGGGTTGTAGCTGATAGGGATTTCAATAATCTCGTGGCCGGAGAGGAGTATCTTGTTCGGCAACTCGAAATCCAGATTGAAATCGGTTGTCGTCAAATTGAGTGATTTCACCACATCGGCGCGCACCATTTTTGTCGCCGTCGCCACGTCGGTCAGGTGGCCGCCGAACAACAAATTGGTCATCGCCGTCAGTACCCTCACGCCCAGATAGGCATGGGCGTATTTATACTTCACGTTGCCGCCCAGTACGCGAGAGCCAAAGATAGCCGCCGCGCCCGTCTCGTCCGCTTTGCGGCAAAAGCGCGTGTGTTCGGCCGGGTCATATTCCGAGTCAGCGTCCTGGATGATCATGTAATCGCCGGTCATGGTGGCGATGCCGGTGCGGATGGACATCCCTTTGCCCAAATTCCGCTCGTGAAAGACGGTGGTGATCTCCGGATCGTCGATTTCGCTCAGAATCTCACGCGTGCCATCGGTCGAGAAATTATCGACGACGATGATCTCGCGCGTCCAGCCGGGACCCAGATCAACGGCGCGAGTCCGGTCGATGATGTCGCGTATCGTAGCCTGCTCGTTGTAGCAGCAAATGATGACAGAGAGTTTTTTCATATCCTTGTTCATCCGGAAGCGTCTCCGCGGCGGTCTCGGAACTGCCCGCCGGACGAATCCACTACAATTGTTTGAAGAAGCGGCCGAACATATCGAGCATATAATCCAGGCGGACTTTATCCAGGCCGGGATAGACGCCCACGAAAAAGCCGCCACGCATGATCTGATCGGCGACGCTCAGATCGCCGACGGTGCGGTGCTCAATATGCCGATAGGCCGGTTGGCGGAGTATGTTGCCGGCGAAGATGAGTCGCGTCTGGACCAGGTTGTTTTCCAGGAAGCGGGTCAACTCATGGCGCATGAACGGGGCGTCTTCGCGAACCAGCAGGGGCATGGCGAACCACGACGGGTCGGCCTTGGGATGCCAGGTCGGCAGCATTAGAAACTCACTGTAAGGCTTCAGACCTTCATAGAGGTAGGCGAAATTCTCCTTTCGCTTGCGGATGAACTCCGGTAATTTCTGCAATTGAGCCAGTCCCATCGCCGCCTGGGGATCCGTCAGTTTCAGGTTATAGCCGATCTCCGAATAGAGATAGCGATGGTCATAGAAACCGGGGATGCCGGGTATGGTATGCTCAAAGCGGATGCCGCATTTGCCGTTGATTGGGTTGTCATAGCCGCACCAGCAGTCACGTCCCCAATCACGCACAGCGCGGGCGATCTTGGCCAGCTTGGGCCGGTTGGTGTAGACGGCTCCCCCTTCGCCCATCGTGATGTGGTGGGCCGGATAGAAGCTCAGGGTAGCCAGGTGGCCGAATGTTCCGACCATGCGGCCGTCCCATCTGGACCCGAGCGCATCGCAGGTATCCTCCACCAGAAGGAGATTGTGACGCCGGACGAAATCCATGACCACATCCATATTGGCCGGGTTGCCCAGCGTGTGAGCAAACATCAACGCTCGGGTACGTGGCGAGACAGCCTCTTCCAGTTGAGATACGTCGAGATTGAAATCGCCGTAGCAGCTGTCAATGAACACCGGCGTCAGGTGGTTCTGGATGACGGGGTTGACCGTGGTCGGAAAGCTGACGGCGGGGACGATAACTTCATCGCCCGGACGCAGTCCATCCGGCAATTTACGGGAGCACAAGGTGGTCAGGGCGACCAGATTGGCCGATGATCCGGAATTGACCGGGATGACCTCGCGGACGCCGATGAAATTGCCCAGCAGCTTTTCAAACTCCTCGGCATACGGGCCGGCAGTGAGCCAGAAATCAAGCACAGAGCTGATCATGTTCTGGATTTCCGTCTCGTCAAACACGCGCCCGGCGTAGTTTACAGTTGTTTTGCCCGGTTCAAAAGGCCGGTTTCGGTGAGCTTTTTCGTAAAATTCGGCAACCTGGGCCAGGATCGACTGCCGCAGCTCTTCGATATCACCCATTCTGCGTTTTCTCGTTCAAGTTGGCGTCAACGGTCGACGCCAACTGGTTTAAATTATTTAGTGGAGTGGGTTTGAAACCTCTCCCCTTCGGCGAAGAGGTAAAAGACATCATGCCCTGAGGCGATTCTGTCCGGATTTGGTTTCTCTCAGCCGAAGGCTGATTATAGCAATAGCGCGGACTTAATCCAAGTTGAGGCAGTTCTATCGTCCTCCCCCATCAGGGGGTGGCGTTGTCGGCGGTTCGGCCGTCGGTGGCTCGGCCGTCGGCGGCTCGGCCGTCGGTGGCTCGGCCGTCGGCGGTTCGGCCGTCGGTGGCGGCGACGTTGGTGGCGGTGATGTCGGCGGTGGCGACGTCGGTGGCGGTGATGTCGGTGGTGGCGACGTCGGCGGTGGTGATGTTGGCGGCGGTGACGTCGGCGGCACGAATGTTGGCGGCGCGGATGTAGGTGGCGCGAACGTGGGCGGTGCGGACGTGGGGGGAACGATCTTCGTCGGCGAAGGGGGGACAACAACGGGTGTCGAAGATGGCTGCACGGGCGGAGGTCCTCCCGGCGAGGTCGGCAATGGGAGCAAGGTCGGAATTGGCGCCAGGGTCGGCAATGGGGTTAATGATGGCTGGGGGATGGTTACACCGCCACCCGCGGGCGCGCCTGGCGGCAGGAAGATCGATTGCCCGGCCTGAAGATCTATCGTTTCCCGGCAGTTGGCTCGCAGGATCTCATCGACCGTTGTTCCCCGGAGCGCCGCCAGGAACCCGAGGGTATCTCCTGCCCGAACTTGATAGCGTACCCACCACGAAGGCGGGCCGCAAAGCGTCGTCACCGGCTGTTGTGGAACCAGTATTTGCATTCCCCCCGATAGCTGATCGGAGGCGAGGCAATTGGCGGCCGACAGGTCGGCAACCGTCGATTGGGTAGCTTCGGCTACCGAGGCCAGTGTGTCCCCTGGCTGGACGGTGTAGAGCAGCCAGCCTTCAGGGACCGCCCCACAAACCGTGAAGATAACTCCTTCCTCACTAACGCCGGTGATGAATTCCGGGCGCGGATTTGAATCATTGGGGATGGGGCCGAGCGATTCGACGATCGGAATAGCCGCCGGCGATTGCCCCTCCGGGTTCCGATCAAGGGAGATGATCTGCCCGATGGCGACGGCCGTGGCCTGGATGTTGACGATCGGCAAGCCGGTTTGTTCCATGACGGCACGAACCTGCAAGACATCAAGCTGGGCCAGAATGAACGCCATCAAGATCGTAATCATGACGCCCGCCGTCATGATGATATTGGATTGCCAGTCCCGGCGGCGATTGTCCTGTTCGGTTTCCATGATGTTCGGGCTGCTCACTGGACAGCCTTCTCGACATCGACCAGCGGATTAGCCGGCGCTTTCAGGCTGTCCTTGGCATCCGGTTCACTCTTCAATAGGGTCCACGGCCGCACTTCGGCCGCCGGCAGGCGCAAGGTGAAGGTTGTCCCCTCGCCGGCCTGGCTCTTAAAGTTAAGGTCGCCGCCGCTGGCTTGGGCCAACTTCTGCACTACGGCGAGGTTGGCGCTGTTATCACCTACGCCGGGGATGGAGCGCCCCCCCGAAAGGTAATATTTGGAATCGAAGACTCGTTCACGATCCTCCGGCCGGATGCCCACGCCGGTGTCGGTTACCATCAGGGAAATTGTTCGGCCGGCACGACTGCCGTTTACGGATGATGACTCGGCGCGCACCAATACGGAGCTATCCTCGGCCGACGCCCGACAGGAGTTCTCCAGCAGGCTGAGGATCAACTGGCGTAGCACGTTTTCCTTAACAGCCGATAATGGTAGTTCGCTATCCAGGGCGATATCCAACTTGAGGTCGCGTTGGCGCACTAGCGGCAGGACACTCTCCATAGCATATTCCAGTGCCGGGCCGATGGCCGCCTGGGCTAGTAGCGGGAGAGCGGTTGTGGGTTGCCCCGGTTCACCCTGCTGCAGGAAGACGGCCATTGATTCAGCCTGTCGGGCACGTTCCTCGGCCGTCGTCAACATACGGCGAGTTTCAGCCAGTTCCAGGATTAAGCGCTCCTTGCCGGTGTCGCGTTCAGGTCCGTGGGACGAAGCCAGAGTCGTGGCGGGCAATTGGTCGATTTCGCGGGACTCCCTTTTCTCGTCTGTGTGGCGATTGCTGGCGATGGCCTGAGCCACAAAGGCGGCCACGCCGGGGATGATCGCCCGGTCGCGCTCAGACCAGTTCTGGGTGGTTGTGGACGCGGCCAGCATCAGGAAACCAAGACAGTGGCCTCCGGCAACCAGCGGCTCGACAAAGACCGGTCCTAATGCGCCGACGTTGAACTGCTGAGAGAGTTCGTGGGTCTGACGCGCTCCTACACCGCGCGGCAACAGTTCAATGCCCCGCTGCTGCTCGTAAGCCAGCCGGAACGCGGCATGATCGGATAGCTTGATCTGCCGGCTGTAGTCGGTGTTGCGACCGGCCCTGGTACGCATCTGGCCGAAGATAACGCGCTGTGGATTGTTTTCATCGATCAGCCCGATAGTAGCGAGCTGGGTTGGGATCAGGCCGGTGACCAAATCGAGGGCTTGTTCAAGGCGCAATTCGGGCGTTCGCGCGCCAATGACGCCCGTTGTCAGGCGCAGATTGTGGGCCAGCTGATCGGCCTGGGCGTGGTCGGCTTCGGCCGCAGTCATCAGATCGCGCAGATTTTCCCGATAGGCCAAAACAGCCCATAGCGGAAAGGCCACCAGATAGCCCATGCGTAGCCAGTAGGCGATCTCGGTTCCGGACGGGATGATCTCCGGATAATTAAAGAAGTTGGCGATATGGGCCAGCAAAGCCACGGCAACGATGATGGGCCGCATGGTGAGGCGGCTGGTGTGTTCCATGATCAGCCACACCAGTCCGGCTCCAAGTATCATCATCTGCAAGATGCCCCAGACATAGGCTTGTACGGTGCCGATGTAGGAAGTGGCGATACCGGTCGCAGTGATGCGGTTTTGCCAGTCCTGGAAGAAGAACAGGAACATGACGGCGACGATGATGAGGCTGATCAGCAGGATGCCGTCGGCCAGGCGCGGCCGATCCATGGCGAAGGGGGTCAATCCCCATACCAGCAGGATGACCGTGGCCATGTCGATGGCTTGTTCCATAGGCGGGAGGACGATGCGAGCGCGTGCCGGATCGCCGTCCATCATGAGCCCGGCGAAGAGCAAAATCAGTCGGGCGAGAAGGATGCCGGCCGCGGCGAAGGTCATGCGGCGCGCTGATTCGTCGTTGGCGTCTCGCTGCCAACGTGAATAGGCCAGGGCCAGTATGATCTGCAAGGCGAAGAGTGTCAGCAGATGATAGATCACACTGCCCGGCGGTCGGCTCAGCAATTCGATAATTTGCGCCAGAAGGGCCATGTTCTTAGCGTATCCTTACCGCAGGCAAAACAGACCGTTCCCCAAAGGGACGTGTCTTGCGCCTAGCATAACAAATTTCGACCTGCTTCGCTATGAAGGAATCGTTAAGTGTTGGATCGAACACATAAGATCGCTCCCAAAGTTACAGGAGAGTGTAACAATCGGTCTTCACTTCCTGTTCGCCAATCGCTCGGTTACACCCGGTCTTCATCGCCGGAGACGCGGAAAGGCAGGCGTGCCAGAAGCCACGGCAGAACAAACACGAACGGCACGGCGATCAGATGCGTCACGCTGTGCTCTCCGCCAAGCAGGTGGACCCTGATATGGCCGTAGAATATGACAGACACTTGGGAAGTGAGCAGAAACCAGAGGCCCGCGCGCAATCGATAGGCAGCATGGCGGGCCGACGCGCTTGTCTGGTTTCCGGCATCCAGCAATAGCCAGGGGAAAGGCCACGCGGCGTACCATAGCCGGAAGTTGAGGGCTGTGACGATGTAGGCGTAGAATGTATCAGCCACGCCACGCAGCGCCGAACGGCCGTGAATTGCCAGCCAGAACAGCCACAGGGCGGCTGCTGCAAATATGCCTTGGGTGATGGTGCCGATCGTACCGATAGCTACATTCTGCCCCAACGCCATGTAGACCCAGACGGCAGGGGAGAAGGCCGCGCCGCCGGTGGCTTCGCGCAGCAGTCGTGAAGCCAGATCAAGTGTTGTCTGCCATGAGTTCCCCGACTCGGCCCACGGCAAAAAAGCCAGCCAGGTGAGAAGCAGGACGCCGACCCCGGTCATGAACAGCGAGCGGCGACGATCGGGGCTTCTATGCCGGAAGATATCAATAAAGAAAACAGGCAGCGCCAGAACAGCGATCGGTTTGGTCAACGCGGCCAGCGCCATGACCAGGAATCCCGTCGATGACCGGCCGCGTTGCGTCAGCCAGTAGCCTAGCATGAGCCACAAGATCATCAAGGCATCGTTGTGGCCGTCGACGACAAAGATCAGAAGCAGGGCGGGATTCCAGGCCCAGACCAGCGTATAGGCGGCGCGAGATCGGCCCTCCGGCAATAGTGACCAGAGTAACGCGGCCGTGGCCAGAAAACAGGCTAACGTCAGCAGCTTGAAGAGCAGCACACCGGCCAGGAGATTGTCGCCTGAGATGGCGGTTATTCCTGAGGCGATTAACTCCCAGATTGGTCCATAGGGAGACGTCTCCCCGGCCCATTCCCCCGCCAACGATTTGAATGGGTCGTTGGTGAAGTCGGCCGCGGGCACGGTGAAAGGACTTTGACCATAAACGGAGGCAATGCGGCCGCGGATGACGTAGCGATAGATATCGGTGGCGTTGATCGGGTAGGTGAACAGTAACGGCAGAGACAAAAGAAACGACCCGGCCAGAATGGAGAACAAGGGACGGGAGCCCATCCCGTCTCTCTCTGCGCGACGAAATGCCGGGACAAGCAACCCGAACAGACCGATCACCAACAGGGCATAGATGATTCCACCCGGCAGGGTGGGGGCAAAGCTGCGGATGTCGCCCGGCGGGACCTGAGCGATGTGGGAGACAAGCGGAAACCACAGGGCGATCAACCCATAGCCAAGCAAGGACAGGAGAACGATGACGGGCAGAGATAAACGGCCGAAGAGAGTCGGCTCAGAGGTTGGGCGTGGGAGCATCGATCAAGTGAGGTTCATCTACATCGTCGGCGTCGTCTTCCAAATCCGTCGCGGTGCCATGCTTGTCGAGCGGAACGACGAGCGTCACTGTTGTGCCTGTTTCCGGTGATGATTCGACGCGCAGAGAGCCGTCAATTCGTTCGGCGCGTTCGCGCATGTTGACCATCCCCAGGCTGCCGCGGGTGCTGTAGTCGCGGTTGATGTCGTAGGTGTCGAAGCCAACACCGTTGTCGCGAACAGCGGCCGCGAATAGGCCATCGGTCCGCCATAACCGGACCTCAATGAGTTCAGCTTTGGAGTATTTACGGGCGTTGTTAAGGGCTTCTTCGATGATGGCAAATACGACCACCTGGGCGGATTTGCTGAGCAAGCGGCCGTTTTCGGCACCGATCAAGTGCATCTCAATCCCGTCGGCATCGCTATAGCGGCGCAACAAGGCGTCGAGGGCCGGGCCTAGTCCCTGGGTTTCCAGGACGAGCGGCCGCAGGGTGAAAAGCATGCCGCGGATTTCGGCCGACGTCTGTTTGGCCAGCGCTTCGACCTTCAGAAGTTCCTCTTTGGCACGCGCCGGATCGCGGTCGATAATGTTGCGGGCAAACCCCATGCGCATGGCGATGGCGGCGATGCTTTGTGTGGGGCCGTCATGGAGGTCGCGAGCCAACTCCTTGCGCGCTTCCTCGTCGGCCTCGATTAGGCGTTGCTTCTCGGCTTCCAGCCGCTGGTAGAGCTGGGCATTTTGTAGAGCGATGACAGCCTGATCGCCTACCGCCTTGAACAGATCGATATGGTCGTGGTCAAAATGAACCGCCGTATCGGTTCCGATGACCATCGCCCCGAACAACTGGAAACCGGCTCGAAGCGGGATGCAGACGGCCGTCAGGCATTCGCGGAAGGCTTCGTAGACCTGGAGTTCAGGATCGTCCTGGGGGTCGTTGGTGACGACCGGCTCGGCCTGGCTGAGTGCCGCGCCGACGACGCCCTCCTTTCCGGCGATGATGCGACTGCTGTCATTGCCCAGAAATCGGCGACGGGCGATGGGCTTTAAAACCTCTTCATCATAGAGAAAAACAGCGCCGACGAGGGATTCGCGCGGGATACCCATTTCATCCAGAGCTAGGCTGGATACATCGAGTGACTGCTCGACGACGCGCTCGAAGCTGAGGGTGGCGCTCAACGTTGATGCCATGAGCTGGAGCGAGCGAGAGCGGTCGTTAGCGGCTTTCAGGTCGTGCAATTCATGGCCGACTACCTGCCCCACCTCTTTTTGCACATTTACTCGCGCTCGGTCCATCGCGAAAAGGGACAGTGCTCCGACGAGCAGGGTGAACAGAATGGCTAAAAGGACTTCCGGTAGCCATTCTGTGAGCGCTCTCGTGTCGAAGGAGACGTACAAGGCAAGGAACAACACGACCTGGAGCGCGACGAGAACGACCAAGGTAATTACGATGAAGCGTCTGGCGCTGGAAAATCGTTTGTCGATGATGTTGTCGACTGAGTCATCCATGCAAATCGGCGCCGAATGCGTGGGGCAGAACACTCCGGCGTATCATAAGGTTGACCGCAGGATATTGCGGGAACCTTACGACTAAATTTACGCAACCAACATTACCTGGGTACTATATCAGATCGTGACGGTTAATCACCATTGGATATTCGAGGGACAGTATCTCGACCGTCCATTCCGGCGCATCGTCGCTTGTCGACGACCGCATCCAACTATATCAGAGGTATCCCGGCAGGCTCGTATGCGGCCTACCGCTCACCCTCCTCATAATCCTCATACCCATCCTCTTTACCGGTTTCCAGTTCGTTGAAGAACTCATCCAGATCGATGCGATCGGAGCCGCCTGATCCCCCTCCGTCGTCGGCCCAGTCGAAACGGATCGGTGCGGTGCGGACGACTTCCAGGCTGGTCTCACACTCCGGACAGACGATGATCTGGCCCAATTCCGGCCGGCGCGGGAAGTAAATGCGCGAATCACATTCCAGGCAACGCGCCATGAGAGAGGTGTCTTTGTCGGGCATTAATTGCTCTCCTTTGCGTATATAACCTTAGCTCGCCGATGTGGCCGCTTCATCCAGGCCATAGCGATGGACCGCCTCCTCCAGGATGCGGTTCACTAGTTGGTTAAATGTCCACCCGTCGGCTTGAGCTTCCAGGGGCAGATCGGAGTAGCCCGGATTCAAGCCCGGTAGCGGGTTGATCTCCAGGATATAGGGCTTGTTGTTATCGTTGGCGTCCAGGCGAAAGTCAACTCGCCCGACATCGAATGAGCCGGTCACCCGGAAGGTTGCCGCGGCCAG
>CAYXNH010000071.1:0-12483 GCA_964466135.1 uncultured Ardenticatenaceae bacterium | reverse complement strand
CGTGGGTTCGAATCCCACCCTCTCCGCCAAATTTGAATCCCTGCTTTCGGGCGGGGATTTTTATTTTGACTATCCAAAGTCAACGTATTACGTCGTGACTGTATGGCTGAATGCACCAACCTTCGCTACCTGCCCAGGCTTTTATAATTCACAGGCCCGGCTATAATCGCTTGGGTTGAGCCATAATTTCCGCTTCCGTCAATGGGGCCTGTTTCCCCGCATGAAGGTGTGATGGTCCGCCCGGTCACTGTTGTCCGCACAAAAATAACGCCCCCTCGTTTGGGTGCCCGAACGCTGGAGCGGCCGCGCCTGATGGGCATCCTGGCCGATTCGCTCAACCATCGTCTGACGCTGGTGCAGGCCGGGGCGGGCTTTGGCAAGACGACGGCATTGGCGTCGCTGGCCCGGTTGGGTCATCCGCTCATCTGGTATCAAATGATGGAGGAGGACCGCGATCCGCTGGTCTTCCTGCTCCATCTGAGTCATGCGGCCCATGCGGCCATACCCGATCTGGGCGATCATCCCATCTCACTCTTTGAATCATGGGACGGGGCCGGTGGCCCATTGCCCTCGACCCTCGTTCTGGATGAATGGCTCAATTCGATTGGCGCGGCCATCACTGAGCCGGCGTTTCTGGTGCTGGACGACGTCCACCTGGTGTTGCCCGCTGCCGAGATTGCGCATCTGATCGACCGCCTCGTCGCCCTCGCCCCGGCCGACCTCCATATCATTCTGACCGGCCGCCAACCTGTCGCGCTGCCTAATTTGTCGCGCTGGAAGGCGCAGGGGACGGTCCTGACGATCGGGCGTTCGGCGCTGGCGTTCAACGCGGCCGAGATCTCCGCCCTGTTTTCAGAAGCCTACGGCTATGCGCTGACGGCCGATGAGGCGGCCGCGCTCTATGAGGCCACCGAGGGCTGGGCCATCGCCCTGCAGCTCATCCGGCAAAGCCTGCGTAGCGGCCGGCTCGCCTCCGTCGAGGACGTGCTCTCGAACCAGACGGCCTCGCTCGACACCCTGTTTCATCTATTGGCGACGGAGATCTTTGAGGGACAACCGGCCGATGTCCAGGAGTTCCTGCGGGTGACGTCAGTCTTGCGCGTCATCACCCCCGAGGCCTGCGATGCCCTGCAGACCGGCGGCCACAGTGTCGCCATGCTGGCCTATCTCCGGCGCATCGATCTGTTCATCGACGATCTGGGCGATGGCAGCATGCGCTACCATCACATTTTCCACAACTTCCTGGAGCAGCTGACCTCGCCGGAGCAACGTCTTAACAACCATGTCCTGGCCGCGAACTTCTTCAAGGCGAGGGGCGATTTGGATGAGTCTCTCTACCACATGTTCAAGGCCAGCGACCGCGAGGGATCGGCCTCCCTGCTGGATACGTATGGCGTTCAGCTATTGGCCACCGGCCGGCTGGATACACTGGCCGGATATCTGGGCGGCCTCCAGCCGGAGGTGCTGCAACACCATCCACAACTTCTGTTCTACCTGGGCGAACTGGCTCGGCTGCGCAGCCGGTTCCAGGAGGCGTTGGGCTGGTATCAACAAGCTGAGGCAGGCTGGCGGGAACGCGGCCAACCAGGGGGGATCAGTCGGGCGTTGCGCGGTCAGGCGCGCGTTTATCTCGACACGGTGAACCCCAGCCAGGCAGAGGCATTGCTGGAGAAGTCGATTCGCCTGAGCGAGGGATCGGAGGGCACGGAGATGCGCGCCCGTCTCTACGAACTGTTGGCCGAGAATAAACTCAATGCCGGACAAATCGAAGAGGCCGAGGTATTGAGAAACCAGGCTGAGGCCTTGCGCAGCACCAGCCCATCCGACTCACAATTACTGTTTCGCGTGCTGCTGCGGACAGGACGGCTGGACGAAGCCCGCCGAAAGCTGGAGGAACGGGCCGAGGCCGAGCGCCTTGAGCCGGTCCTGACCCCGCGCGCCCATCGTGAAACCCATTTGCTCTTGTCGCTCGTCTACTCGCTGCTGGGATTGGGCAACGAAGCGTATGAGTACGCCCGGATCGGCGCTCGCCGGGGGGTTGATTTGCAATCGCCGTTCATGACGGCCGTCGGCCATCTGCGACTGGGCCATGCCATCATGTTGCTTGATGATCCCGATGGGTATGATCTGGCGCGCCGGCAGTATGAGATGGCGATCGAGATCAGCCGCCGGCTCTCCGTGCAGCGTCTGATGGTGGAGGCGTGTTGGGGGTTGTGTCGTGTCTACGGCTACAGCGAGAATCTGCCCCAGGCACAGCAGACGGCCACCGAGGGGATCGAGATCGCCCGCGCCGCCGGAGATGAATGGATCGCCTCCCTGATTCGTGTGGCGATGGGAGCCGGTTTTGCGCTGGCCGGCCGCTTCGAGGAAGCGCTGGAATGGCTTGGTCGCGCCTTGCGGGGTTTTCAGGAATGCAGCGACCAGTTTGGCGTGTGCGCAACCCGCTTGTGGCTATGTCTGGTTCATTGGCGGCAGGGCAAGATCGAGGTGCTGGATCAGCTCCTCCCCGCAACGCTGGCGGCCTGTGAGGAAAACGGCTACGACTTTCTGTTTACGCGGCCGACCCTGCTGGGGCCGCCCGACGAGCGCATCTTTACGCCCTTGCTTGTCCTGGCTCGCGACCGCCGTCGACAGGACACCTACGCCGCCAGATTGCTGTCCACCCTGGGCTTGCCGCGTATCACCCACCATCCCGGTTACTGTGTCAAAGTCCATGCGTTGGGCGGATTCGCGACATATCGCGGCCGAACCTTTGTCCAACCCAACAGTTGGCGGCGAGCCAAATCGCGACAGCTTTTCCAGCTCTTGCTGACTTATCGCCATGGCGTGCTGGACCGCGATCAGATTCTTGAGTATCTCTGGCCGGGGATGGATCCGGCGGCCGCCGGTCGGAATTTTAAGGTGACGCTCAATTCTCTCTATCATGTGCTGGAGCCGGGCCGCGATCCCGGTTCGGAATCCGCGCTCATCTATCGGGACGGCAGCACTTACGGCATTCGCCCCGGCGCGGATATCTGGCTGGACAGCGAGGCATTTGATGGGCTGGTTGTCAAGGCCAATGCCGCTTTCAGCCGCCGTCCGGAGCAGGCTGTCGCACTATTGGAGGAAGCGATCGCGCTTTATAAGGGAGACTACCTGCCGGAAGCGCTCTATGAGACGTGGGCGGCGGGCGAGCGCGAACGACTGGAGGTTCTGTTCCTCTCGGCCGCTGACCGGCTGGCTGAAATTTACGTCGATGGCGAACGCTATGACGAGGCGATTGAATTGTGCCATCGGGTGCTGGCGGCCGATAATTGTTGGGAGCGAGCCTATCGTCATCTGATGCTGGCCTATCAGGGTCTCGGCGATCGCGGTCAGGTGGCCCGCGTCTATCAGCGTTGCGTGCAAACGCTCCAGGACGAACTCGATGTGACCCCCGCCGAGGAAACGACTGCGCTCTATCTGAAGCTCACAAGCTGACTCCCGGTTGGCGGAGCCTGTAACTCGCCTGTATCCCTTTTCTGCTATCTTGAATATGCCATACGAGAGGAAGCCGTCACGAAATCAAGCCCGGCTTTCACTCCTTGACCAAGATGAAAAGATGTCACCCATTCGCTGAGGTGGTTTAATTTGGAAGACAATTCACTCGCGATCACATCCTTCGTCGTTCGGTTTGTCCATTCGAGACCGCCGGAGAATACAATCTTTCGTGGCTCGATTCTCAATGTGCAAACCAACGAGGAGATCTCGTTCCGCCACTGGGAGGAGGCGGTCGAATTCATCCGCCGCTATGTCCATCTCTCTCCGGAGCAAAACGGCGATCCGCAACAGCCATAAACCATCCAGCCGGCGCGATGGCGTCGTCCGACTGGAACACCCATAATCCGACAGGTAACTTCATGACACGATTCGCTCAAATCCTTTCCACCGGCAGTTATGTCCCCGAACGCGTTGTCAGCAACGCCGAGATCGATCAGCTCCTTGGCGAATCGACAGGCGACTGGCTGGTCGCTAACGTGGGTATTCGCGAGCGTCGCTGGATGGCGCCCGACCAGACCACCTCCGACCTGATCGTCGAAGCCTCCAGGAAAGCGCTTGACAAGGCCGGGATCAGTCCTGAGCAATTGAACCTGATCATCGTCTCCACCGACACGCCCGACTTCCCATCGCCCGGCACTTCTGTGGTGGTGCAGCATAAGCTGGGCGCAGTCAATGCCGGAGCGTATGACGTCAATAGCGCCTGCGCGGGTTGGGTGGCGGCGCTGGATCAGGGCGCGCGCTATATCGCCACCGATGAGGCCATGAAGTACATCCTCGTGGCCGGTGGTTATGGTATGAGCCGTTTCCTCGACCTGACCGACAAGAAGACGGCCAACCTGTTCGCCGATGGCGCGGGCGCGGCCGTCCTCGGCGCGAGCGATAAACCGGGCTTTCTGGCGGGTAACTTCCTGGCCAAGGGGGAGTACTACGATGCGTTAGGTATCTACGGTGGCGGCGCGGCCCGGCCCAGCACGCCCGAGAACGTGGCTCTCTATGGCCCGCCTAAGGTCGAATTCGTCAAGAAGTTTCCGCGTACCTTCAATACCGACTATTGGCCCAAGCTAATGCAGGGCGCGCTCGATAAGGCCGGACTCACCTTCGACGATATCGACCATTATCTGTTCACCCAGCTTAACCTGCGTACCATTGAGGCCATGATGGAGTTGATCGGGCAGCCGCTGGAGAAGGCCCATTGGGTGATGGACAAATGGGGTTACACCGGCTCCCCCTGTGTAATCATGGCTCTCGACGACGCCATCGAAAACGGTCGCGGCCCCATACCGGGGGAGCGTGTCCTGTTCTGCGCCAGCGGTGGCGGGATCAGCATGGCGGCGTCCATCTGGCAGTGGGTATGAGGCAGCATGTATATCGGCGATTACCTCGCTCGACGTGAGTTGTATTCTCCCGATCGGACGGCCGTTGTGGACGCGGGCAAGGATCCCGAATGGCGGCTTTCCTATCGTCAGATGAACGAACGCGCCAATCGCCTGGCCAACTGGCTGAGAGATTCGGCCGGGGTGGGCAAGGGCGACCGTGTGGCCATCCTGGCCCATGATGGCGTCGAGCATCTGGATACCTTTTTTGCCTGCGGGAAGCTGGGCGCGATCCACACCGCTCTGAACTGGCGGCTCCATCCCCAGGAGTTGGCCGACATCGTGCGCCGGATGACGCCCAAAGTTTTGGTTTACTCCGACGATGTGCGCGAGAAAGTGGCCGAGCTTCAGGGGCTTATCGATGGGCTGCCGCACGCGATTGGTTATTACCTCCACACCGAGGGCGAAGGGGTGCCGGGAAGCTTCCGCTTCGAGACGGTGCTCGCCGCCTCCCCGGCCGATCCGGTGACGACTGAGAGTCTCGAAGCCGAGGATATCGCCGCGCTGATCCTCACCGGCGGCACCACCGGCCAACCCAAGGCGGCCATGGTGTCCCATCGCATGATTGGCTGGAACACGCTCAACACGGTCATCCATGATGTAACCCACAACGACGTCTACCTCAACGTCTTTCCGATGTTCCACACCGGCGGGTTGTTCGTCTACACCCTGCCGCAGATTATCTTCGGCGGCATGACGATCCTAGTCCGGCAGTTCTATCCGGCCCGCGTGCTGGAATTGATTGAGCGCGAGCGCGTCACTATCTTCGGCGCGGTGCCTACCATGTATCAGCTGATGGCCCAGGCCGCCAACTGGTCGCAAGCCGATCTGTCCTCGTTGCGCTTCTGCACTTCTGGCGGCGCCCCCTTGCCCGTGCCGCTCGTCGAGCATTACACGCGCGAGAAAGGCATCCGCTTCAAGCAGGGCTTCGGCATGACCGAGTTCGGGCCGGGCATCTTCGCCCTGGCCCCTGAGGACGCCATCCGCAAGGCGGGCAGCATCGGCCGCCCCAACTTCTATGTGGACGCAAAGATCGTCGATGACGACAACAACCTCCTGGGGCCGGACGAAGAGGGCGAACTGGTGCTGAAAGGGCCGTCCTATTGCTCCGGCTACTTTGGCGATCCGGAGGCGAGCGCCGAGGCAGTGGACGAACGGGGCTACTTCCATACCGGCGACATCGCCCGCTTCGACGCGGAAGGATATTTCTACATTGTCGACCGCAAGAAGGATATGTTCATCAGCGGCGGCGAAAACGTCTATCCGGCAGAGATCGAGAAAGCGCTCTATCAGCACCCGGCCGTCCTGATGTGCGCCGTGATCGGCCTGCCTGATTCGAAATGGGGCGAGGCCGGCAAGGCTTGCGTCGTCCTGAAACCGGATGCCGGGGCGAGCGAGGAGGAGTTGCTGGCATTCCTGGCCGCCCGGCTGGCCCGGTATAAAGTGCCCAAAAGCGTCGACATCGTCGGCAGTCTGCCGCTATCGGCCGCCGGCAAGATTTTGAAGCGAGAATTAAAAGAACAATATTTATCGTGATGAAAGGAGAAACTGATGTCTTCCATTTCTAATTTGCCCGGAATTTCGTCGCGGATGGTTCCCACAGCTCGCCTCCATACCCACGTCCTGACCCACGGGGATGAGAGCGGCGAACCGGTGGTGTTTATTCATGGTAACGCTTCTTCCAGCATTTATTGGGAAGAGGTCATGCTGGCCTTGCCGGCCAACTATTACGCCATCGCGCCTGACTTGCGCGGCTATGGCGACACCGAGGATCTGCTGATCGACGCTACGCGCGGCGTGAAGGACTGGACCGAGGACCTGAAGGCGCTCTCCGATGTGTTCGGTGACCGGCCGGCTCATTTGCTGGGCTGGTCGTTGGGGGCCGGGCCGGCGATGCAGTTCGCGATGGATTATCCGCAGCTTGTCAAGTCGATCACCCTGGTGGCCCCCATCAGCCCCTATGGTTTCGGCGGTACGAAAGACATCGAGGGAACACCCTGCTATGATGACTTTGCCGGCAGCGGCGGCGGCAGCGTCAACCCTGAGTTCATTCGTCGCATGCAGATCGGCGACCACAGCGATGAGGACCCCAACAGCCCGCGCAACGTCATCAACACCTTCTACTACAAGCCGCCCTTCCGCGCCGAACGGGAAGAGGCGCTGCTCGATTCGTTGTTGCTGGAAAAGACGGGAACCGACCGCTATCCCGGCGACTTTGCGCCTTCGGGCAATTGGCCCAATGTCGCGCCGGGGGTCTACGGTCCCATCAACGCCACCAGCCCGAAATATTTCAATTTGTCCGGTATCGCTGCCGCCGGCGTCAAGCCGCCCGTCCTGTGGATACGCGGTGACAGCGACCAGATCGTCTCCGACACTTCCTTCTTCGACTTCGGCACGCTGGGCAAATTCGGCTTTGTTCCCGGCTGGCCGGGCGAGGATGTCTTCCCGCCGCAGCCCATGATCGCGCAAACGCGCGCCGTGCTTGACCGCTATCAGGCCAACGGCGGTGTGTACCAGGAAGTCGTCATTGCCGATGCCGGTCACAGCCCGCACATCGAAAAGCCTGAGGCGTTCGTTCAGGCTCTGTTGAATTTCCTGGCAGGTTAACAAGGAGTTATCATGCGATTAAACAATAAAGTCTGTGTAGTCACCGGCGGCGCGGCCGGTATCGGCAAGGCCACGGCCACGCGCTTCATCGAGGAAGGCGCGACGGTCGTCATCTGCGATCTCAACGAGGAGCAGGGGCGGCAGACGGCGGAGGAGATCGGTGCCACCTTTTTCAAGGTCAACGTCGCCGATCGTCAAGCCGTCCAGGCCTTTATCGACGCGGTGGTGGAGCAATATGGCCGGGTGGATGTGCTGGTCAACAACGCCGGCGTGCTGCGCGACGGTACGCTGGTGAAGGTCAAGGACGGGGAGCTGGTGAAGCAAATGTCCGAGGCCGACTTCGATCTGGTTATCTCCGTCAACCTCAAGGGCGTCTTTAATTGCACGCAGGCCGTCGCCCCCGTGATGATCCGCCAGAAGAGCGGCGTTATTCTTAATGCGTCTTCGATCGTCGGTCTGGACGGCAATTTCGGCCAGACCAACTATGTGGCCACGAAATCGGCCGTCATCGGCATGACCAAAGTGTGGGCGCGTGAGCTGGGCCGTTCGGGCATCCGCGTCAACGCCGTCGCGCCGGGTTTCACGGCCACTGAAATGGTGGCCGCCATGCCCGAGAACATCCTGGACGGCATGAGATCGCACACCCCGCTGGGGCGTCTGGGTACGCCTCGCGATATCGCCAATGCCTACCTGTTCCTGGCATCCGACGAAGCTGATTTCATCACCGGGGAAGTATTGCGCGTCGACGGCGGCATCGTCGTGGGGACATGATCTGATTTTTAGATCTCCTGCATCCAAATAATAAGGAACGATAGCTGGATGGCCTACGAAAGCCGTTATCCATTGCACGCGGCCGATTTGCTCAGCCGACGAGCCGAATTGACCCCTGACAGACTCGCCTTGCTGGATTTGCACACCGGCGAGGAATACACCTACCGGCAGCTCAACGAGCGGGCCAACCGGCTGGCCAATTTCATGCGCTCGCTGGGGGTTGAGAAGGGTGACCGGGTCTCCATCCTGGCCCAAAATTGCATCCACTACGTCGATTTGCTCTATGGTCTGGGCAAGATCGGCGCGATCTTCGCCCCGCTCAACTGGCGTCTGACCGCTCATGAGTTGAGCTACATCGCCGGCGATTGCCGCCCCAAGGTGATGGTCTGCGGCCCCGAGTATATCGATGTGGTGGAGGCGTTGCACCGGGAGCTGGACTTTCCGGTCATCGTGGGCATCGAGGGAGCGACGGCCAATGACGCTTCCGGGGTTCAGTTCATCGCTTATGAGGATGGCCTGGCCGCCGCGGCCGATACGGAACCGGAACGCCCCCCGCTGACAGGTGAGGATATCATCTGCATCCTTTACACGTCAGGGACTACCGGACGGCCGAAAGGGGCGATGATCTCCCATCGTCAGATCTTGTGGAACAGCATTAACACGGCCATCAGTTGGGGGCTGACGGAGCACGACATCTCACCGGTCATGACGCCGATGTTTCACGCCGGCGGCCTGTTCATTTTCCTGACCCCGCTCTTCTATGTCGGCGGCAAGATACTGTTGGCACGTACTTTCGATAGCGAGGTGTCGCTGGATTTCATCCAGTCCGGGAAATGCACCGTCGTACTTGGCGTGCCCACGCTGTTCCAGATGTGGATGAACAGCCCCGCCTTTGCCGGCGCTGATTTCAGCCATGTTCGCTACTTCATCAGCGGCGGCGCGCCCTGCCCGGTCTCCCTGATCAAGGCCTGGCGCGAGGCCAAGGGCGGCTATTTGCATCAGGGATACGGGCTGACCGAAGTCGGCGTGAACTGTTTCACCATGACCGACGAGGAGTCCATCACCCGGATGGGGTCGGTCGGCAAGCCTATCTTCCACAGTCATATGCGCATCATCGATGAGGATGGCTGCGATGTGGAACGAGGGCAGACCGGGGAGCTTGTCATCTATGGCCCTCACGTCTGCTCCGGCTACTGGGACGATCCCGAGGCCACACGCCATGCCATTAAGGACGGATGGTTCCATACCGGCGATATGGCCCGGCAAGATGAGGACGGCTACTACTATCTGGCCGGACGGTACAAGGACATGATCATCAGCGGCGGCGAGAATGTCTATGCCGCTGAGGTGGAATCGGTCTTCCTTGAGCATCCGGCCGTTAATGAGGCGGCGCTGATCGGCGCGGCCGACGAGAAATGGGGCGAAGTTGGCCTGATGGTAGTGGTGCTGCGCCCCGGTGGTGCGGCCACGGCCGAGGAGCTGATCGAGTTTTGTCGCGGCCGTCTGGCTCGCTACAAGGTGCCGAAGCATGTCGTCTTCGCCGGATCGTTGCCCTATTCCCCCTACGGCAAGGTGATAAAAGCGGAGTTGCGCGAGAAATACATCAATCACCGAGCGTGATTGATCCCAGGAGGTTCACATGCCTTTTCTTCAATCAAACGGCGTCAATCTGTACTATGAGATTCATGGCAACGGAGCGCCCCTGATTCTCATTCCCGGCCTCGGTTATGGTGGCTGGATGTGGCACAAGATGATCCCCGGGCTGGCCGAACAGTTTCAGGTCATTTCGTTTGACAATCGCGGATCGGGGCAGAGCGACAAACCCGCCGGACCCTATACGGCGCAGATGCTGGCGGCCGATACCGTCGGCGTCCTGGATCACCTGGGGATTGAGAAGGCCCACATCATGGGGCACTCGATGGGCGGGTTTATCGCCCAGGCGCTGGCTATCGACTATCCCGATCGGGTGGACAGGTTGATCCTCTCCGCCACGAATTACGGCGGCCCGCGTCATATCCCCATCACGCCCGAAGCGATGGCCGTGCTGGTCGATATGTCGGGCGATCCGGTTGAGCGGTTGCGGCGAGGCATCGTCATCAGTTGCGCGCCCGGTTTTGCCGAGCGACAGCCCGAGGTCGTTGAGGAGTGGATCAACTATCGGATCGTCAACCCCATCGATCCGACCGGTTACCAGGCTCAACTGGCGATCGGCCTGTCGTTGATTCCGGAGGCCGCCTGCTTCGAGCACAAGCTGGCGGCGCTGGATATGCCAACCCTGATCCTGTTTGGCGAGCACGACAAAGTGGTTCCCCCGGGTAACGCCGAATTGCTGGCCGGAAAAATCAAGTCGGCCCAAATCAGGATATTGCCTGACGCGGGACACTTCTTCCCCTTTGAAGTCCCGGATGAAGCCAACGCCGCCGTTGCGCGGTTTTTAGGCGGAATATAGGGACAGGCTGCCTGTTCTCATGATCTTGTAACCGGCCTGTAACCGGCCGATGCTATAACCAATATGCAGCTATTGCTGCAGAAAACCTTGACGAAGTCTGTAGAAACTTTAAATGTTGGAGGAGAATAGATGAATACTCGTCGAACAGTCTTTTTGCTTTTGTCTCTGCTGACCGTTCTGGCCCTCGCCCTGAGCGCCTGCGGCGGCACCGCGCCGGTTGAAACCGTCCAGCCGACGGTCGAAGCGGTTGTCGAAGAAGTTGTCGAAGAAGTGGCTCCCACTGAGGCCCCGACCGAGGCCCCTGCTGCGGAGCCGACGGAAGCGCCTGCTGAAGAGCCTACCGCCGAGACTGCGGATCAGCCCTTTGCCGGCGAAGATCTGGTGATCGGTCTGATGACCGACAAGTCCGGCGCGCTGGCCATCTATGGCCCCAGCCAGACGAACGGTTTCTATCTGGGTCTCGAGTACGCCACCGGTGGCACGATGGAAGTCGCCGGCCGGCCGATCGTCGTTGTCGAGAAGGACAACGCCAGCAACCCTGAAACGGCCGTCCAACAGGCTCGTGAACTGATCGAGGCCGAGGGCGCCGACATCCTGGTCGGTAACATTTCCTCAACGGCCGCCCTGGCCACCATCCCCGTCGCTGAGGAAAACAATGTGATCCTCATCTCTGAGCCTGCGGCCGCGCCGCAGATCACGGGCGACAACTTCAGCCCCAACTCGTTCCGCACCAGCCGCACCAGCTTCCAGGACGCTCTGGTCATGGGTAATGGTCTGCTGGAGATGGGCGACACGTTTGTCCAGATCGCTCCCGAGAATGCCTTCGGCATCGGCTCGGCTTGCTCGTTCTACGCGGTCGTCTCGGCCGGTGGCGGCAAGTTCGTCACCAATGACACGGCTGAGGGTTGCGGCACGGTCTACGCGCCGATCGACACCACGGACTTCACGTCCTACATCAACCAGCTGCTCGATTCCGACGCCGACGTGTTGATCGTCACCTGGGCCGGCGCGGGCTTCGCCCCGATGTTCCAGCAGATGAGCCAGCTCGGCGTCTTCGATGAGATGGTCGTCGGCACGGGCGTGGGCGACAACCAGACCCTGGCGGCCGGTTATGCCGACGCTATCGGTGTGGTCGGTGTCCAGGTCTATCATTACTCCCTGCCGAACAACGAGATCAACGATTGGCTCGTTACGCGCCACATGGAAGAGTACGGCACGCCGCCCGACCTGTGGGCTGCCGGCGGTATGATGGCTGCCATCATGGTTGTCGATGGCCTGAAGGCCAGCAACGGCGACGCCAATGCGGATGTGCTGCGCGCGATCTACGAGGACAACTTCACCTTCGAAGGCCCGAAGGGCACGGTCATGATCCGTCCGTCCGACCACGTGGCTCTGCAGAACCTGTACTTCGTCCGCGTGACCAACGTCGACGATCCGGAGTTCCGCTTTGTCGAACTGGTGAAGGAATTCGGTCCGGAAGAAACCGCGCCGCCTTGCATGCTGGTGGGCGATTACGCCGCTCGCTGCCAGTAAGCCTGTTTCATGATATAAAGGGAGGGAGACGGAAATCGTCTCCCTCTTTTTACATACGCCAGGTTATTGGGGTGGATTTGTCAACCCCGTGGGGCCGGGAACTGACTTATGGATGATTCGTACCTATTGGAAACCCGGGATTTGCGCAAGGCCTTTGGCGGTTTGGTGGCCGTCGATGGGGTCAGCATGGTGGTGAAGCACAACACATTGCACACCATCATCGGGCCGAAT
>CAYXNH010000070.1:0-12551 GCA_964466135.1 uncultured Ardenticatenaceae bacterium | reverse complement strand
CATGCGCGGGGGCTTCCTGGAGGAAGCATACGAGGTGTTGGCTGCGCTGGACGCCGACGACAGCGAAAACCTGTGCGAAGAATTGGGCGATTTGCTCTACCACATCCTCATGCAGGCGCAGATGGCTACCGAGGGAGGCGACTTCACACTGTCCGATGTCATCTCCGGCATCGAGGCCAAACTCAAGCGTCGCCATCCCCATATCTGGGGTGATTGGCAGGTCAGTAGTTCAGCCGAAGTGTTGCGCAACTGGGAGTTGCTGAAGCAGCAGGAGAAAGCGGAGCGCCCCAGCCAACAGTCTCCGTCCGAGCTGGACGGGATTTCCGTGAATTTGCCCGCGCTGGCACGGTCGCAGAAGATCCAGTCCCGGGCGGCCGGGACAGGTTTCGACTGGCCCGATATCTCCGGGGTCTATGCCAAGCTGGCCGAGGAGGTTCAGGAGTTGCGCGAGGCAGCCACGCCGGACGAGCTACGTCTTGAATTGGGCGATGTCCTGTTTGTCGTCGCCAATCTCGGGCTGTGGCTGGGCATTGAGGCGGAGAGCGCCTTGCGCGAGGCGAACGAGCGTTTCGGCCGCCGCTTCCGCCAGGTCGAACGACTGGCAGCCGATCGCGGCCTTATCCTCAACAAGCTGTCCTTTGCCGAGCTTGACCTTCTATGGGAGGAAGCTAAGGCTACCCTTGCTTAAACGGCCGTTGCTGATAAAGTAGCCGATGAACCTCCATGATCCGGGTTCTTCTATACGATTGTGACGGCAGTACTGAATGTTACCCTCCTGGCTCTGGCCGGTTTGTCGATATTAGGAGCCTTCTACTATGCAGTAAGAGGGATCGGCTCCAAGTCTGATGCCCAACGCCAGGCTTATAATGTCGGGCAGGTGGAGGCCAAGCGTGTCGGCCGGATGAATCTGGTTCGCGCGGCCTTTCTCTTCGTCCTCGGCTTGCTCTTTTTGGGCGCATTTGCCATCCGACCGTATATCGCTCAGTTTGTAACGGTTGCCAAGCCAACTCCGGTCGTGCCCACCGTCGATGCGGCCGCGACACAGGAAGCCGCCACCCGGGCTGCGCCAACTGTTGAGCCGACGGTCGAGGCCTCACCAACCAGCCCGCCCGCTTCGCCGTCTCCGGAAGCGACGATTGCGCCGACAGATACCCCGACGCCGGCCACAGCCGTGGTCAGCAGCGGCGTGGGGGTTTGGCTGCGAGGCGCGCCCAGCACCACCGGGGAGCAACTGGAGTGGCTTCTGGACGGGACCGTGGTGACCTTGTTAGCCGGACAGGAGACGGCCGATGAGTTGCTCTGGCAACAGGTTCGCACCGAGAATGGTGTGGAAGGGTGGGTCGCCGGCAATTATCTGGCCCCCAACGAACCGGAACCCTGATTGATCCCCGTTGTTGATTCCTCTTTGGTTAGGTAAATTGTTCGCCAAGAGCTAATCGTCGGCCGCTTCGACCCACGTTGGGACGCGCATGGCCTGGGGCGATTGGTGGCGGAAATAGGTGTCGTATAGCTCCGCGTAGTGGCCGCCGGCGGCCATCAGCGATTGGTGGCTGCCTTCCTCGATGATCCGCCCTTTTTGCAGGACGATGATGCGATCGGCCGAGCGCACGGTCGACAGGCGGTGGGCGATGATGATGGCTGTGCTGTTGGCGATGATCAGGTCGAGCGCCTGCTGGATTTGTGATTCCGTGAACGGGTCTACGCTGGCTGTGGCCTCATCGAGGACGAAGATGCTCGGCGCTTGCAGCAGCACTCGCGTCAGGGCGACGAGCTGGCGCTGGCCCATCGACAGGCGGCTGCCGCGCTCGCCGACGTCGCTGTAGATGCCGTCGGGCAGCGTCTCCAGCCATTCCCCGTTGCCGATGCGTCGGGCCACGGATTTGATTTGTTCATCGGAGGCTTCCGGGACGGCATAGCGAATGTTGTCGGCCACTGTTCCGGCGAAGAGGAACGGCACTTGTGACACGATGCCGATTTGGCTGCGGTAGCTTCGCAAGTCAAACGTGCGAATGTCCCCGCCGTCGACGGTGATCTGCCCTTCCTGGAACTCATAGAAGCGAGCAATTAGCTTGATGATGCTTGATTTACCCGCGCCGGTGTGGCCCACGAGGGCGACGCTCTCCCCCGGCTGGATGTGCAGGTTGAAGTCGTCGAGGATTTGCTCTTGTTCCGAATAGCGGAAGGTGACGTGGTCGAAGCGGATGTCTCCCTCCAGCTTGCCCATAACGATGTCATCAGTCTGGATGACGCTCGATTCAGCATCGATGAGGCCGAACACGCGCTCGGTGGCCGCCAGCCCGGCCTGGAACTGGCTCCAGAAGGCCGACAGGTTGGTGACCGGGAACCAAAACCGGTCAACTGTGGTGACGAAGAGGTACCAGGCAGCGATGGAGATGGCCCCGGCGATGGCGCTTTTGCCGCCGAAATAGACCAGCATCGCGGTTCCCAGACCGGCCAGGGCGTTCAGGGTTGGAAAAATATTGGACAGCACGAACGCGCGCCGAATGTTGATCCGGTACGTCTGCTCGTTGACCTGCATGAATTCTTCGTAGATGGCGCCTTCCTGCCGGAAGTTCTTGGCCACCCGGATGCCGCTGACCGCTTCCTGAATCTCCTTGTTCACCTCCGCCAGGGCGCGCGAGCTTTGGCGGGTGACGCTGCGCGCCAGCCGGCGGAAGGCCAGGGCGACGACGGCGACGATGGGGGTCATGGCCAGGACGGCCAGCGTCAGGCGCACGTCGATCGTCACCAGCACAAAAATCAGGATGAAAGCCACGGCCAGTTGGTTGATCACGTCCATGGCGATGGTGACCACGTCGCCGAATTCCTGGGTATCGCTGGTGATGCGGCTGACGATGCGGCCGGTGGAATATTCGTCGAAGAAGGACAGGGCTTGCCTCATGGCGGCGTCGAAGGCGTCGTCGCGCATGGTCATGAGGACGTCGGCGACGACCTGGGCCGTCAGATAACGCCGAATGAGTGACATACCCCACACGCCGACGCCGACCACGAGTACCAGCAGGGCCAGGCCAACGGGGAAGTCGGCCGATTTGGCGCTTTCCAGACTGTTGGCGATGGCGATAGGCATAGCCGCGCCCAAGCCGGCCATGATGAAGATAGCGATGGTGATGATCACCATCTTCCATTTGTAAGGTCGAAAATAGTGGAGGATTCGGACGACCAGTTCTTTGTCACTATAGACGCGGTCGTAGCGTTCGGCATCCAGCCCGCGGGTCATTGCTGCCATAGGGTAACTCGAAAATCAGAGAATCTTGAGGCCGAGAAGAGACGCAGCCAGCCCGACGGCCAACTCGGCCGTCTTGTTCATATCGTCCAGGATGGGGTTGATCTCAACGATGTCCAGCGACTCGACGCGGCCGCTGTCGCCCAGAATCTCCATCAACAGATGCGCTTCCCGATAGGTCAGGCCGCCGGGCACGGGGGTTCCCACGCCGGGCGCGAAGGATGGATCAAGGCTGTCCATGTCGAGGCTGACGTGGATGCGGGGCAGGTGGCGCAGGCGGTCGAGAGCTTGCCGCGCCACGACGGCCATGCCGAACTCGTCAACATGGCGCATGCTGAAGGCGTGGATTCCGCTGCGGACGACGCGCTCCCGCTCGATCGTGTCCAGATTGCGCAGACCGATCTGAACGACCTGCTGAGGCGTCAGCGTCGCGCCGGGAGATCCGATATTGACCAGCTCGTCCGGCCCTTCTCCGACAATGGCGGCGACGGGCATCCCATGGATATTGCCGCTGGGCGATGTCTCGGGGATGTTGAAGTCACTGTGGGCGTCGATCCAGATGAGTCCAATGGGGCCGCGCGTGGCTGCCGCGGCCACCGAACCCATGCTGATGCTGTGGTCTCCCCCCAGAAAGATGGCGAATTCGCCATCGGCGATCCAGGGGCAGGCTCGCTCATAAACCGTTTGGCAGACGGCGGTGATGGCGCGTCGCCGTTTGCCGCTACCCTTGGCGGCGTGTTCCTCGGGATTCAGGACCGTGACGTTGCCTTCATCCTGGATGACGTGCCCCAGTTGCTCCAGACGGCCTTTCAGGTTGGCGTAACGCACGGCGCTTGGCCCGGTGTCGACTCCTCGTCGACTCTGGCCCAAATCCATGGGCACGCCCAGTATGTGGATGTTGCGTTGCATGATTCCTCGATTGAGCAGGTTACTCAGGAGGTTGTATTGTGGCCCATAGTCAGTACGGAGGCAACTGTAACGTTGGCCGTTTGTGCCATTTGTAAACCCCCTATCAGAAACGGGCGTTACATGCCGGCGCTTGATTTGTCGGGTGGGGGTGACGACATATAATGGGGTCGATGGATTTTCCTGAATGGTACAAGGTGGAGCAATTGCCTTGGCCGGCGGATTGGGCTGCCCTCTTCGGCCGCAACGCACCGCTGGTCATCGAGATCGGCTTCGGCAGCGGTTTGTTTTTGGCCGACCTGGCGCGAAGGCGACTCGATATCAACCTGGTGGGCATGGAGATATCCATCCCGTCGATTCGCAACGCGGGACATAAAATCAGGCGCGGTGGATTGTTGAATGTGATCCTGATGCAGGCCGATGCCGCGGCCGCACTCCAGGCCTTATGTGAGCCGGGATCCGTGGCCGGGGTCATCATCAATTACCCTGATCCCTGGCCAAAGAAAGATCATCTCGACCGCCGCCTGATTGATGATGAATTCCTGTGCTTGCTGGCCACGCGCATGGTTCCGGGTTCCGATCTCGACATCGCCACCGACCATGACGACTACGCCGAACAGATCGCCGACTGCCTGGCGCGCGCACCCCATTTCGGCAGCCGGTTGGAGGCCCCCTTTTCCCTTGAGGATCCGGGGCGGCTGCGGACGAAGTACGAGCGAGTTGCCTTGGAAGAGGAGCGCGTCCCCCGCTATTTCAAGTGGCGACGTAACGACACACCTGCTGAAGACAGTTTTCCCATCCCCCAGGAGTTGCCTATGCCGCACGTCGTTTTGCGCCTGCCGGCCGATTTGGCCGAGATCGGCCGCCGCATCCAATTCGATGCCGTTGAACTTGAATCCGTCCGCATCCGTTATGTCGAAGTCTACCAATCGTTGCGCGACGGCAAACTGTTGATCGAAACTTATATCAACGAGGATCCGATCCGGCAGCGTCTGGCCCTGGAGATTCGCTCCCGGCCGACGGGGGAGATCGTTATTGCGCCGGGTGAGGTGGGTTTCCCGCGGCCGACTCGCGGCGTCCACCTGGCGATTCGCTATCTCGTCGACCGATTGCGCGAGGAATTCCCATCACTGGTCATCGTTCATACTACCTTGCAGGAGGAGATACATGCCGACCGTCCACACTAACGGGATCACCATGCACTATGAGACAGCGGGGCAGGGCGAGCCGCTGCTCTTTTTGCATGGGTTGGGTTCGCGCAGCGAGGATTGGGCCTTCCAGTTTCCAACCTTCGCCGAGCGCTATCAGGCCATCGCGCCGGATTTGCGAGGGCACGGCCGCAGCGACAAGCCACGTGGCCCCTATAGCGTGCCGATGATGGCCGCCGACGTCAATGGTCTTCTCGATGCGCTTGAAATTCCCGCTGCCCATATCGTGGGACTATCCATGGGCGGTATGATCGCCTTCCAGATGGCTGTGGACAATCCCGAACGGGTGCGCAGCATGACCATCGTCAACAGTGGTCCAGCGCTGGTGGCCAACTCATTCGGGGAGTGGTTACGCATCCGGCAACGGGTTCTGCTGGCTCAGCTGTTTGGCCCGGCCCGCACCGGGGTTTTCCTGAGCAAGCGTCTATTTCCCAAGCCTGATCAGGAGGCGTTACGTCGCCAGTTCATCGAACAATGGGCGTTAAACGACCGCGACGCCTATTTGGCCGCCTTGCGAGCTCTGGTTGGCTGGAGCGTTCTCGATCGCGTCGGTGCAATTCGCTGTCCGGTGCTGGTCATCTCCGGGGATCGCGATTACACGCCGCTGGAATTGAAGAGACAATACACCGCCCTGATAGAAGGCGCGCGATTGGTTGTTATAGAGGATTCAGGCCATGCAACACCCATCGACCAGGCGGATCAATTTAATGCCTGCGTGTTGGGCTTTCTGGATGAAATAAAAAACGAATCAGGTAAGGTTCATTCAAATGAGGGAAACTGATGAGAGTTCTGATTGCCGGCGAAATACCATTCATTGATGAGGTCGAGCGTCTCTGCCGCCGCGCCGGTCACGATGTGCGCATCTTTCTGGTGGAAGATTTTCTCAGCATGGTCGAGGCGGATTATGACCAGTCGAGCCTGGGTGATATCGAGATCGCCATCGAGCTGCATAACGAGTCGGCGGCGATCAAGGCGGAGATCCTGTCGGCAATGGGTGAATATCTGCCCGAGGATGCCTTGATCCTCACGTCAGCCCTGGCGACAAGCGTCACGATGGCCGCGTCATGGGTCGATCATCCCGAGCGGGTGGTCGGCTTCGGCGTGCTGCCGCCCGTGCCCGACGAGGGAATCATCGAACTGGCTGTGGCGATGCAGACGGCCGAACCGGCGTTGACGCAGGCGGAGTTGTTTTGGCGAGGATTAGGGCAGGAGACTCTGCTGGTGGCCGACGGGCCGGGTCTGGTTCGGGCCAGGACGGTGTGCTGTCTGATCAACGAGGCAGCGTCGCTGTTGATGGAGGGAGTCGCCACGGCTGAAGACATTGATAAGGCGATGCGTCTTGGGATGAACTATCCCATGGGGCCGCTGGCATGGGCCGATCTTATCGGACTGGATGCGGTGCTGGGCGTTATGACCGGATTATTCGAGGAGTGGGGGGATGACCGCTACCGCCCCACGCCCCTTCTTCGCCGAATGGTGGCGGCAGGCTTGCTCGGCCGCAAGACCGGCCAGGGGTTCTTCACCTACGAAGATGCCTGACGCTTCCGGCTAATCTACAATGCATGCGGATACGGCTCGATATCCGGGCCGATAGCCTCCTGAAAGAGCTTCAGAATTTCGCCTGGTTCGGCATGACGGCCGATCTCCTTTTTGGAGAATAGCACGCGGCCGTCAATCGTAAAGCGGAACATGCCTTTGCTGCCGGTGATGAGGGTGAAGCTTTCGATGATATGCTGGTAGTTACGCATGATGTCGTCCGCCACACGGGCGGCGCGAGGCCAGTAGTTTCAAGGCACGCAGTATTCAAGGGTTATAACATGTTTATTCATCAAAATAGGTCGCTCCGATATGAAAGAAGATCATAGACCTTGGCGGTGTGGGAGTCAAATGAAAGATTGCGAATGATGAACTGGTTTGTTATCGACAACTGGTTCTCTTCGAGTGTGGGGTGAGCCTGAACCGCAAACACAGCGCTGAGCTTCGAACGTGGCGATTGCTTTTACCAGCTCCTGCCGGCGTATTTGTTCACACTTACGGAAAACTCATAAATCAGTTCCCATTAGAGAATTGCGGTTGCCGAAATACGGGCCATAGTGTCCCACTTCAAGGCCTTGTTGAAGCAAAAGTAGGGATACCGCTGTGGCCGGTCAACGGTTTTCTGTTAACGTGAACAGTTACCTGCCGGCTAACGTTTGCCTTGCCCACACCAATTATTATATAAATAGCCGAGTCCGTACGCGAACCTGCACCGGACGAAGTTGCCGGGCGGCCGGCGCGGGCACGTGGGACGAGTGACCGGCGGTGGTACGGCCGCGCGCGACGATCCCCAAGAACAAGTTATGAAATTACGGAAACTCACCCTCCAGGGGTACAAGACATTTGCGTCGAAGACGGAATTCGTCTTCGATAGCGGTATCACGGCAATTGTCGGGCCAAACGGCAGCGGCAAGAGCAATATCGCCGATGCCCTGCGGTGGGTATTGGGCGAACAGAGCTTCGGCACTCTGCGCGCCCGGCGTTCGGCCGACATGATCTTCGCCGGAAGCCAGCAGCGTTCGCGCGCCGGCATGGCCCAGGCGACCATCACGCTGGACAACAGCGACGGCTGGCTGCCCATCGACTACACCGAGGTTGAGATCGCTCGGCGCTCCTTTCGCTCGGGCGAGAATGAATACCTGATCAACGGCCAGCAAGTGCGACTGAAGGATGTCGCCGAGTTGCTGGCGACCAGCGGTCTGGGCGAGCGAACCTATACCATTATCGGTCAGGGCCTCGTCGATCAGGCGCTCTCCTTGCGTTCGGATGAGCGACGTGCCCTCTTTGAGGAAGCGGCGGGCATTACTCACTATAAAGCTCGTCGCGCCGAGACGTTGCGTCGATTGGACGAAACCCAGCGCAATCTCCAGCGCGTCCACGATATTTTGGAAGAGCTGCGGCCGCGCGTCATTTCTCTCAAGCGTCAGGCCACCCGCACCCGCAATTACGAGCAGATATCGGTCGATCTGCGGGAGCTGCTTCGGGTCTGGTACGGTTACAAATGGGAGCAAGCCAAAGGCGATTTGCGAGCGACGCGGCAGGCGGCGGCGACGGCCGAGAGCGCCTGGACGATCGCTCGCAATAAACTGCTGGCCCACCAGAGCCAAATCGATGAAGCTCAAGGTCGGCTGGGTGGGGGACAGCAACGGTCGGCCGAACTTCAGGCCACGCGCGACCGGTTGCGTCAGGAGCTGGAGGGAGCGCGTCGCCGGCAGGCCGTCTATCGCGAGCGCCGGACCGCGCTTGAGGGTCAAATCGAGGAGGCGTCGAGCGAACTGCCTTCGCTTGAACAAGCCACGGCAGCGGCTCGCGCGGAGGTAGAGGCGGCCACGACCGATCTGGTTGCGGCGCAAGCCGAACTTCAAGGCCATCAATCCCACTTGCAGGAATTTCGCGTCACCTTCGAAGGCCAACAAATCCGGATAGCGAAACTGCGAGCTGAGGTCGATCGGGCGGAGACGGAGCGACGGCAGAACCGGACGGCGATGGCGCAGGCCGAGGGTCAGTTGGCCCAATTACGCTTGCGTCTGGAGGAGTTGACGGCCGAATCTGATCAGGTCGGTGGCGTTTCCTCGACGGACGCGCCGACGGATGACGCTCTGGCCGCGCTGGACTTGAACACGGCCGCCGCGCGTGATGAGGTGATTCGCCTTCAAACGGCCCGCAACGACGAAAGCCGCGCCCGAAGTGCCGACATCGGACGGCTCAAGGAACTGCGTCACGCCGCTCGCGAGGCTGAGCAACAACTCAACAAGCTGCGGAATGAGCTGGCCCGGCAGGAGGAGCGGGTGGCCTTGCTGGAGCGGCAGAGGCAACGCGAGATACCTCTGGAGTCCAACCGGGTCATTGGCCGTTTGGCATCGTTGGTGGATATCCCTGCGGCATACGAGACGGCAGTCACGGCCGCTTTGGGCGAGCGCCTGTCCACCTGGTTGGTCAGCGATACCGATAGCCTGTGGCAGGCTGTAGCCGGATACGAGGCAAACCGCGACGACAACGCGGCGCGTCTCTCTCTGGCCGCCTTCGATTTGTCGGAGTCGATTGTAGCCGGCAGACCGGTTGTGGCTGGAGAGCGCGGCGTCATCGGCTGGGTGGACGATGTCGTGACGTCCGGCACGGCCGTGTCGCTGGTCAAACGTTTGCTGGGGGGTGCGTTGCTGGTTGAAGACGCGAGGACGGCTTATCGGCTGGCTGCCGGTTGGCCGCCCGGCTTCGCCGCCGTTGCGCCGGATGGGTTTGTTGTTCGCGGCGGCGGGTTTGTCGAAGTTGGTGGCGCGGCCGGAGGCAGTTCCCTGGCTCATGAGAATCGTCATCGCGATGAATCGGCCCGGCTGGACGAGATGCGTGCTACGCTGGAGAAGCGCGAAGGCGAAGCAAACCGTCGGCAGGCCGAGATCGACGCCTTGCAGGAGAAGGTGGACGAGCGGGCGAACGAGGAACGTCGTCTGGTTCGACTGGAGGGCGAGGCGAGTCAGACGCTCAACAGCGCCCGTGGGCAATTGGAGCGAGCGCGCCAGCAGCGAGATTTCGACGCTCGCCGCCGTCGGGAACGCGACCTCGCTCTGGGGCAGGCCCGGGAGCGCATCGCCCAAACCGAGGCGGTTATCGCTCGGAGGGCCGAGGCTCTGGCCGGGCTGGATGCCGTACTATCCACGGCACAGGAACAGTTGGCGGCGCTGCCCGTGGGTGAGGTGGAACAACAACAACAAACCCTTCGCCAGTCGCTGGCTGCAGCCCAGACGATTCTTGCCGGTCGGCAGGCGGTTGTTGACAGCCGTCGTTCCACACTGAATCAAGGCGAGGGTCAACTCAGCCGCATGCGCCAGCGATTGGCATTCCTGCGTGCCCAGCTTGAGAGTCTGGGGCAGCAGGAAGACGATGCCGAGACGGCCGTCATGGAGGCTGAGTTTGCCGAGGTTGAGGCATCCCTTGCCCCACTGACGGCCGAGATGAATGCCGATCGCGCTCTACTCGGCCGCTTGCAGGCGGATTCGACCGGTTTTCAGCGCCATGCACATGATCTGGAAACTCAATTGACGCAGTCACGCATCCGCCAGACGCAGTCCGAGAATCAGATCGAAGGATTGCAAGAGCGCATCCGGGCCGATCTGGGACTGGTATCTTTGAACTTCGACGCTGAGCAAACCGGCGCGACGCCGTTACCCATGCATGAAGTGGTCGAAGATTTGCCGGTGGTGAACGAATTGCCGGCCGATATCGAGGACAGCATTCATCTCTATCGCGGACAGATGCAGCGCATGGGGCCGATCAATCCCGACGCCCCGGCCGAATTGGCCGCCACCGAGGAACGGTTCGACTTCCTGACTCAACAGATCGGCGACCTGACCGAGACGGACGGGCAGTTGCGCGGGGTCATCGCCGAACTGGATGAACTGACCTCCAAGGCGTTCTCGAAAACGGTTGAGCAGGTCAACGAGATTTTTGACGGCACCTTTCAGCAACTGTTCGGCGGCGGGTCAGGGCGGTTGGTGATGACCGATCCCGATGATCCGACCAGCAGCGGCGTGGAGATCATCGCCCGACTGCCGAACCGGCGAGAGCAGGGGTTGGCGCTGCTATCCGGTGGGGAGCGTTCATTGACGGCCGCCGCGCTTATCTTTTCTCTGCTGAAAGTTGCGCCGCCGCCCTTCTGTGTGCTGGACGAGGTGGATGCAGCTCTCGACGAGGCCAATGTCACCCGCTTCCGGGACGTCTTGCGTGAGCTTGGCCAGCATACGCAATTTATCCTGATCACCCATAACCGCGGCACCGTCCAGGCGGCCCAGACCCTCTATGGCGTCAGTATGCAGCCCGACAGCTCCAGTCAGGTCATTTCGATCAAGCCGGAAGAATATTTCCACCGCGCGTGATTGACTGATAATTGCGATGATTGAAGAACCCGAACAGTGGATGAGGCTGGCTCTGGAGCAAGCCCGGCAGGCGATGGCGTTGGGAGAGGTGCCGGTTGGTGCGGTGGCCGTGCTGAACGGCCGTGTCATCGGATCAGGCTTCAATCGCAAGGAGAGCGACCAGGACCCGACGGCCCATGCCGAGATGATCGCGCTGCGCGAGGCGGCCGCGTATCTCAATAACTGGCGGCTGATCGACGTCACCCTTTACTGCACGCTGGAGCCTTGTCCCATGTGTGCCGGGGCCATGATTCAGGCTCGCCTGTCCCGTCTGGTATATGGCGCAAAGGATACGCGCTTCGGGGCCGACGGCACCATTATTGATGTGTTGGGGCGGCCGGAGTTCAATCATCGGGTCGAGGTCGTCGCCGGAGTGCTGGCGGACGAGGCCGGCGATTTGTTGCAGGAGTTCTTTCGCCGGTTGCGCGATGAAAATCGTTAAAATCGCCTTGATGGTCCTATTGCGTCAATAGAAAATGTTCCCGAAAAGGGAATCGTTGCATCATAAAAGATGTTACCGAGACAAACACCAAAGTTTCTTTAAGCTTTCATCAATCCGGGCTTTCAAGGTCACCGGATTGAGTTCCCAAAAGATCTGCTGGAGGTCGCATTTCACCTGAGGGGTCACCTTGTCGGAAGCCAACGCCCGCTGGCAAGGGGTCAGGGCGCTATCGTACTCCTTGTGAATCTTGCTCCCCCGTCGTTCTTTGCGCACTAACATCATGACCGGCAGGAAGAAATTGACGCACAGTCGCAGGTCAGTGTAGATGGTCTGCAGCAGCGCCAGAGCCTGAGGCGATTCGTAGCGTTGGTAGCCAACAGTTTGACGGACGACCGACCAGTTCTTCTGCTCGACATGAGCCTGGTCATTCTTGCGATAGGGTCGGGAACGGGTGAAGGTTAGCTGCTCCTGTTGGCAATAGCGGGTCAGGGTCTGGTTGATGAAGACGCCGTCGTTATCCGAGTCGATGCCCAGGAGGGGGAACGGCAGGCGGCGGCGCAGGTCAATGATGGCCGCCGACACCGTCGCCTGGCTGCGGTGGGCTAGAGGCAGGCATTCGGTCCAACCGGTGCGAATGTCGGTCGCCGTCAGGGTTTGGATGAACTGGCCCTCAGCCGAATCGCCGCAGTGGGCGACCAGGTCAACCTCGACAAAACCAGGCACCGCATCATCCCACTCGGCGAAGGTGCGGGGGAGTGTCTAAATTTATGGGTAGATAAAATCGGCCAAATGGGCCGGGTAGCTTG
>CAYXNH010000069.1:0-12922 GCA_964466135.1 uncultured Ardenticatenaceae bacterium | reverse complement strand
AGGATTAGCGCCGTATCGGGGTGCTGCGGAACGAGGTAGCGCTCGCTGATGGACAAAGGAAGTTCGAGATACGGCCGCGCCCCGTCCAGGTCGACCATATCCCGCAGCAACTCGCCCATATTGTTGAGGCTCTGCGCCGTATCGGGATGCTCCGGGCCAAGGATGCGCTCGCGAATGGCCAGGGCGCGCTCGTAGTACGGTCGCGCCCCGTCCAGGTCGCCCAACGAATATAGCAGCGTGCCCATGTTGTTGAGGCTGCCCGCCGTATTGGGATTATCCGGGCCGAAGACGCGCTCCCAGATGATATGGGCGCGCTCATAATACGGCCGCGCCCCAGCCGGGTCGCCCATTGAGTCAAGTAACGCGCCCAGATTGTTGAGGCTGGCCGCGAGATCGGGATGCTCCGGGTCGAGGATGCGTTCGCGAATGGCCAGCGCGCGCTCGTAGTACGGCCGCGCCCCCGCCAGATCGCCGCTCATATCCAGATAGTAGCCCAACCAGCTGTTCAGCACGGCCGTCTCGGCATCCTCGCGCCCGGCCGTCCGATCCGCGACATGACGCAAGTGGATCTCGGCTCCACGCAATGAGCGCGGGTCACGCGAACCATTTGCCTGGGCCAGCGCCTGCTTAACCGCCCTCTCCACCGACGCCCGCGCCGCCGCCATCGCCCCCTCTGCTCCTTGCTCGGCGTCCCGCCGCGACAGCTCTCCCTCCACAAACCGGGCGATGAGCCGGTGCAACCTGTAGAGACGTTCCGGCGGAACGTCTCCACCACCCGGCGGAACGTCTCCACTACCATCCTCCCCGGCCGGCTCCAGCAATCCCAATTCCAGCAGCCGCTCCAACCCGTCATTGATCAGGTAATCATCCGGCTCCGCGCCGTCGGCGAATGCCGCCCGGAGCAGTTCGACCGGCAGCGGCTCGCCCGGGGCGAAACAGGCCGCGCGAGCCAGAAGGGCTACGGCCGCCGCGTCGATTGGGTCGTCAGGTTGCAGCCGGTTAAAGCTGACGGCAAAGGTAGCGGTTACGCCTCCCCGGCCGGGTTGCGGCCAGGCATGGAGCGAGCGATGCTCCAGCAAATCGGGGCGGCGCAGATCGGCCAGATAGGCGGTCACATCGACATGTGGATAGCGGCGCAGGAACGCCCCGGCCAGTCGCAACGCCAGCGGCAAATCGCCCAGTTCGGCGGCCACCTTCCGCAGGTCACTGTCGCTCAAATTCGTGCGCGGGGGACGGCCTTCGCCCTCGGTCAGATGACGCTGCAGAAGCAGCACGCTCTCCGGCATGCTCATCACCCTCAGAGGACGCACCCGCACCGCAGCGCTTTCCCACCGCTCGCGGCGGCTGGTCACCAGCACGCGCGCCCCGCCACCCTTCGGCCGCCGGGCGGCCAACAGCCCCTCATCCTCGCAGTTGTCGAAGATGATCAACCACGGCTCCGGCCCGGCCCAGGCGCGCTCCGTCAGCGCCACCTGTTCGGCCAGCGTCAACCCGCCGAACGCCGGATGCAGCCCCATGCGCATCCCGCACTGGGCCACGGCGGCGTCGACGGCGTCGGGGTTTTCGGCGCTGACCCAATGCACGCCCTGGAAGTAGCGGCCGTAGCGCCAGGCGAATTCAACCGCCAGCATGGTCTTGCCCACACCGCCGATGCCCGTGGAGATGACGACCGGCGCAGAACGTTTCCCACCTCCTTCCTCTTCATTCGTCACTCGTAATTCGTCATTCGTAATTGGCAACAATAGCGCAGCCATCTCGCGCAGATCATCCTCGCGGCCGGTGAAACGCTCATTGCGGTCGAAGGGCAGGAAAGAGCCGGGCGGCAGCGGACCGGGGTCGGGCAGGACGGCGTGGGGAGGCAGGGGAGCAGGGGTGAAGAGGGGCAGAGGAGATCCGGCGCCATGATATGCGGCGGGTTCCGACAGGCGCGGCAAGACCTCGTCATTGATCAGGCGGATAATCTCGTTCGCCTGCCCCACAGTCGCCGCTTCTGCCAACAAGGCCCGAATCTCCGCCAGATCGCCGGTCATCTCGGCAAACCCGGCCAGCAGTCGGGCGCCGGCCTCCTGGTCCGCCTCTTGCAGGCGCAACATCTGCCCCTGCCAGGTGTGCTGCCGGGTCAGGGCGCGCAACAGGTCCTTCTGCCCGGTCGCCAGTTCGTCCAGCCGGGCCAGCGGCAGCAGCGCCTCCATCTCCGTGGCGATCGTCTCGTCGGGCATCTGCTCGCCGCTCTCGGCCACCCTCTTGAGCAGGCCGCTGATGAGGCCGACATTGAGCAAATCCTTCAGCACCATCAGGTCGGGCGGCAACGCATCGAGTCCGACGGCGGCGATCGACAGGGCGGCCGAAGCCCACACGGCCACCTTGGCCTGTCGCTGCAGCGTCATCACTTGCAGCACGCGATAGGCCGCGTCCCGCATCTTGAGGCCCAGATCAAACCCATCGGCCGGCGATTCGGTCACGCAATCCCTCTCGGATTCAGGAATCAACGAGCGTCACAATCATAACTTCTTATTCCAAAAATTAAAAATGCCCCACTTTTCACGTTCAATTCCCCGGAAATACCTGGCCCGCGGCTATACTTATTCCGTAACCTGTCCATCAAGAGGCCCATCGCGCCTGTATTCGTGAGGTAGACGCATGAAATTCAAGTTAATTCTGCAACCCCTGTTCAGCCTGACCTTATTGGCATTGCTCGTCGCGACGCTCTCGGCCACTCCCCCCGCGGCACATGCCGCCGATTGGACTGTGGCCGACGAGGCCTCGCTGGCCGAGGCCATCACCTCCGCCAACGCCGCCGGCGCGGGCGAGCACACCATCACCATGACGGCCGCCATCACCCTGACCGCCCCTCTCCCGGCCATCAACAACACCGCGGCCACCCGCATCACCCTCGACGGCGGCAGTTTCATCCTCAACGCCGCCGGCACGGGGACAGCCCTCGTTATCCGGGAATCCACAACAGTCACCATTCAAAACATCACCATCACTGGGGGAGCAGGCAGCAGCTTGCCCGACGGCCAGTCCGGCGGCGGCGTGGCCAACCGGGGTAATCTGACGATCGTCGACTCGACCATCACAGGCAATAGCGCCCGTAACGGCGGAGGCATCATCAACTACGGTGACAACCTGATATCGCCGGTACTGGTTCTGGATGGGGTGCAGCTGACCGAAAACGAGGTCTCCCGGTTCGGCGGCGGCATCTACAACAACGCCAACGGCGGAACGGCTGTTGTGACCGTCAATGGTTCGGCCGTCCTCGACAACATCGCCACCGATTCCGGCGGCGGTCTCTATAACCAGGGGTTGAGCGGCGCGGCAACCATCGACCTGACCGATTCCACCGTGGGCGGCAACACCTCCAAAAGTGGCGGCGGAATATTCAACAACGGCAATAACGGGGAGGCTGTCATCACCCTGAATCGCGCCGCGCTCATCGATAACGAGGCTTCCAACCAGGGCGGCGGCCTCTTCAACAACGGCAATCTTGGCCTGGCCTCGGTCACCATGACCAACAGCACCGTCTCCGGCAACAGCGCCGGCTACAGCGGCGGTGGCCTCCTCAACAATCCCAATAGCGGCCAGGCTGAGCTGTCCCTCGTCTTCGCGACCGTAGCCGATAACACGGCCACTCTCGGCGGTGGTATCCTCAATAAGCCCGGCGGCACGGTCAACCTGTCGGCGTCGATCGTCAGCGCCGGCGAAAAAGGCGCGGCCTGCGCCGCCACCGGAGGCTCCGTCATCACCTCCGGCGGCTACAATCTGGACACAGACGACTCCTGCGGCCTGATCGAAACCGGTGACATCCCCGGCGGCGACCCGGCTCTGGAGCCATTGGCGTTGAACGCGCCGGGCACGACCCAGACCCAGGCTATCGGCCAGGACAGCGACGCCCATAGCCAGGTGCCCACCGGCACGCTCGGCTGCGGCACGGATATCGTCACCGACCAGCGCGGCGCGACGCGGCCGTTGCCCGAACCTCTGTGCGACATCGGCGCCTATGAGAGCGACTATTCCGACGTCGTTCCCCCGCCTCCCCCAACTTGCGAGGCTCCTTATCTGCCGGCTACTGAGGCGGAGCTGAACGCGGCCATCGCTTGCGTCAACGACGCCGGTCCCGGCAGCCATGCCATCACGCTGGCTAGCAACATCAATCTGACCGCCTCGACGACGGCGTTCGACAACACCGAAGCGACGGAGATCCTCCTCGACGGCGACGGCTTCGTCCTCAATGGCAATCTGTCCGGCACCGTAGTCACCATCGAGCCGGAGACGACGGTTCGCCTGCTGGATATCATCATCGCCGGCGGCCGGGGCAGCGGCGGCCCAACGGGTGACTGGGGCGGCGGCGTCTACAATCGCGGTCATTTGACCATTGAGAGCAGCACCCTGACCAACAACACGGCCGCGCGCGGCGGCGGCGTGGCCAATGTCGGCAGCGAGCTACCTCTGCCGCCGGATGAAACTCGTTCCATCTCGACCGGCGACACGGCGGCGACGCTAAGCGTCATTCGCTCCACCCTGTCGGGCAATATAGCCGGGACGGACGGCGGCGGCATCCTCAACACCTCGTCCGGCGAGGGCGTCGCGACGCTGGCGGTGGTCAACTCGACCCTGTCGGGCAATCTGGCTATGGCGGGCGGTGGCCTGTTCAACGAATCGACCGGCGGGAGCGCCACGGCCAACCTCAACTACGCCACGGTGGCGGGCAACACAGCTTCCGCCGGCGGTGGCGGCATCCACACCGTTGCCGGGGATGAGGCCACCTCGACCGTCACGCTGACGGCGACGATCGTCGTCGATGGCCCCGGCACCGCTTGCGCCGTCCCCAGCGGCTCGATCTTCTCCGGCGGCTACAATCTCGACGACGACGACACCTGCCGCCTGCATGAGGAGACCGAGGACTTCCCGGCGGCCGACGCCAAACTGCTGCCTTTGGCGCTCAACGCGCCGGGCAAGACGGCCACCCACGCCCTGGGCGACGACAGCGACGCGCTCAACGTCGTTCCCGTCGGGTTTTCCGGTTGCGGCTCAACGGTCATCATCGACCAGCGCGGCCTGCCTCGTCCCCAGGAAGAAGACGGTTTTTGCGACTCCGGCGCGTTCGAACTGACCGAAGCGCCGACCAGCTTTTTCCTCTATCTGCCGATGGCGTCCAGCCCTGCCGTGGATGGTGGATCTTAATGGCTCGCGAGGCCTAAGGCTCTCGCAATTGTCTGGCGGCCGATTCGATGATGACTCGCAAGGTTGTCTCATCGGCCGCCGGACCGCCCCCCTGGGCCAGAGCCGCGTTGCCGCCGCCGCGCCCGCCGAGGGTCGCCAGCGCGGGCTTGATGAGCGCGTCCATCGCTCCCGGCGCGTCGGTCGAGCGGCCGAAAACCAGTTGTGACCGCTCCCCGGCCAGACCCAACAGGGCTACCGTCCCCCCGGCTTCAGCCAGCAGCGTCGCCAGTCGTCGCAACTCGTCGGCCGGACGATTGGCAAACACCCGCGCCACCAGCTGCACATCGCCCAACGGCTCGGCCTCGGCGGCCAGACGGTCGGCCTCCAGAGCCAGCATGGCCGCCTCGCGCCGCCGCAGTTCGTGGCGCAGCTCCTTGTTCTCCTCCAGCAGCCGCAGCACCGCCGGGGGCAATTCGGCCGCGCCGGTGGTCAGCGTCGCCGATAGCTCGCGGATGACCGCCTGTTTGGCGCGATAATCGGCCAGGGCGCGGCCGCCACACAGGAACTCGACGCGCGTCGTCGCCCCGCGTCGCTCCGTTCCGACGATCTTGATCAGCCCCACCTCGCCGGTGCGGGCTACGTGCGTGCCGCCGCAGGCGTTCAGGTCGAAACTCTCGATCTCCACCAGCCGCAGCAGCCCGTCGCGGCCGGGTGGCGTCTTGCGCAGCGGTAACGCGGCCGCCTCCCGCTCATTGACGAAGCGCACGCCCACCGGCCGATTCTGCAGGACGATCTCGTTGGCCAGCGTTTCGGCGGCGTCGACGGCCTCGGCCGGCAGGTCGGCGCGGTCGAGGTCGATGGTCGCCGTCTGCGGGCTGAGGTGGAAGCCGACCGTCTCGGCCCCGGCCACAGCCACAAAGGCGGCCGACAGGATGTGCTGGCCGGTGTGGTGCTGCATGTGGTCGCGTCGACGGTCGCGGTCGATCACGGCCACCACCGGTCCCGGCTCCAGCGGCCGCTCGAGGACGTGGAGCACGACCTCGTCGCCCTCGCGCTCGACGACGTCGATCACCCGTGCCGTCACATTCCCCTGCGACAGTTTCCCGGTGTCGTGGGGCTGCCCGCCGGAGGTGGGGTAGAACCAGCTGCGGTCGAGGATGGCTGCCGGTCGGCCGTCGTGGGTCGTGGTGGCGACGATCTCGGCCATGAAGGTCAGGGTGGTGGAGTCGGTGTAGTAGAGTCTCATGAGGTTTGGTTTATTCGGGATGGATCGAGTCCAGCCGGTAAAGGCGGCCGCCAGGGACCAACCGCTAATCGGCCACCGGCAACGTCAAATTAAACCGCGCCCCGCCGCCCTCCGCGTCATCGACCCAAATGCGGCCGCCGTGGGCCTCCACCGCCAGACGGCAGAAGGCCAGCCCCAGCCCCAGACCCTTGGAGGAGCCGTCGTTCTTGATGCGGCGGAACTTGTCGAAGATCGTCTCGCGGAACTCCTGGGGGATGCCCGCGCCGCGGTCGCTGACGCTGACGCGGACGAAGCCGTCGCCGAGCGGCTGGGCTTCCACGGTGATCGTCTCGCCGTCGGCGCTGTACTTCAGGGCGTTGTCGAACAGGTTGAGCAGCACGCGGCTGATGACGTTTGGCTCCACGAAGAGCGACGGCAAATCGGGCGGCAGATGGGTCTCCAGGGTGACGCCGCGCCGGGCGAACGACGGCTCCTCGATGTCATAGGCCTCGGCCGTCAGCGCCGACAGGGTCGTCGCCCGCTGCGGCCCCACCGGCTGCCCCGCCTCCAGCCGGCTGATGTCCATCAGACCGGCGATGAGTCGCTGCAGCTGGCCGCTGCTGCGCGAGGCGATGTCCGCCAGACTCAGCAGCGTCTCGTCCGGGTTCATCCCGTCCATGCGCATCTTCAGCAGTTCGAGGGCGGAGATGACGTTGCCCAGCGGGCTTTGCAGGTCGTGGAGCAGCATGGCGATGAGGTCCTGGCGCATCTCCTCCAGTTCGACCCGGCTGGAGATGTCGTGGTAGATCCACTGCCAGGTCCCCTCGCGGCCGGGGGTCAGCCGTCGGGCGCGCACCTCCACGTCGAGCGTCACCTGCCGCGGGCGGCCGTCGATGACTCGCTGGGCCACGACGCGGCTGCGGAAGCTCATCGAGCCGGGGCCGGTCAGCTTCTCCACGCTGGGCAATGGCTCGCGGGGGTGGTGCAGGTCGCGGATGTTGATGGCCGGAAATGAGCGGCGGTCGATGCCGAAATAAGTGAGCGCCTGCCGGTTACCGTCGATGATCCGGCCCATGAAGTCGGTCAGCAGGATGGGGTCAAATCCCTCGGCGAAGACGTGGCGAAAACGGGCGTCGGCGTTGAGGGCCACGCCCGTGCTGTCCATGTGGGGGAGAGGTGCGGTCTCGTTGCTCATCGCCTCTACACCAGTTGCAGGCTGGGGGTCACGTCGAAATCGATCCCGTCGCGACGCCCCTTGATGAAATGAAAATGGGCGGCCGCGCCGATCATGGCCGCGTTGTCGGTACACAGGGGCAAGGGGGGCACGCGCACGGGGATGTCCAGCCGGGCCTTCATGGCCGCCCGCAGCGCCCGGTTGGCCGAGACACCCCCGGCGATGTGGACGGCCGTCGCCTCGAACTCGCGCGCCGCCGCGGCCGTCTTCTCCACCAGCGTGTCGACCACGGCCGCCTGGAACCCGGCGGCCAGATCGGCCACGGGCATGCCGGCGGGCGAGTGGTATTGGCTCACCTGGCGCATGACGGCCGTCTTCAGGCCGCTGAAGCTGAAATCATAGCCGTGCTCGGCGTCCATGACCGCCCGCGGGAAGCGGAAGGTGGTCGGATTGCCCCGCTCGGAGGCGGCGTCGATGGCCGGGCCGCCGGGATAGGGCAGCCCCAGCAAACGGCCGACCTTGTCGAAGGCCTCGCCCGCGGCGTCGTCCAGCGTCGCCCCCAGCAGCCGGTAGCGGCCGTGGTCGGTCATCAGGTACAGGTCGGTGTGGCCGCCGCTGACCACCAGAGTCACCAGCGGAAATTGAATCTGCGGTGCATCTTCGGTCAGCCACAGGGAGTAGATATGGCCCTCGATGTGGTTGATGCCCAGCACCGGCAAACCCCGGCTGACGGCCAGCCCCTTGGCCATGTTGACGCCCACCAGCAGCGAGCCGACCAGCCCCGGCCCGCGGGTGACGGCCACGCAATCGAGGTCGTCGAAACCCAGATGGGCCTGTCGCATGGCTTCCTCGACGACCTGGTAGATGGTCTCCACATGGCGGCGAGAGGCCACCTCGGGAAAGACGCCGCCGTACTGGGCGTGCATCTCCACTTGCGAGGCCACGACATTGCTCAGGATGGTCGTCCCGTTGGCCACCACGGCCGCCGCCGTCTCGTCGCAGGAGGTCTCAATGGCCAGGATTCGTGTGGTTTGCTGATTCTCTTCCATAATAGTGCATGTATGTGGTCAATCCGGCATGACGGGCCGACGAACGCGGGCGTGACCCTCGTATAAAGCTGATTGAATTGATTAGGCCTTATGGATTCCGCACCTCGTCATTCCCAACGAGTACCAGAATTTGCGACAGCGTCTGATTCATTGGTTAATGATAGTTGAAGCCAAACCTGCCGTCAAAATCACGCCGGGTTTATGACTGTTTCTCCACCCAAATCCCGTATCAGCTGTGGCGCAATCTGTCAGCTGTGGCGCAACCTGTCGGCTGTGGCGCAATCTGTCAGCTGTGGCGCAATCTGTCAGCTGTGGCGCAATCTGTCAGCTGTGGCGCAATCTGTCAGGTTGCGATCCCCGCGCAGAAGGGTCAGGCAACCGGGAAGGGAGACTGCGCGTTTCCCTGGAGATGATCGCCCGGTTGCCTGACCCATGCGACATCCTTGATTCATATGCAAGATTCGTCCATTAGCCCGATATTCACCCTCATGCTGCTCTATGTAGTGTTCGGGCTGCTGCTGGTGGCGCTGGCCGTCCCCCTGATGCTGGGCAAGGTCCCGCCGAATCCGTGGTTCGGCTTTCGCGTGCCCAGCACCCTCGGCGACGAGACGCTGTGGTACAAGGCCAACCGGTACGTGGCGCGCTGGCTGCTGGCTACGGGCGTCGTCACCGTGGTGGCCGCCGTGGCGCTCTATTTTGTGCCCGGGCTGACGGTCGACCGGTACGCCTGGCTGTTGCTGGGGGCGGTCGCGGTCGTCCTCGTGCCCGGCATCATCCTCAGTTGGCGCTACCTGCAACGACTGAAAAAGTCGGGTCTCTGATCTACTTGAAGCGGCCGATGAGCGACTTCGGGTCAACCGTCTCGCCGGCCTCGATCAGCGCGCGTGCCTCATCGACCCGATCCCAGATGTCCATCAGCAGCACGCCCACCACACGGCCTTCCTTCATGAAGTAGACCGCCCCGTGGCGATAGCCGTCCTGCCAATCCTCGACCATATCCAGCCGGGTGTCGAGTTGGCCGACGGCCTCATAACCCAGATCGAACAGGTCGGAGTAGAACATCGGCAGATAGGTGTACGGCTCATTCGCGCCGGCCATGTTGCGGCCCGCGGCCCGGCCCATCGCGCGCGCCGCGTCGGCGTGCTCCACGCGCCGGTGCATGCCCAGGACTGCGTCGGGGTAGTTGGCCACATCTCCCGCGGCGTAGATCTCCGGGCGAGAGGTGCGCAGGTATTCATCGACGACGATACCGTTGCCGGTCTCCAGCCCGGCCTTCTCGGCCAGGGCGACGTCGGGGATGACGCCGATGCCGGCCACGACGCGGTCGACAGAGATGCGACGGCCACTGCCGGTGACGACGACCGCCTTCCCGTCCGAGTTCTCGATGCCGGTGACGCTCTCGTCGTTGAGCACTTCGACGCCCTGCTGGCGGTAGTAATCGTTGACATAGGCGGCCATGTCGGCCGGGAAGAGGCGATGGCAGATGCCCGGCTCGGGGAAGACCATGGTCACCTGATTGCCCTGCTTGCGCAAGGCGGCGGCGATCTCCGAGCCGATGAAGCCGCCGCCAATGATGAGGAAATTGTCGCCACGGTCGGCGTCGGTGCGCAGCGCGCGGTAGCCGTCGAGGGTGCGGTAGTAGTTGACGGCGTTGCCGCCGAAGGGCAAGTGGCGGGGGGTTCCGCCGGTGGCCAGTAGCAGCTTGTCGTAGGTGGTGACCGCGCCGCTGTCGTCGGTGACCTGGCGAGCATCGGCGTCGATGGCGGTGACGCTGTGGCCCAGCCGCAGGTTGATCCCCAGCGGCAGCTTGATGTAGATGTTTTCGACGGTCATCTTGCCGCCCCAAAGCTTCTTCGAGAGCGGGGGACGGTTGTAAGGCGGCTCATGATCGGCGGAGATGATGGTGATGGTGCCGGCGGGGTCCAGTTCGCGGATGCCGTTAGCCGCGGCCGCGCCGGTCATGCCGCCGCCGATGATGAGATAGTTGGTATGAGACATAGGGCTTTTCTCCAGATGATGATTCACGAGATATCTGGGGATGAGTCTAGCAAATGGAGGAGGGGAATCCAACCCGCGGGCGCATTCGTCATTCGTCATTCGTAATCCGTCATTCGAAATCATTGACCGATCGCCCACATCGGTTAAAGTATCGCCTGGTGTCCCCGGCGGCCGCGCCGGTAATCATGACCAGCCGTTCGCGTGAAAAAGGAATTATGGCATCGACCCGTCCCTATCAAAGATTGCTCTATGGCGTCGGCTCTGTCGGCGTCGCCCTCTCCTATCAGGCCTTCTCCACCTACATCCAGTTCCTCTATATCGACACGCTCGGCGTGCGGGCGGCGTGGATCGGCGTGGTGTGGGCCATCTACGGCATCTGGAACTCCATCAATGACCCGCTGTCCGGCTATCTGAGCGACCGGACGCGAACCCGCTGGGGTCGCCGCCTGCCGTGGATGTATGGGGCGCTCCTGCCGCTGGTCATCACGTTCTACCTGCTGTGGTTCCCGTTCCAGAGCACAGACTGGTCGGAGTTCGCCACGCTGTTTTATTTTCTGGCCATTGTGCTGCTGTTCGACCTGTTCTGGACGGTCTTTGTGATGAACTGGACGTCGCTGTTCCCGGAGATGGTCAGCAGTGAGAAGGACCGGGCCGGGCTGTCGACTTTGCGCGAGTCGTTTTCCATCGTCGGCTTGCTGATCGGCGTGGCCTTGCCGCCGCTGATCGCCGGGGCGGACTGGAGCAATCGCGGGCAAATGGCCTGGCTGTTGACCATCGTGACGCTCATCTCGTTGCTGCTGACGCTGTTGGGCAGCAAGGAACGCACCGAGTTCGCCGCCGAGCCGTCGCCCCCGTTCCGCGAGTCGCTGCGCCTGACGATGGGCAACCGCGACTTTCTGTTCTTCCTCGCCGCCAACCTGATGATCCAGTATGTCTTTCTGGGGCTGTCGGCGGCCATCCCGTTCTATGCCAAATACGTGCTGATGATTCAGGGGCCGACGCAGTTGGGGGGCGTCACGCTGGAAGCCGACATGCAGAATTCGCTGCTGCTGGCGGCCGCGTTCCTGACGGCCCTGCCGGCCATGTTGTTGTGGCTGAAATTGTCGCAGCGCTTCGGGGTCTGGCAGACGCTGCGGGCGGCGTCGCTGTTGGGAGCGATCATCGCGCTTTACTTCTTCTTCCCCACCACGTTTGCCGGGGGACTGGTCGGCACGATCCTCTTCGGCGTCGTGCTGGCGGCTCTGCTGGCCCTCACCAACCCGCTCATCGCCGACATCACCGACGCCGACGAGGTGGCCCACGGGGCGCGGCGCGAGGGCATGTTCTTCGGCATGAACGGCCTGGTCATCCGCTTCGCCTTCGTCATTCAGGGCATCCTGACGGCCATTATCTTCAGCCTGACGGGCTACGTCAGCCCCAGCGCGGGCGTTCTCAATCCCGTGCAGCCCGCCTCGGCGCTGTTCGGCATGCGAATGCTGACCGGCGGCACGACGGCGCTGGCCTTGCTGGCGGCCTTCCTGCTGCTGGGCGGCTATTCGCTCCACGGCCGACGGGCGGAACAAATTCGGGCCGAAGCGGCGGCGATGCAGGAGCAGAAGAAACAGGGGATGGGGGAGAATTAGGAATTACGAATTAGGAATTACGAATTAGGAATTACGAATTAGGAATTACGAATTGGGAATAGTTCCTCTTCATTCGTCACTCGTCATTCGTCATTCGTCATTTCCTGTAGCCGTTCCATCACCACGTTGTTGGTCAGGTCGAGTTGCAGCGGGGTGATCGACACATAGCCCTCTTCCAGCGCGCCGAAGTCTGTGCCGTTGTCGGGCACGCCGGTGGGATATTCGCCGCCGATCCAGTAGTATGGCACGCCGCGCGGGTCGACGCGCTCGTCGAGAAGGTCGCGATAGATTCGCAACCCCTGCCGCGTGACGCGCATCCCCCGAATTTGCTCGGCCGGAAGACAGGGCACGTTGACGTTGAGCAGCAGGTCGGGCGACAGACCGCGCTCGATCAACTTCGCCACGATGCGCCCGGCATAGTCGGCCGCCGGACCGTAACCGCCGCAATCGATCGCCTTGTCGGTGGCCGCCAGCGAGAAGGCCAGGCCGGGCACGCCGGCGATGACCGCCTCCATCGCCGCCGTCACCGTGCCGCTGTAGGTGACGTCATGACCCAGGTTGCCGTGGGAATTAATGCCCGACACGACCAGATCGACCTTGGGCACGCGGCCGAGCAGGGCCAGCGCCACGCAGTCGGACGGCGCGCCGTCGCTCATCAGGGCCGGGGTGCCGTCGGCCAGCGTCGTCTCGC
>CAYXNH010000068.1:0-13596 GCA_964466135.1 uncultured Ardenticatenaceae bacterium | reverse complement strand
AATCCGGATTCTCGCTCTCCGATTCTGACCTCGAGCAAATCTACAACTACTTTCTTGAAACGGGAAAACCCCAGACATCGGCCGGTTTGGCTGAGTTGATCATTCAACATCGGGTGCAGGAGCGCGAGAGGGAGCTGCGGCGCGTCATGACCGGCCGCACTGTCTACCAACCGCAGCGCACCTATGAAGTCGGGGAGGAGTTGATCTTCCCGGCGCTCAAGCTGGCCCAGGGCGTGGTGACCGGCGTGCGCGAGGGGTTCAACCCCGATTACGGCCAGTTCAACGTCATCGAGGTCGAGATCAAGGGCAAGTCGCGTGAATTTGCGGCCGACTTCAAGGAACAGCATCTGCTGAATATCGACAACGGCGACGACGAACTGACCGCCCGGATGATCGGCGATGCCCAGGACATTCAGGCGGCTTATGGCCCTATCGTGGCCAAGAAGATCGGCAAATCCCTGCAAGGGCGAGAGGACTTCATCAGCGTCGGCAATCGCTGGTTCGTGAAGTCACTCCTGGCCGACATCAATATCGGTCATCTTCATCTGACCGAGGCCATCCTGGAAGTGGCCGACGGCGGTCCTCTGACCACGGCCGAGATCCTCCCCCAGCTGGAGCTTGATCCCGACATCGACCCCTCCGTGCAGGATTTCTCCCTGACGCAGCAAATGCTGCTCGACGGCCGTTTCGATGAGGTGTCGTCCTATGGGGTGCCGACATGGTTCCTGCGACGCATGGAGCCGGAGGGCGTCCAGACTATCCCCGAACGACTCGCCTACCAGCCGATCGCTTACGATCGCGGCGTGCTGAGTCCGCAACAACTCTTGCTGGAACAGGAACTGGATGATGAGTGGTCCGATCTGCCTCCAGTCGAGACGGCCGGCCCCACCCAAATCACCCTGTCCTACCCGCATCGATGGGCCGGAACGCTGCCCATCAACTCAAAGACGCGTGCGCTGTTCAACCCCGACCGATCGCCGCGCCAGCGGATCATCCTGATGGATGATCAGACCGGCGAGCGCATCCCGGCCTGGGTGGTGGCCGAAGGGCGCTATGTGTACGGTCTGTCCCAGTGGTATCGCGATAACCAGATACCGGTCAGCGGGTTTATTCACCTGCAGCCCGGTTCCGAACCCGGGGTCATCATGCTGGGCTACGATCGCCGTCGCCCGCAACGCGAATGGGTGCGGCTGGCTGTGGTGAAAGACAACCGGATTCAGTTTGAACTGAGTCGTCGCTCCGTTCCCTGCGGCTATGACGATCTGCTGATCGTCGGCACGGATGTGGTGACGGCCATCGACGCTCACGCGCGCCGGGCCTCATCGCCCTCCACATCGGTGGCAGGTTTGCTGACCGAGGTATTCCCGACTCTGGCCGGATTGACGCCGCAAAACACCGTCCATGCCAAGACGCTCTACAGCGCCGTCAACATGCTGCGACGGTTGCCGCCGGGTCCGATCTTCGCCGAACTGGTGCGCAATCCCGCGTTCAAACCGGTGGGCGACCATTACTGGCAATATACAGGCGCGGCCTAGCGCCGGCAGCTGACGAGGAGACGTTATCTTTGTCCAAAAATCCGCGGCCAATGATTAAAACGGCAAACCTGCGCCGTGTGACATCCGATACCAGATTCTATATCGACTATTCCTGGTGGGATGAGAGCCATCTCGATCTGAAGACCTACCTGTTGACCCGGCTGTCGCTGGGCGGCGAGGCCGGGCAGGAGATAGCCGCCGATCAGGTCGATCTGGTCGATTCAAAAACTGGCGAGGTGCGCCAGGTCGATTCCTTCCAGTATCTCGTGCGCAGCTACTTCAACCGGCATGGCAACGACCTGGCGACGCAAAGCTCCCTGGTGGATGCCGTGTTCAGCGTGCTGCTGGCCAACGGCAACGAACCGCTGACCGCGGCCGAGATCGCCGAGCGGGTGCAAAGACAGCCCGACCTCATCGCCAAGACCTTCGGCGGCCCGCAGATCTACCACGGCATCCGGCCGCTGTTCGATGAAGATTAGCTCCGTCGCCGGATCGGCAGGTAAACCGGCGCGCCGGATCCCTGTCCGGTAACAGCCGTATCGGTCGGAAGACCAATGCCATGATCGGCCGCTCCCGCCGGGCGGCGTTGACGCCCAAGCGGCGTTGACGCGGCAATCCCCACCCATTACAATTGGATTGATCGCCTCCGTAGCTCAATTGGACAGAGCGTCGGCCTTCTAAGCCGAAAGTTGCAGGTTCGAGCCCTGCCGGGGGCACACCTTCGCGAATGCCACCAGCGGTCAAAACTCCCATGACAATCAAACTGTTCACAGTCAACGAGATGCGAGACGCGGAGAAAGCGGCCGATGCCGCCGGCCACTCCTACGCCCGGATGATGGAGACGGCCGGTTGGCGCGTGGCCGAGGCCATTGAGCAACGCCATGACGTGGCCAACCGGCAGGCGCTCGTGCTCGTGGGGCCGGGCAACAACGGCGGCGACGGACTGGTGGCCGGGCGCTATCTGGCCGAGGCGGGCGCGAATGTCGCCTTCTATCTGCTGAAGCCGAGGGCGGCCGCCGAAGATGACAACATGGCGCGGGTCGAGGCGATGGGGCTGGAGGTTCTGTTGGCCGACTATGACCCGCGCTTTCGGGCCTTGCATCATCGCCTGCAAACGGCCGATATCCTCATCGACGCGCTGCTGGGAACGGGTGTGTCGCGGCCCATTGAGGGGCTGCCTGCCGATTTGCTGCGGCAGGTTCATCAGAACGTGGCCGAAAGACGGGGAGCGACGAACAACAGGCCCGCCCTGATCAGCGTGGCCGCGCCGCCGGTGGCCCCGGAGGATGCGGCCGCGGAGGAGTCGTGGCCGGTGGTCGTGGCCGTCGATTGCCCCAGCGGGTTGAACTGTGACACCGGCGAGCTGGACCCGCTGGCCATCCCGGCGGACATCACGGTCACTTTCGCCGGGCCGAAGCGCGGCCACTTCAAATTTCCCGGCGCGGCCGCCTGTGGCGAGCTGGTGGTGGCCGACATCGGCATCGACTCCGAGCTGCCGGGCGTTGCCGCCCTGCCCGTCGAGCTGGCGACGAGCGAGCTGGCCCGGCGCACGCTGCCCAGACGGCCGCCGGACGGGCACAAGGGCACGTTCGGCACCGCGCTCATCGCCGCCGGGAGCATACGCTATTGGGGCGCGCCGGCCCTTGCCGCGCGCGGCGCCTTTCGCAGCGGCGTGGGTCTGGTCACCCTGGCCGTGCCGCAACGGTTGCGCCCCGCGCTGGCCGGGCAATTCCCCGAGGCTACCTACCCGGCCGTGACCGACACCGATTTGCTGGGGGTCTCGACCGCCAATCTGCTCCTGGGTTTGCTCAAGGATTACCAGGCGATCCTGATCGGGCCGGGGCTGGGGGAGGCCGGGTCCTTTCTGGGGGCCATGCTCGACGGCTTGCGCGAGTTGGGCGAGGGGCAGGCTCCGCCGCTGGTGGTCGATGCCGATGGGCTGAACCAGCTGGCGGGGATGGATGATTGGCCGAAACGGCTGCCGCCGAACACTGTCCTGACGCCGCATCCGGGCGAGATGGCGCGGCTGACCGGCCGCCCCCTCAGCGCCTTGCTTGACGAAGACCGGATCGATCTGGCGCGAGAGAAAGCGGCCGAGTGGGGTCATGTCATCGTCCTGAAGGGGGCCTATACGGTCATCGCCGCGCCTGACGGCCGCGCTACGCTCCTGCCGTTTGCCAACCCCATCCTGGCCGTGGGCGGCAGCGGGGATGTGCTGGCCGGTATCCTCGTCGGCCTGCTGGCCCAGGGCATAGCGCCTTACGAGGCGGCTGTGCTGGCCGGCTACCTCCACGGCGCGGCCGGAGAGCTGGCCCGCGACTACTGGGGAGATTCCGGCTTGCTGGCCGGTGAACTGGCCGACTGGGTCTCCCACGTGCGGCGCGCGCTGAGCTGATTGCCGCGGGCAGCTTAAAATGTATAATGGGCTTCCATTTCATCGCATTGGAGACCACATGACACAACAGAGAGATCAGGAGTCCGACTGGATCCCGCAAGGCGTCGATCTTGACCGGCCGTCGGTGGCTCGCGTTTATGATTACGTGCTGGGCGGGCACCACAATTTCGAGATCGACCGACTTGCGGGGGACCGGTTCGCGAAGTTGATCCCCGATCTGGAGCTGACGGCCCAGGCCAATCGCGCTTTTATGCGCCGTGCCGCGTCGTTCATCAGCCAACAAGGGGTCGATCAGTTCCTCGATTTAGGCTCCGGCATCCCCACCGCGGGCAACGTGCATGAGATCGTTCGGCGCTATATCCCGGACGCCCGTGTTGTCTATGTCGATATCGAGCCGGTGGCCATCGCCCATGCCAACGCCTTGCTGGCTGATGATCCGGGCGCGGCCGCCATTCTGGCCGATGCGCGCGATACGGATACCATCCTGAACCACCCCGTCGTCAGGGAACTGATCGACTTTTCCCGGCCGGTGGGCCTGATCGCCGTGGCGCTTATCCACTATATTGCCGATGATGACGAAGCCACCCGAATGATGCAGGCCTTTAAGGACAGGCTATCGCCGGGCAGCTATATGGCGATTAGCGTATGGACTACTGATGATGCGCCGCCTGATGTGATTGCCAGATATGAGCAACTGGCCATCGAGCTGCCGATTCCCGGCACGCCTCGCCCTTACCGCACCGTGCTGGGCTACTTTGACGGGTTTGAACTCCTCGATCCGGGCCTGGTGCACGGTCCAAGCTGGCGCCCTGACGATCCCGATGATCCGCTCCTCGACAACCCGGAGCGCGGTGTGGGCTGGGCGGGGGTGGCGCGTAAGCCGTAGATGGCTCTCCCGGGAGATGAATGAGCGAATGGCGGGAGATCAAGCCCGTGATCGGCCGGTTGAAATCGCCGCCGCCTGGCAGGCAGCCATCGTTGGTATCGCCTATATCCCCCTGGCAGTCAATGACCTGCGGAAGCGCCTGGAGCGATTGGCGGCCAACGCGGCCGACGCGCTGGCAGACGGTCGATCGTCCGAGGGAGTCACACAGACCGGCCGGGCCATCGGCCGCGAACTCGTTGGATTGAACATCCGTAAGCCGCAGGCTCTGGAAAAGACGCTGGCCTGCCTGAGCGTGGAATTTGGCGCGCATGAGCCGATGCGGCTGGGGCAGTTGCTGGCGGGTATAGCCGGCGGCTTTGCCGAAGCGGCCGAAGCGGATTTGTTGCAGCAGCAGGAGAAGCTAAGTCGCTCGGCCACATCTGCCCTGCGGCAGGCCCAATCGGAACTGCAAACCTCGCGCGACGAACTGGCGAAGAGCAATCGCGACTTATCCGCCCAAGTTAGCGAGCGAATTCGTGCCGAACAAACGCAGCGCGAATATGCCGAGCGCCTGCGGCGGCTGCACGAGATCGACCTGGCCATGCTGTCGGCCGAATCGTTGTCGGCTATCGTCGATATCTCCATCAATCACATCCAACAAATCATCCCGGCGCTATCCATCTCGATCGCCCTCATCGAACCTGCCAATAACCGCCTGTTCATCCTGAAAAGCACTAATCCCATCTACCCGGCCGGACGAATGTTGCCGATCACGATGCTGGACGCCTTGAGGCACCTGGACCAGGGTCAGGATTTTTATATCCCGGATATAGGGGAAATGCGGGGGGTTTCGCCGGGCGTGGATGAACTTGTCGAGCGAGGCGGCCGATCGTTGCTGACGGTGCCGCTCCGCTATCGGGATGAGTTGATCGGCGGGCTGATCATCGTGCTCAATGAAGTACGCCGGCTGTCCGGGGAAGAAATCGCCGTTTCCCACGAGATCGCCGATTCGGTGACCGTCGCCATCCAGAATCGGCGGCTGCTTGAGGCGGAGCGAGAGGCGTACCGCCGTGAATTGACCCTGCGCGAGGTGTCCGCCCACCTGACACTGGGTCTGACACCAGCCGAACTCTCGCGCCGAATTCTGGGCATGCTCGAGAGAGTCCTCTCGTTCCGAAGCGCGGCCATCATTTTGCTGGAAGACGATGCCCTGAAGATGACCGCGCGTCACGGCGACCCAATCCTTCCCGAGCAAACCGAATACATGATGGCCCAGCGTCCGAACTCGATCATGTCCGTGATCCGCACCCGGCGGCCGGTGATCATCAACGACACCGGGGTATCACCTGATTGGGTGCCGCTCGCGGGGTTTGAGTTTATCCAGGCCTGGATGGGCGTGCCCTTGCTGGTCAAGGGTGAATGTATTGGATTATTGGCCATTGATCGTGATGAGTTGGACGCCTTCAGCCAAAGCGACAGCGACCTGGCCCTTGCCTTCGCCAATCAGGCGGCCATTGCCATCGAAAACGGCCGTCTCTTTGCCGGGCAGCAAGCCGCCGCGGCTGAGCTGGCCAGACGCTACCGCGAGCGCGAGCGCGAACTCAACGTGCTCTATGACTTTACCGTGACGGCCGTCAGCAAGGTCGATCTGGAAAGCCTGCTGGAACGTTCGCTGGAGCTGGCGGTCGATGCCTTCGGCTGCACGGCGGCGGCCGTCTTTCTGGCCGAAGGCGACGATAGCGAGTTGAAATTGTCGACCATTATCGACCGGCAACCGTCGATCGCCGGGGCGATGCAGGAGTTCCTGCATGGCAATCCCGTTCTGTGGCCCCGACCGGTCAATGCGCTCTATATTTGGACCGAAGCGGATTTGCCGGTCGGCTGGCCTCGTGAAACGGATTCGACCCTGGCCGTGCTGCCGTTGCGCTCCAGCGGGTCCGATCTGGGGCTGTTCTGTCTGGTGTGCGACTCGGCCGACAGGCTGACGGACGAGGACATGCCCTTGCTGGTGACCGTGGTCGATCAGATCGCCGCGGCCATAGAAAACATCCGCCTGAGACAAGTCGCTCGCCAGGCGGCGATCATCGAGGAACGCGAGCGACTGGCCCAGGAAATCCACGACTCGGTGACGCAATCCATCTATAGCGTCGCCCTGTTTGCCGGGGCGGCCCAGGGAGCGCTTGAGGCGAACGATACCGCCAAGGCCCAGGAGCGCATCCGGTTGATCCTGAATGTGACCGACCTGTCCTTGCGCGAGTTGCGCTTGCTGCTGTTCGAACTGCGCACGGAATCACTGGCTCGTCTGGGGTTGGTGGAAGGGTTGAGAGAACGACTGCGCATTGTCGAGCATCGGGCGGGCGTCCAGGGCGAAGTGCATGTGGGGAGCATCAGCGATCTGCCGATCGCTATCGAGGAGGCTTTCTATCGCGTTGCTCTGGAAGCGCTCAATAATTCCTTGCGCCATGCCCAGGCTCGTCAGGTCGCGATCAGCCTGATGGAAGAAGGCGGCTATCTGTCGATGACAATCGCCGATGACGGTGCCGGTTTCGATGAAACGACCATCGCCGGCAGGGGCGGAATGGGGCTGGGGAGCATGCAAAAACGGGCCGATAAGGTGGGGGGCGTCCTGACCCTGACGTCGCGGGTCGGCGAGGGGACGAAAGTGCTTGTTCGCGCGCCTTTACGCTAAGTTCTCTTCTACGTTATGTATAGTGAGGTCCTTGCATTGCCGGAGAGAGGATTGGGACGGCCTTATCCAGGGAGAGGGATAAACGGATGAATGAAAAAATACGGCTACTGATCGCGGACGACCATGCAATCGTGCGCCAGGGGTTAATCGCCTTGCTGGAGACCCACCCGGGAATTCAGGTGATTGGCGAGGCGGCCGATGGCGTGGAGGCGGTGACAATGGCTCTCTCGCTGAAACCCGATGTGATCCTGATGGATTTAAGGATGCCGCGCAAAGACGGCATCGGCGCCATCCGCGACATCATCAAACAGCAGCCCGAGGCGCGAATCCTCGTCCTGTCCAGTTTCGCCGAGGATGTTCAAATCATGGAATCGATGAACGCCGGCGCGTTGGGGTACCTGCTAAAAGACACGAAATTGGACGGACTGGTCGACGGTATCCATGATGTTTATGCGCGGAGGATGCCGCTCGATCCCGTCGTCGCTCGCCAATTATTGCAAAACCTGAGCCATTCGCAGGCCGAACCGCGCCTGGCCGACGACCTGACTGCCCGTGAATTGGAGATATTACCCCTCATCGCGAGCGGGATGGGCAATAAGGAGATAGGGAATCGTCTGGGTATTACCACCCGAACGGTGGGGACGCATATCGGCAATATGATACGCAAGGCGGAGGTGGACAACCGCGTGCAGCTGAGCATGATGGCGCTCCGCCAGGGCCTGGCGTCGAATCAACCTGATTAACAGACGTGGCGTCAGGCCCCGGAACGAATCGGTCGCCGGTTAGTCCTCGGTGTAATACCCCATGCCTACCACGCCGGGGCCGACGTTGGCCCCGATGACAGGTGTGAGTTCGTTGACGATCAGATCATCCACAGTCACCTCCGACCGAATCTTGTCGGCGATGGCTTGCGCTTCCTCGATGGCGCTGGCGTGAATGACCCCGGCATGGATGTGCTTCTTGCCTTTCATCGACTCCAGAACGGTGTCGATCATGTGCTGAATGGCTTTCTTTTTGGTGCGAATGGAGGCCAGCGGCTCGATCTTGCCGTCTTCCAGATGCAGGACGGGCTTGATGGACAGCATGGAGCCGACCAGGCGCTTGGCCCCGCCGATGCGGCCGCCCTTGTGGAGGTATTCCAGAGTGTCGACGACGAAGATGACCCGCATGCGCGGCACCAGCCCCCGAACGTATTCGGCGACTTCCTTATAATCATATCCTTCGGCTGCCCGACGCGACGCCGCCATCGCCAGCAACCCCAGCCCCAACGACGCGGAACGGGAATCGACGATCTCGATGGGGTAATCGCCCATCGCCTCCGCCCCCAGGTGGGCCGACTGGATCGTGCCGCTCAGAAGCTCCGATACAAAAATGGCCACGATGCTGTCGGCGCCCTCGGCCACCTTCCGGAAATGCTCGGTAAATTGCCCCGGCGCGGGCTGCGAAGTCTTGGGCAGGTCCTTTGACAGCGGCAGGCGCTCGTAAAACTCGGCCGTTGTGATGTCGATCTGATCCAGCAGACTGGTGCCTTCCCAGTTCAGGATTTGGGGGATGACATAGATGTTGTATTCTTTTATAATGTCAACCGGCAGGTTGGCGGTACTGTCCGTGATAATGGCAACTTTAGCTTTGGCCATGTGACCATTTCTCCTTCAAATGATATGGATGGTGAATTCTACTTGCGGAAAAGGTTAGCGGGAAGATTGTATGAGAGCGCGGTATAATCGTCAAACACAGAGCAATTCAGGGTTATCACCCTCAGTAATCTAAACAAAATACGTAGAGAAAGATCGATATACTGCCTATTGTGGGTAATTTGAGAGATGATATTCTTACCATCATTAGGAGGGTGCTATGCATGGGGTGAATCCAGTCACATAAAACCTGGCGACGGGGAATCGCCAGGTTTTTGTTTGGATCGCCGGCGGCCGCAGATAATAGTCACCTAAAGCCTGTTGGGTGAATTTGAAAATTTTGCCATAATCGGCCGTGTGAATCGAGTTACCTATGTCGGCCACGCCACCCTGCTCATCGAACTGGACGGCGCGAACCTCTTAACCGACCCGCTATTGACCCTTCGCGTGGGCCACCTCCTGCGAACGTCGCGGGTTCCCGCGCTGGGTTCGCTCCCGCTGGACGCGGTACTCCTCTCCCATCTCCACGCCGATCATGTGCATCTCCGCTCCCTGCGTCGGCTGGGCAAGGATCAACTGTTGATCGCGCCGCGCGGCTCGGTGGGCTATCTGGCACGACATGGCTTTCATCGGGTGGTGGAGGTGGAAGTGGGCGACAGCTTGCGCGTCAAGGACGTCACCATCGAGGCGGCGCCATCGGACCATGCCGGGCGATCGATCCCCGGCCGCCCCCGCACTGATTGCCTGGGCTATATCATCCGCGGCAGTCGCAGCATCTATTTTTCCGGCGATACCGACCTGTTCGCGGGGATGGCAGACATCGGCCCGGCGCTTGACGTGGCCCTTTTGCCGGTGTGGGGCTGGGGGCCGACGCTTGGCCCGGGCCACATGAACCCCTATCGCGCGGCCAAATCGCTGGAGATGTTGCGGCCGACTCTGGCCATTCCGATCCATTGGGGGACGTATTTCCCGGCGGGGTTGCGGTCGTTGATGCCCGGCCTGACCAGCCGGCCACCCCATGAGTTCGCCCGGTACGCCGGCAAAATCGCCCCCGAGGTGCAGGTGTGCGTGCTCGATCCCGGTGACGCGCTGGATCTGTCGGGTTTCTATGCCCGGATGGGCGGCGCGGGATCGGTTTACTGACCGGCTACCAGCGTTCTCACTTTTCCGGCGATATCCTTCGCCCGTGCCAGTGCCTCACCCACCAAAACGGCATCGACCGCGGCCGCGCGCATCATCGCCATATCCTCGGCCGACGCGATCCCGTTCTCGCTCATCACGGCGATCTCCCGCGGAATGAGCGGCCGCAGGCGTGCGGTCGTGTCGAGGTCGATCTCGAAGGTCTGCCAATCGCGGTTGTTGATGCTGATGATGCTAGGCTGCAGCGGTAACGCGCGGGCCACTTCTTCGGCCGAATGCACCTCGATCACGGCCTTCATGCCCAATTTCCGGGCCAACGCCGACAGGTCGCGCATTTCTGCGTCGCTCAGCACGGCGGCGATGAGCAACACGGCATCCGCCCCGGCCAGGCGAGACTCATAGATCTGATAGGGGTGGAAGATAAAGTCATGGCGCAGCACCGGCAGGCGCACTGCCTCGCGCACGTCGCGCAGATGCTCCAGCGCACCCTGAAAGTGACGGCCGTCGGTCAGGACGGAGACGGCCCGCGCGCCCGCTTTCTCGCACAGACGCGCCAGCCGGACGGCATCGTAGTTGGGGATCAGCAGCCCTTTGTCGGGCGACGCCTTGCCGCACTCGGCGACGAGCGAGACGCCCGGAGCGCGAATGGCGGCCTCGAAGTCTCGTGGCCGCGGGGCGACGGCGGTCATCGCCCGCAGATCCTCGAACGGCACGGCGGCCATCGTCTTGGGCAGGTTCTCGCGATGATGGGCCATGATCTCGTCCAGCATTTGGCCGCGACGTCGAGCCAGATTGGTGACACTCATCGGTTCAGACCTCCGGCTCTTGCTTGATGTAGCCCCGCTCCAGGCAGTCGGCCAGGAGCGACTCGACGAAACGGCCGAGTTCGGCCGAGCTTTCGGCGATGGGGGCAATGCGACGGCGCACCTGGGCGATGCCGATCCCCTTTTCGACCCAGGCGCCGCCGTTGTTCAGATAGTTGTGGAGAAACGGCATGAGGCGGTCCATGGCGTTGGCGAACCGGGCTTCGGTCGTGGCCCGCGCCTCAAACTCGTCCCACAAGGCGTGGAATTCGGCCGCCTGCTCATCGGGCAGCAGCCCAAACAGCCGGCCGGCGGCGCGTTGTTCGCGCCGGGCCTTGTCCATCAGGGCCGCGGCGTCGTAGGCGAAGGTGTCTCCGGCGTCAATCTCGATGATGTCGTGTACCAGCAGCAGGCGCATGACGTGGTTCACATCCAGGGCTTTGTCGGCATATTCATTGAGCACCAGAGCCATCATCGCCAGATGCCAGCTGTGCTCGGCCGAATTTTCACGCCGCGAGCCGTCGACCAATGGCGCGTGGCGCACAATGCTTTTCAGCCGATCGATCTCGATGATGAAGTTCAACTGTCGGGCCAATCTGTCGTTGTTGGTGAGCATTTGCTAAAAATCGTCCCTTCGTGTGTCCGCATGAGGGTTGTTCTCGGCGGCTGTGGGATTATACTTCGGCCCGGCCGCGACTCAAGCGATATACGGCGTTGCGGCCCTTGTTACTCATGGAGGTAGTATGAAGAACATGAGCAACTTTTTACACGTCAGGTTGGGCTGGTGGGCGGCGCTGCTGCTGGTGTTCGTCGCCGCGGGCGTCGCTTATGCCGAGACCGATGGGCAAAGCAAACGCCTGTTTATGCCGGCCATCCTCATTGGCCCGGTGATGGATTGCAACGTCCCCGGCGCCTCTTTTACCACGCTTAGCATCGCCGGCAAGCCTCTCACGGTGAATCCCGAAACCAACCGCGATCTGAATTTGGGCGCGCGCAGCTATAAGCGGGTCAACGCGCTGTTGAAACTGGTGGATCTGGGGCCAGTGCATGACCGGAAAGCGCCCCAACTCCCCGGCATGTTCGCTGACCGGCGAAGGCCGACCTTCACCAGCGCCTATGACGCCGACCTCGGCCCCTACCAGCAATGGGAAGTGACGTTGCTGGGCATGGGCACGACAAAGGGCGAGGTTATCTATACGCCGGACTCGGGCTATGATATCGGGCAAGGATACGAGTATCTGGTGATGTATGCGTCCGAGACGCGAGTCACGCTCCATATCGGCCGTGAGGATGGGTTCAAAGGCTACGTACTCCATATCGAGGATGTGTGCGTCGATCCCGATCTGCTGGCGCTCTACCGGCAACTGCACGCCGCCGGCCGGCACTCGCTGCCGGCGCTGCGCGGCCACGACCCGTTCGGCCGGGCGATGGGCGTCGAAGTGAAGGCCGCCGTGAGGGATTGGGGAGGGTTCCTGGACCCGCGCTCGCGCAACGACTGGTGGCAGGGAAGGTGATTGCCTGTGGCGAGTTCAGTGTGTCGAGCCTGAACTCGTGAACCGGGCGGATTCCCGCTGTCGCGCGGCTTCGAACAGCAGGACGCCCGCCGCCAGCGCCGCGTTTAGCGATTCGGTCGCGTCGCGCATCGGGATGGTCACCCGCCCTGTGGCGACCTGCTCGGCGGCCGTTCCCGCCCCATGCGCCTCGCCACCGATCAGGATGGCCGACGGCCGGTGCCAGTCGACGGCCGAGTAAGCCGTACCGTCCCGCGCCGCCGCCAGCCATACGTCCAGTCCCCTGACCAGAGCGGCGATCTCCTCCCACGCGGCCGCGCGCACCGGCAGCCGCAAGATAGCCCCCATGCTGCCGCGCACGACCTTGGGGTTATACGGGTCCACGCAACCCGGCCCCAGCAGCACGCCATCCGCCCCCGCGGCGGCCGCCGCTCGCAGGATCGTGCCCATATTGCCGGGGTTGGCTACGGCGTCCAGGATGACCAGCAGCGACGGCATATCGGGCCACGGCCGCGGCTCCATGGGCACCACCGCCAGCGCTCCCGGCGCGGTCTCCGTGTCGCTCATGGCGGCCATCACCCCGTCGCTGACCGGCGTCACCGCCACGCCAAGCTCGGGCAAAAGGGCGCGGCCGTCGTCGCCCTCCGCCCAGTCGGCCGTTACATAGAGCGCCCGTGGCCGGATCGACGCCGCGGCCAGTTCCCGCATCCAGCGCGTGCCCTCGACCACAAACATCCCTTCGGCATAGCGGAAGCGCCGGTCGGATAGCAGGCGGCGCACGGTTTTGACTTGCGGGTTGGTTCGGCTGGTGATCACGGGCCCAAGTATACTGCAGACCGGCCCGATCGCTATTGACCGGCGACCATGGGGATAAAACCGCGCCTGTCGAGTGCGAACGGTTCCGTTGGCGTGCCGATCGTGAACTCATGGCTATAGGTTCGGCCGTTGAATGTCGCTTCAAATCGCCACGTTCCTGTCTTCGTCCCGGCGGGGAAATCATACGACCACCACCACCAGGACAGGG